>LURN01000007.1 GCA_001628405.1 Candidatus Thioglobus sp. REDSEA-S12_B1 | reverse complement strand
TGATTGAAGTTGGGCATTTTGCACTTGTTCTCGCTCTAGTTATTTCCTTCGTTTTGATCGCAGTTCCATCTATAGGGCTCTATCAAAATAAAGAATCTCTTGCTCAGCTCGCAAAGCCATTAGTCTGGGCTCAAGGTTTTTGGATAGCTGTAGCATTCTTTGTGTTATTAGCTGCATTTTTAACGAATGATTTTTCCGTTAAATATGTTGCAGAGAATTCAAATACTCAGCTTCCAGTTTTATATAAGGCTTCAGCCGTTTGGGGTGCTCATGAAGGCTCTCTTCTATTATGGGTCTTCGTGCTATCTCTATGGACTGTTGCTGTTTCGATTTTTTCCAAACGAATTCCATCAGATTTAATCAATCTTACTCTAATCGTGCTTGGTGCTATTAGTTTAGGTTTTTTACTTTTTCTGCTTTTTACCTCTAATCCTTTTGAGCGTCTTATGATGCCTCCATCAGAGGGTCGTGAGCTTAATCCTTTGCTCCAAGACTTTGGTCTTGCAGTTCACCCTCCTATGCTCTACATGGGATATGTTGGCCTGGCTATTCCATTTGCTTTTGTTCTATCTGCACTCATAAGAGGTCAACTTGATAGTACTTGGATAAGATGGACTAGGCCCTGGGCACTAGTATCCTGGTCCTTTTTGACCATTGGTATAACCCTTGGCAGTTGGTGGGCATATTACGAACTTGGCTGGGGAGGTTGGTGGTTTTGGGATCCAGTTGAAAATGCCTCATTCATGCCTTGGCTTGTAGCAACAGCCCTTATTCATTCTTTGAGTGTCAGTGAAAAACGTGGGGCATTTAAGCAGTGGACAGTTCTGCTCGCTATTGGAGGATTTTCATTAAGCTTACTCGGAACATTTTTAGTTCGATCTGGAGTTTTGACTTCGGTCCATGCCTTTGCAACTGACCCAACAAGGGGATTGTTCATTCTCATATTTTTGTTTATTGTTATTGGTGGGTCATTGGTTTTATATACATGGCGGTCTAGTTTGTTACAGCAAAGTAATCCGTTTTCTTTGCTGTCTAGAGAGACAGGGCTGCTGATCAATAATATCTTGCTGGTCACAGCCATGTTAAGTGTTCTTTTAGGGACACTTTATCCGCTTATTTTGGATTCACTCAATCTTGGAAAAATATCGGTTGGAGCTCCCTACTTTAATGCAGTTTTCGTTCCAATAATGATTCCTGGAGTTCTTGCTCTTGCTGTTTACCCTTATGTTCGATGGAAGAAAGATTCTGCTCTAAGAGTTTTCAATTTATTGAAACTCGAGTGGGTTTGTATTTTTCTTTTAACTTTACTTTCATGGGTTTTCATTACTAAAAATATTTTTGTTTTAATTTCGATAGCTTTATTTATCTGGGTGGTCAATCATGTGGGGGCACTATTTTTGAGGAGATTAAAAGCTAAATCTAAGCTTTCTATGTCATTCGTTGGAATGATTATTGCACACCTAGGAATTGCTGTCTTTGTTCTTGGAGCAACTGTGACAACTCAGCTAGGAATTGAAAAGGATATCAAAATGAATATTGGTGAATCAAAAACGATTGCTGGATATGATTTTGTATTTAACGGTGTAAGTCCTCACTCAAAAGACAATTATTCTGGTTTTATAGGGGATATTAGTGTATTCAAAAATGATAAGAAAGTGACTCAACTCAGACCTGAAAAGCGTTTATATCAAACAGGTATGCCAATGACTGAGGCTTCAATTGACCCTTCAATTACGCGCGATCTTTATGTTGCCTTAGGTGAGGCTTTGGAGGGCGGTGCATGGAGCGTTAGAATTTACTATAAACCTCTTGTTCGATGGATTTGGCTTGGCGGACTCATGATTGCTCTTGGCGCTCTCATAGCAGCAATTGATCGAAGATACTTAATGAGGCCAAAGCAATGATTATTACCTGGCAATTTATTGTCATGCTATTTTTGACAGCTCTTTTTCTTGGATGGTTTATTTTTCGACCAATTAAACGAGGTCTCAGTGATATTGATTCCAATATAGCCATTAATAAGCAAAAGCAGGAAGAGTTAACAGTTGATATCAACCAAGGCTTGATTGATGAAGAGCAGTTTAAGGTTGCTGAATCTGAGATTATTACTACTCTTGCAAATGAATTGAAAAGTAGCAATAGTGAAAGCATTGCCATAAAGCCTTTATCATGGTCAATTGCAATATTTTTACTTATTGGTGTTATGTCTTTTGCTATCTATTCTCAACTATCACCTAAGATACTTCCGAGTGAACAATCTTTTTCCCAGCCCATGACTATGAATGACAGTATTCAACAACTACAGAATTTTCTTGAAGAGAATCCAGATGATTTTCAAGCATTAAAGATGATGGGTTTAGCACAGATTGGCATTGGAAATGTTGATGAGTCCATTCAAGTTTTTGAGAAAGCCTATTTAATTAATCCAAATGATATTGACTTATTACTTCAATATGCAAGCGCAATTGCAGCAAAGCAAGATGGCCAATTTGATGGAAAGTCTAAGGTGTTGATTGATGAGGCCTTTAGTCTGGATCCACAATCAATCCAAGTTTTATATTTTTCAGGAATTGTTGCAGCGCATGAAGGAAATTTTGACGGTGCTATCGAGTTTTGGGAAAAGGCGCTTTACCTTATGCCTGCTGACCATCCTGACAGAAACATAATCGAAGAGGCTTTAGATACTGTAACGAATTTATAAGTAAAATAGCAACCCATGAATAAAACACTTGAACTAGCAAAATCTCTCATAAGACAAGCCTCAGTTACACCTGATGATAATGGTTGTCAGTCAATAATGATCGAGCGCCTAAAAAAAATTGGCTTTGAGATTTATCCACTAAAATTTGGAGACGTTGATAATTTTTGGGCAACGCGAGGAAATAGTGGCCCCATTTTTGCTTTTGCAGGTCATACAGACGTTGTTCCAGCGGGTAATGAAGATGCTTGGAATACTTCGCCTTTTGAGCCTACTATCAAGGATGGTTTTTTGTATGGTCGAGGCGCTGCAGACATGAAAGGTGGTCTGGCTTCAATGGTAACTGCAACTGAAAACTTTGTTAATGAGAATCCAAACCACAATGGAACTATTGCTTTCTTGATTACATCTGATGAGGAGGGGGTAGCTGTTAATGGAACAGTCAAGGTGATGGAATATTTGAGAGAAAATAACCAAAAAATTGATTATTGTCTTCTTGGCGAACCTTCATCTACCTCAGTGACTGGTGATGTAATAAAAAATGGAAGAAGAGGCTCATTAAATGGCGTGATTCATGTTAAAGGGAAGCAAGGACATGTGGCCTATCCTCATTTAGCTAAAAATCCAATTCATTTTATTGCTCCAGCTCTAAGTGATTTGTGCAGTCAAGAGTGGGATAGCGGCAATGAATATTTTCCAGCAACCTCATTACAGGTTTCCAATATCCATTCTGGTGATGGGGTGACGAATGTTATTCCTGGAGAGGCTAAAGTTATGTTTAATTTTCGTTACTCTACAGAAACCACCAAAGAAGAATTGATGAAGAAGGTTCACGAAATTTTGGATTCGCACAAAATTGACTACACCATCGATTGGTCCCACTCTGGATATCCATTTTTAACTCCTGTGGGTGATTTGGTTTCAGCATGTGTAAGCGCAATCGAAGAAACAAAAGATATTACTCCTGAACTCTCTACTTCTGGAGGAACTTCGGATGGAAGGTTTATTGCTCAAAAAGGGACTCAGGTTGTAGAGCTTGGGCCAGTCAACGCAACGATTCATCAGGTTAATGAATCTGTTTTGGTTCAAGATCTTGAAGATTTAAGCAAAATTTATCATGGAGTTCTATCGAAAATACTTACTTAGAAGGTGCACAAAATGAAATTTGATATCATCACACTCTTCCCTGAAATGTTTTCAGCTATCAAAGAAGAGGGTGTTATCTCAAGAGCACTAAAGAATTCAATTATTTCGATAAGAGAATGGCAGTTAAGAGACTTTAGTTCTAATAAGTATAAAAATGTTGATGATAAGCCATATGGCGGTGGAGCAGGTATGGTGATGCAGGTCAAGCCAATCAGGGATTGTCTGACCAAGATTAAAGAGTTAGAGCCCAATACTAAGGTCATATATCTATCCCCTCAGGGAGAACCCTTAAATCAAAAACTAGTTGAAAAGCTTTCAAGCTTTGAATCATTGACATTGCTTTGTGGGCGTTATGAGGGTGTTGATGAGCGAGTAATCGAAAATGATATTGACTTTGAGGTTTCAATTGGTGACTATGTTATTAGTGGAGGAGAATTGGCTTCAATGGTATTAATTGATGCGGTTAGCAGACGCCTAGATAGTGTTCTTGGCAATAAAGACTCACTCAATGACTCATTTACAAACAACCTGTTGGATCATCCTCACTATACAAGGCCAGAGACCATTGATGGTGACTCTGTGCCCGAGGTATTGTTAAGTGGTAATCAGGCTAAAATTGATGCTTGGCGCAAAGAGCAATCAATAAAGAAAACAAAGCAAAAAAGACCTGATATTTTATCCAGATAGTTTCTCGTTAAATGCCATCTCTTCAATTGTTATTGTAAGGTCAATCGTATATAATTTAATTACAATAAAAATAAACACTTTATGACAATAAAACACTCCTTTAAGGGCTCAAATGTAGCCTTAATTACTCCAATGTTTGATGATGGAACAGTTGATTATGAGTCTCTGAATAATCTCATTGATTTCCATATTGAAGCAGGAACAAGCTCGATTGTCTCAGTTGGAACAACAGGTGAGTCAGCAACTGTTGGCGTTAAAGAACACCTCAAAATAATCAATCACACCATTAAATATGCAGCAAGACGAATACCAGTTATTGCTGGAACTGGAGCCAATTCAACTTCTGAAGCGATTGAGCTCACCCAAGAGGCTGAGAATTTGGGCGCAGATGCGTGTCTTCTAGTTACCCCTTATTACAATAAACCAACTCAAGAAGGGTTATATCAGCATTTCAAACTGGTTGCTGAATCTGTTGATATTGATCAGATTTTATATAATGTTCCTGGAAGAACTGCTGTTGATATGTCTGTTAAGACAACTTCTAGGCTCTCCGAAATCTCAAACATAATAGGTATCAAGGATGCTACCGGAGATTTATCTGTAATTAAAGAGCTAGTTAAATGCTGTCCAAAGGATTTTTTACTGCTTACCGGGGATGATGCTACAGCTGTAGATTTTCTGCTTTTGGGAGGTCATGGCGGGATCTCTGTAACTGCTAATGTAACCCCTAAGCAGCTTCAAAAGGTATATTTGGCTGCTATTGCTGGTAATGCTGAATTAGCTAAACAAGCCAATATAGAACTCGAAAATCTACATAAGAATTTATTTGTTGAGGCCAATCCAATTCCGGTTAAATGGGCTCTTCACAAGATGGGCATGTGCTCTAGAGGAATAAGGTTGCCTCTACTTGAATTGTCAAGTGAGTTTAGGTCAGTTATAGAGAATGATTTGAAGGAATTAAACTTAGTATGAAGATTATTAGTTATTTAAATATTGTTTTAATTGTTGCAATTTTATCTAGTTGCTCTAAAGTTACAGCGCCAGTTAAGGAAATTGGACTAGGAAGTAGAGATATTAATTATCAAGCTGACGAAAAAGTGGGTTCTCTCATTATTCCTCCTGATCTAACTGAACCTAGCTCTCTTCAGGCTTTAACTGAAGTGGAGGAGATTGTAGATGAAAATCAGGTGGTACAAAGGGTTCAAAATGTTGAGATAAAGAGAGATAAATATCGTCGCTGGCTTTTAGTTGATCTTCCTCCAAGTGATGTTTGGGCTTTATCTAAAGAATTTTTTCGTTCTTACGGCTTTAAAATAGAAAAAGAGAATCAAAAAATTGGACTCCTTGAAACGGATTACCTAGAAATCGAGACTAAAGTTCCAGACAAGTCACTAGGCGCAATTCGCGCTGCTTTATCTAAAGCATTAAAAACACAATATGGACTCCCCATTGCTGATAAATATAGAATACGTATAGAGCCAACAGATGACCCAATGAAATCAGAAGTATCCAATGGAGTCAGAAGTATACTTGACCTTAAGTTCAATAGGAGAGGTTGTTAGCGGTGCAATGAGGGTATGGCAGCCAAGAGAGAAAGATGTTGAACTTGAAACTGAAATGATGCTTCAGTTAATGGTATTCTTAGGAAATGATCGATCAGATGCCATTACTAAAATTCAGACGAATGCAACTGAGGTTGTTCTAGATATTGTTGTTGAACTCTCGGAAACAGGTTTTGCAACTCTTACTTTCCCATTTGATAAAGACGAATCCTGGAAACTTCTCGGATGGGCGCTTGATGAATTAAGTATTGATATTGAAGATCGTGATCAGATTGAAGGTAGTTACTTTATCAATGTAACTCCAAATAAAGGCTTCTTCTCTAAGCTTCTTGCGACTGCCTCTATAACAAAAACTTATCAATTGATTCTTAAAGAAGATACCAATTCCCATACAAGAGTAATCTTTGTTGATCTTAGTGAAGAGAATGATGAGAAAACAATTAGCTATAGTGCAGAACTCTTTGATCAAATTGCTTCCAAGTTTTAATTTTTTTAACGTAAGCTAGTTTGAAATAATTATGCTTACAGAAAAACAAATTCAAGATATATCTGCTGAAATTTCTTTAGTAAGCGATTTATCAGATGATCACCTACTTGAATTTTGTATGATTGCAAATCAAAGGTACAGGAGTGGCAGTCCAATAGTTAGTGATGAAAATTATGACTTTATTTTCATTCCAGAACTAGCTAAAAGAATGCCAAATCACCCTTTTCTGAAAGATATTGAGGTTGAGGTTGAGGGCTTCTCAGAAGAAAAAATTAAACTTCCAGAAAAGATGCTTTCAACTGATAAAGCCTACTCATGGTCCGAAGTTGAAAAGTGGCTGGAGAGAATTACTAAATTTGCTGATGAAATTTCACTTAATCTTGATGATATTCTGATTAAAGGAACTGCAAAGTTGGATGGTTTTGCTGGATATGATGACGGAATAAAACTATATACTCGTGGCGATGGGAACAAAGGTAGTGATATCTCTAGAGTTTTTGATAGAGGACTAGGGCTTTTAAATGATAGTGAGAGGGGTCAAGGTCCTGGAGAAATAGTTGTAAAGAGAAGCTATTTTGAAAGCCACTTAAGCAATCATTTCGAGTACCCAAGAAACTTTCAAGCTAGCCTTATTAAAGAAAAAGAGTTGGATCATTTTGCAAAAGATGCGATTATGGCAAAGGCCGCATTATTTGTTCCTTTTAAGCAGCTTCCCTTTTGGCAAGGAGGTATTAATGAATTTAAGAACCAGTTTGCTGAAATTGTTCTCGAGTTAGAGCAGGGTGTTGATTTTGATATTGATGGTGTTGTTTTTGAAGCAGTTAACCCAGATTTAAAGTCCCATATGGGGTCAAACCGAAAGTTCCATCGGTGGCAAATTGCTTACAAAGAAAATAAAGAAAAAGCACAAGTCAAAGTCATTTCAATAACTCCTCAAGTTGGAAGAACTGGAAAAATTACCCCAGTTGCGGAGCTAGAGCCAACCCAACTAAGTGGAGCAACAATCTATAGGGCTACAGGACATCATTTTGGCTTGGTAAAGGAGCAAGGCCTCGGTGCTGGAAGCGTTGTTGAGTTAACTCGAAGCGGTATGGTCATACCAAAAATCAATAAAGTCCTAAAAAAAGCAGAAGTAGATATTCCTTCTGATTGTCCTAGTTGTGGCTCTCATTTAATTTGGGATTCTGACTTCCTCATGTGTCCTAATACTAATTCCTGTCCAGATCAGGTTATTGGGAAAATGATTTATTTCTTCAAAATTCTTGCAAATAATGATGGTTTTGGACAGGCAACAATTCAAAAGCTTTATGATCATGAAATTCGCAAAGTAAGTGATATTTATGAACTTAGTGTAGATCAGTTAATTGATATGGGTTTCGGGGAAAAAACCTCAAGTAACCTGATTGATCAGCTGAATAGATCTCGTCAAGAGAGTATTGAGGATTGGCGTTTTTTGGCTGCTTTTGGTGTCCAAAGACTTGGAATGGGTAACTGTGAAAATTTATTAAAGAATTATTCTATCGAAGAAATCTTTGAATTAAAAGCCGAAGACATCGCGAACATAGATGGTTTTGCAGAATTAACTGCAGAGCAAATATTTGAAGGATTAGCATCTATAGAAGATCAATATAAAATTTTGATAAATAATGGCTTTGAGCTAGAAAAAACTATCTTAATTAATGACATAGAGTTATTTGATAATCCATTTCAAAATAAAAAAATTGTTTTTACAGGTGCTATGAGTCATTCAAGAGCTCAGCTTGAAAAGGAGGCTAAACTGCATGGAATAAGTGTTGCAAAAAGTGTCAGCTCTAAAACGGATTTTCTGATTGTTGGTGAAAATGTTGGTCAATCCAAAATGATTAATGCAAAAAAACATAACGTTGAAATTATGACTGAGTCAGAATATTTAAAAAAACTAAATCCATAGAATTTTTTTATATATAATTACGCATATCTTAAATCCGATGTTGGTTTTAAGAAAAGACATTGACGTTTATTTGGGTGTAACCTAGATAAGCGTTTTTTTTCGTCAGTTTAAAGGTGAGCTGAACTGGTATAGAAGCCCGCTACTTTGAATAAAGTAGCGGGCTTCTTTGTTTATAACATTGGAGTAATAATATGAAAATGATAACAGCTTATATTCAGCCAAAAAGACTGGATAGCGTGAGACAAGTACTCTCAGAAATTGATATTAATGGTGTTTCTGTTACTGAAGTAAAGGGGTTTGGAAGACAAAAAGGTCACACTGAGCTTTACAGAGGTGCAGAGTACGTTGTGGAGTTCCTTCCTAAAGTTAAATTAGAAATTGCGATTACCGATGAGCAAGTTGAACAGGTTATTGAAACTATTAGTTCTGCTTGCAAGATTAATGGTGGAAAGATTGGAGATGGCAAAATTTTTGTTACAAGTCTAGAACAGGTTGTTCGTATTCGTACGGGTGAATCTGGGCCAGAGGCACTATAGGAGTAGGAAAATGGAAAATCAAATATTAGAATTACAGTATGCAATTGATACTTTTTACTTTTTAGTAATGGGTGCACTTGTTATGTGGATGGCGGCTGGCTTTTCAATGCTAGAAGCTGGATTAGTTAGAAGCAAAAATACTGCAGAAATATTAACTAAAAATATTGGCCTCTTTGCCATTGCTTGTACTATGTATATGATCTATGGTTACGATCTAATGTATGGGGGCGGAGCATTTCTTTCGGGAATCAGCGGACAGGGTGAGACATACTCAAATGCCTCAGACTTTTATTTCCAAGTGGTCTTTGTAGCAACTGCAATGTCAATTGTTTCTGGCGCTGTTGCTGAGCGAATGAAGTTGTTTACTTTCTTTGCCTTTGCCGTGATTTTTACTACCATTATTTATCCTCTTGAGGGTTCATGGACTTGGGGTGGAAATGATGTCTTTGGTCTTTACAACCTTGGCGATTTTGGCTTCTATGACTTTGCTGGATCAGGCATTGTTCATATGGCTGGTGCTGCTGCTGCAATAGCTGGAGTATTGATACTTGGACCCAGAAAGGGCAAGTATGATAAGGATGGAAATTCAATGCCAATCGTAGGTGCAAACCTGCCTTTAGCTACATTGGGAACATTCATCCTATGGCTAGGTTGGTTCGGATTTAATGGTGGCTCAGTTCTAGCTATGGCCAGTAAAGAGAGTGCTGATGCGGTTGCAATGGTGTTTGTGAATACCAACGCAGCAGCAGCTGGGGGCGTCATTGCTGCACTTGTTTTTGCTAAGCTGTGGTTTGGTAAAGCAGACTTAACTATGACTTTGAATGGTGCTTTGGCAGGCCTAGTTGCTATTACTGCTGGACCTGATACGCCAAGCGCCTTTGCAGCATCATTAATTGGAGCTGTCGGAGGTGTTATCGTTGTTCTATCAATTGTTTGGCTAGATCGTAAACTCAAGATAGATGATCCAGTTGGTGCTATTTCAGTCCATGGTGTTGTTGGATTATGGGGTCTTTTAGCAGTTCCTCTGACTAATGCCGATGTTTCATTTTCTGGACAAATAGTTGGAGCATTAACTATTTTTGTGTGGGTGTTTGTTGCATCATTATTGGTTTGGCTTGCACTTAAGTCTCTAATTGGACTTCGCGTATCAGAAGATGAAGAGGAATCTGGAGTTGACATTTCTGAATGTGGAATGGAAGCTTACCCAGAGTTCGTCACTAAATAAAAATAAACGGCACCAATGATTCTAGTTGGTGCCATTCATTTCTTCTATTTGATGAAATGAAGCAAGAATGACTATGCTGGTGGTTTTCTCTCCTAATTTTCCACCAGCTATAGTTTTTGATTATAAAAAATTAATGTACTTTGAGCGCAGTATTAAATTCAGTGCTTATAGGGTATATTATTAAGGCTACAAAGTTTAACAAACATGAAAAAAAATACAATGAATCAATCTGCTCTCAAAATCATTCTCGTTGACGAAAATATGGGGCGATCTGCAATCTTAAGGCGAGCCCTTCAAGACAAGGGTCATGAGGTAATTAGTCGTTTAGAGGAAAGTGAAAATCTTGCTAACAGTAATGAAATTACTCATGCAGACGTTGTAATTGTTAATGCAGATATTCCTGATGAGGCAGTTTTTGCTAATTTAAGAGATGTCAATAAAACAAAGCCAAAGCCAATTGTTATGTTTACCGAGGCATCAGAGGAGCATATGGCCGGTACTGCTATTAAATCTGGAGTGAATGCATATATCGTTGATGGTTTAGAAGAAAAGAGGGTGCAGCCCATTATTGATGTTGCCATTGCTCGTTTTAGAGAGTTCCAGGCTCTAAAAGATGAGTTAGATGCAACAAGAAGTCAGTTGGCCGAGCGCAAGTCAATTGAAAAAGCAAAGGGTTTACTCATGAAGCACAAAAAGATTAGTGAGGATGAGGCATACCAATCTCTCAGAAAAATGGCAATGGATAAAAATAAGAGAATTTCAGAAGTTGCCGAAGGGATGATCAGCGCCTTTGAACTTTTAGGTTAGAAAATTCTATTTGGAATCTCTCGAGGCTTTTTCATCGTGGCCAGATACACCAAAACGCCTGGCTAGTTCTGATTCAATCTCCTCAATTTTAATGTCCTCGTGACGAAGTAGAACAAGAAGGTGAAACCATAAGTCTGCCACTTCATGAATAATTTCTTTTCTACCTTCCTCATTAACCGCATTAATAACCTCTTCAGACTCTTCACTGATCTTTTCTAAAATTGAGCTAGTTCCTTTATGATACAAAGAGGAGACGTATGATTGATCAGCAGAAGCAGATTTTCTCTCTTCTAGAATCCTCTCCAGCGATTTGAGAATGCTATCCATAAATTTCTTTTGGGTCTTTTATTACATTTGAGACGACTTTCCATTCATTGTCTTCTAGTTTATTAAAGAAGCATCTCGCCCTTCCAGTATGACAAGCAATACCCCCCTTTTGTTCAACTTTAAGCAAGACAACGTCCTGATCGCAATCTGTATAAATTTCAATTATGTCTTGGTAGTTGCCTGACTCTTCACCTTTAAACCAGAGTTTTTTTCTTGATCTTGAAAAATATACGGCTCTTTTTGTTTCCATACTGAGCTCTAAAGCTTCTTTATTCATCCAAGCCATCATTAGGATTTCATTTGAGGAATAATCCTGAGTAATAACAGGAACTAGGCCTTTTTCGTTAAATTGAATAGTATCTTGAGGTTTCATTTTTGTGGTATTTTCGTTTTAATTTTACATTTGCATTCTTGATTCATAGAGATGAATTGTTTAAAGGCCAGCTTTAAGGCTTGCAACAATAAATTGATCTAAGTTTCCATCAAGTACATCTTGAGTGTTGCTGCTCTCGATGCCAGTCCTTAAGTCTTTAATTCTTGATTGGTCCAAAACATACGAGCGTATTTGATGACCCCATCCAATATCAGATTTTAGATCTTCGACATCTTGCTTCTCAGAGTTTCTTTTTTGAATTTCAAGCTCATAAAGTTTTGATTTTAATTGCTTCATTGCCTGATCTTTGTTGGCGTGCTGTGATCGCCCATCTTGGCATTGAACAACCGTAGTTGTTGGTAAATGCGTTATTCGAACGGCCGACTCAGTTTTATTGACGTGCTGACCACCAGCACCAGATGCGCGGTAGGTATCAATTCGAAGGTCTGATGGATCAATTACAATTTCTATATCGTCATCAATCTCAGGTGATACAAAGACTGAGGAAAATGATGTGTGTCTCTTTCCATTTGCATTGTATGGAGATTTTCTAACAAGTCTGTGAATGCCTATTTCACTCCTAAGCCAACCAAATGCGTATTCACCATCAAAATGAATCGTAGCAGACTTGATGCCTGCAACATCACCCGCTGAAACTTCCATCAATTTAACTTTAAAGTTATGCTTGTCTCCCCATCTCAAGTACATTCTCAGAATCATTTCAGCCCAATCTTGAGCTTCTGTTCCACCAGAGCCAGACTGAATATCAAGATAGGCAGAGTTACGATCCATCTCGCCACTAAACATTCTCTCAAACTCATATTTTGAAATTAAACTCTCTGTTTCATCCAGGTCAGCGACAATGCCATTGACTGTATCAATATCATTTTCACTATCAGCCATTTCTAAAAGCTCTTTAGCATCATTTAAGATGGAAGATGATTTTGAAAATGTTTCACATAGGTTATCAAGCTGAACCCTTTCTTTTCCTAATGATTGTGCCCTGTCTGGATCTGACCAAACATCTGGATTCTCTAGCTCTAACTTAACTTCTTCAAGCCGATCTTTCTTCTCCTCAAGTTTGAGGTGCTCTGACAGAATGCTCATTCGCTCAGAAAGCTCAGTTATTTTTTGATAGTGTGCAGATAGTTCCATGACTCTATTTTAATGCGACGAGTAATAAAAAAGCCCCAAAATAGGGGCTTTAGTTTTGTCTCTTAAAATTATTTACTTTCTTAAGCCTAGTCGCGAAATCAAATTAGCGTAAGCTGTAAGATCGTTGTTTTTAATGTAAGCAAGTAATTTTTTACGCTGAGAAACAAGTCTTAAAAGCCCCCTTCTGGAATGATGATCTTTCTTATGGGTCTTAAAATGTTCTGTCAAGTGCCTGATTCTTGCAGTAAGAAGGGCAACTTGAACATCAACAGATCCAGTATCTGAAGGGTCTTTTTGGTATTCTTTAATAATAGCTTGTGTATCAATTGACATATATTTAGTTCATGTATCAAAAAATTAAGAGGTGAATTATACGCTATTTTTTCAAATTGTAGTATTTCTAATCAAATAATATTAATTATATTTGTAAAAGTTTTTTTCATCGTTTGGCCTCGTTTTAAAGCGACGATGAATCCATAAATATTGCTCAGGTGATTTAATGATTTGTTTTTCAAGAATTTGATTTACAATTGTCGCATCTTGAATTGGATCATTTGATGGATAATTTGCTATAGGCTTTTCAAATGACATTGTATAGCCTTTTTTAGTTCTAATAAAACTGTAAGGAATAACCCTGGTGTTATTATTTTTAGCTAGTCTGGCTGTTGCTGAAGCTGTTGCTGTTTGAATTCCAAAAAATGGTGCAAATACACTATTATTTTTGCCTAAATCTTGATCAGGCGCATACCAAATTGGAAGGCTATTATTTATTGCTTTGATGATAGATCTAGTATCCGTACTTTTAATCATGACAGCACCATTCTTTTTGTATCCCCTAACCATAATCCTATCAAACAACTTATTATTTTGAGGTCTATAAATATTTGCAATGGTATGGTTGATTAGGAGCGCCCGACTTCCTAACATAAGAGGCATAAAATGAGAGCATAGAAGAATTATGCCACCTTCCTCCTTGAGTGCATCTTGAAAAAAATTCTCATTAGTAATCGTTAGAAGTTTTCTAATTTTTTTGTCACTACCATAGTATGCATTAGCAGTTTCAAAAAAACTAACACCAATTGCTTCAAAGTGCCTTTTTACAAGTAAATTAACTTGGTTTTGTTTTTTATCAGGAAAGCAGTGAGAGATATTCGAATAGGCTGTCGATCTGAGTCTATGCATGAATGGATATAACAACTTTCCAATTGTTTTTCCAATCAACACTTGAAAATTAAAAGGGATAAAAACTCCAATACGCATAAACAATATTAGAATCCATGTCGGAATGAATTTAGGGTGAATGAATTCAGTGTTTAACATTAAAATAAATAGAAACCTAATCTAAAGACTAAGCTGTAAATTATGCCATTTATTGACAGAGATTTCATCAATGATTTGCCCAATAGAGTAGATATTGTTGGTCTGATAAATAAGCGTGTAGCATTAAAAAAAGCTGGAAAAGATTATAAGGCTTGTTGCCCTTTTCATGAAGAGAAAACTCCATCCTTTACAGTAGTTCCAACTAAACAAATTTACCACTGTTTTGGTTGCGGTGAAAGTGGGGGAATTATTGATTTTGTGATGAAGTATGACCATTTATCTTTTGTTGAAGCCATTGAAACTGTTGCAGGAGAATCTGGAATTTCCGTTGTCTATGACCAAACTGCTAAACCAGTAGACAAACGCTTTAAGAGATACAATCAAATTATGTCAGAGCTCAATGATTTTTATCAAAATCAACTAAAAAGTTCTTCTGAAAAAAATAAGGTAGTAAGTTATGCAAAAAAAAGAGGTATCAGTGGTTCGATCGCTAAAAGATTTGAGTTAGGGTTTGCACCACCAGGATGGACTAATCTTTTTGATCAATACAGTATGAATGAAGACTCAGTTCAGGATCTCCTTTCAATGGGAATGATTGTTCCAAAAAAAGATAAAAAAGATGATTATTATGATCGCTTCAGAAATCGGCTCATGTTCCCAATTCATAATGCAAAAGGTTCTGTGATTGGCTTTGGAGGCCGTGTTCTATCTAGCCAAGATAACCCAAAATATCTGAATTCACCGGAAACTCCACTCTTTTCAAAATCTAAAGAGCTGTATGGTCTTTACCATTGCCGTAAATTTAGTCGAAAGATTGATTCGATTCTTGTTGTAGAAGGCTATATGGATGTGATTGCTCTCCATCAACATGGGATTACAAATGTTGTGGCAACTCTTGGAACTGCAACAACTCCAGCCCATCTGCAAGTCTTATCTCGCTCTGCAGAAACCATAGTATTTTGTTTTGATGGTGATAAGGCAGGAAGAGATGCTGCATGGAAAGCATTAAAAACATCTTTGCCTTCAATAACTTCAGGGCTCGTTATTAAGTTTCTAATATTGCCTCAAGGAGAAGACCCAGATACTCTCATTAATAAAGAGTCTGCAAAAGCATTTAATTCTAGAATTGAAGGAGCACAAACTCTCTCAAGTTTCTTGATTGAGCATATCAAATCGAAGGTTCCATTTGATACGATTGAAGGAAAAACCTTGTTTTTAGAAAAATCAGCGTCCCTAATCAACCTAGTGAACTACTCAATATATCGCCAACAGCTAATAGAAGGAATTGCCCATGCCATTGGTCAAAATATTATTCAAGTGGAAAAGGCTGTAGAGCAAAGTAAAACTCAAAATAATCAATTTGAAAGCACTATTAAATCCCAGCAAAATAAATTAAATCCTGGGCTTGTTAACAAAACAATAAGTGCTAACAGTCATTCTAGTGTGAAGAACTTGATGTCAAGAATGATATCTTGCGTAATCAATTATCCATCAATTGTGAATGATCCTGAAACTACTAGCGTGATTGAGGAGCGAGCAAGAAATCTTCCAAAATCTGAAGTATTAGTTGAGCTAATTAGGCACGCACAAGTAGAGTCAGATCTCTCGAAAGAAGCCTTATTATTGCCATACAAAGGGAAAGAGAGAGTGTACTTACGATTGCAGGAGCTAAGCACTATGGAACCCTTTCTGAGTGAATTTGAGGCTAAAGAGGAGTTTGGCTATGCTTTAACAGCAGCAGAGAAATATTATGAAAGAAAGTCAACAAAAGCATCTATACTTTCTGCAAAAACTCATGATGAAGAAAAAGCAGTCATGCAAAGCATCATGAAAAGTAAGCTGAAGAAAACAAACCAGAAAAAATCATCCTAGCCCTCCACTTGAGAGTTTATTTCTGAATCATTAATCAGTATTCTCTGCATTGCTTTTTGGAAAGCCATCGCAGCTGAATTTGAGCCTTCGCATCGATTTCTCAGAGTCGGGTCCCAAGAGACAAAGCATTTTTTTGGGTGGTCGAGTCTAACCGCCATGATGTATTTAGGTTTTTCTGCTGGAGAATAGCCAACAAAATAAGTACGCTTAGCGCCATCTTTACTATACTGGCCGTCAATCACCATCTCTGCTGTGCCCGTTTTTCCTGCAACTGAATATCCATCGATTACTGCACGGTATCCAGAGCCATTATCTGAGGCAACAGAATCAAGTATCTCAGATATTCTTTTTGTAGATTCTGGGGTAAAAACATGCTTTAATGATTCACTATGATGCTCAGTCTTAATTAGCTTGAGTGAGGGCATAGAGCCTTCATTGGCAAAGACAAGATAGGCCCTTGCTAGCTGTGCAAGGTTTGTTGTCATAGGGCCATGACCGAATGAGAGTGACCTTTTATCACTATCTCTCCAGCTACTAAAATGTCTAAGTTCACCAGAGTTTTCTGTTCCAGGCATAATGCCTAAAGAACTTCCAAAACCTAATTTTTCCCAAGTGTTGTAAAAGTCTTCATTTTCAATATTTTCTGCGACCATCACTGTTCCCAGATTATGCGATTTCTCTAGAATTCTTTGAATGGTCATTTGAAAAAATTTATCATCAGGCTTTATATTGGCTACCCTTTTAGTAACATCAATTAGTTCATCATCCGTTGCAGTGATTATTCCTTTATCCAGGGCTAACAACATAGTGAACGGTTTCATTGTGGAGCCTGGTTCAGTTTTATCTGAAAGCACGCGATTTCTATAATCATCAGCGCTATAATTCTCTAGATTATTAGGATTCGTTGAAGGGTAGTTAGCAAGCGCAAGGATTTCACCATTTGGTGAGAGAACAATCGCAGCAGCAGAATCTGCCTCATGAAATTCAGCCTGCTCTTTTATGGCATTAAAAACATGAAACTGAATATCTGAATCGATTGTGAGTTTAAGATTTTCACCTTCTTTTAAATTCTTTATGATTTCGGCATCATAATAAATATTTGAATTATCTTTATTATCTGCAATTCTTTTAATGCCGTTTATTCCAGCTAGATATTGATCATACTCAGCTTCGATTCCAAAGACTCCAATATTATCGGAGTTTATTTTTCCGATTAATGGAGCAATTGAATCCTTTTTTGGGTAGTAACGAAAACCGCTAGATTCGATAGCAACGCCGGCAATTTTTTGTCTAGAGCATTTATTAACCTCATAACTTTCTTTGATTGTAGGTTTCATGCCAATCACTTTCTTTGCTTTATCAATCAAACTAAGAGATGGAGTTTTGACTTCTGTAAAGCAAACTTTAGAGCGCCTTTTTTTAAGCTCAGCTACATTTTTTAAAATAGGGTCATTGACTCTAAGTTTGTCTTTAACAATAAAATACTTCCGGTTGTTAGACTTCTTTATGGCAATTTCTTCCTTAAACTCTTCACGAGGCAATTCTAGTGCATCTGCCAATAGGTCAACATATTCATCTTGAATAATCATCGGGTCAAGGTTAATTTTTTTATGAATTAAATTAATCGCAAGAAGATTATCATGCCTGTCGAGAATATTTCCTCTGATTGGTTTTTCAACTAAAGAAAATTCTGAATTTTTTGAGGCTTTGGATTTTAATGAAGCGTTATTCGCCTGAATTTCACTTATAGTAAAGGCACGATAAGTAAAAATTATGACAATCAATATAAAGCAAATTTTTACAAGTGCCTGTCTATTTCTGTAGCCTTGAACTCTAGCAATCCTCATATACTAACGTCCTCCCATTCAGATTCCATTGGAACAAACATCTTGAGTTCTTCTTTAGACTTTTGGTAAACATTCACCCCGCTTTGAATTTCTGAATACTCCATTAAAAGTTGTCTATTTAAGGCATTTATTTTTTCATTTTCAGCTTTAAGTGTTTTTTCTTCTCTATAAAGCAAGTACATTTCATGATGCCAATGAATGCTTAATATTGATATGATTATGATTGAAAGAATCAATATAGTATTAAGTACTATTTTTGTTTGAAATATTGCTAACATTTTTCAGCTACTCTGAGTATTGCGCTTCTTGCTCTTCTATTGATGCTTATCTCTTCGCTTGAAGGTTTAACTTTTCCAAGGTCCTTCAAAATGAGTGGATTAATCTTATCTGAAATAATCGGCAAACCTTTCGGCAATTGTTTTGGGCGTGAGTTTTTTTGTATAAATTGCTTTACGATTCTATCTTCTATGGAGTGAAAGGTGATGATTGCAAGTCGGCCATTCTTCTTTAACGCATTAATTGATTGATCAAGGACTTCAGAGAGCATTCTGAGTTCATCATTAATTACAATTCTTATTGCTTGGAAGGAGCGAGTGGCAGGATGTTTATTTTTTTCTGGCTTAATCACAGATTTAATGAGATTAGCAAGCTCAAGAGTTGTTTCTAGATTGGCATTCTTTTGATATTCCTTAATTGTTGAGGCAATAACTCGACTTCTTTTTTCCTCTCCATATTGATAAAGTGCATCAGCAATAGTCTTTTCACTGCTATCCCTAAGCCAGTTTGCTGCTGTCATTTTTTGTGATTGATCCATCCGCATATCGAGCGCACCATCTTTATTAAAGCTGAATCCTCTATCAGCATTATCAATTTGTGGTGAGGAGATACCAAGATCCATTAAGATGCCATCAACATTCCCAATCAGATTTAATTTTTCAAGTTGTTGGTTTAACCTCGAAAAGTTGCTATGAATCAAGATTAATCGACTATCATCTAGATTTTTTTCTGCATAATTTATTGCCTCAATATCTTGATCAAAACCTATTAATCTGCCTGATTTCCCAAGTTTATTGAGTATCCCTTGTGTGTGGCCACCGCGTCCAAGGGTTGCATCGATATAAATGCCATTTGATTTGATATTTAAACTTTTAATGGATTCATCAAAGAGCACTGAATCATGATGATCTGATTTGATTTTGTCATGCATTCTTCATTCACAATTAAATTAGAGTGAAAGTGATGAAACCTCTTGAGGGATCTCTTGTTGGCCACTCAGTCTGTCAAGCTTATCAATTTGATCTTTCCACATTCTTTCATCCCAGATTTCAAAGCTCTTACCTTGCCCACTTAGAATAGCTTTGTTGTTTAAATTTGCATACTGAATATGTGAACTGGGAATAAGAATTCTGCCAAACTTATCAAGTTCACACTCACATGCATGGCCAATAAGCTTTCTGGATAATTTTTTAGTATGAATGTTTAATGATGGCAGCTGTCCAATTTTTAATTCGAGCTTTTCCCAGTCTTTTAATGAGTATAAAACTAGACATGGGTCATCTGGATGAACACTCAAAACCATTTTTCCAGATGATTTTTTTTGGGCTTGCTCAAGATGACGAGCAGGAATCTTTAGTCTTCCTTTTGAGTCAATAGAGAGAAGATGAATGCCTCGAAACATAAATCCATTTTATACCATTATTTACCAATATTTGCCACTTTATACTTTCTTCTTTTATTTTTTATAAATTCAGGAAATTATTTGGAAAATTTATCTAGAATGTATCTGAATCGTGCTATAAAATTCTATAAAAACCCTATATTAATAAGGTTATTAATTGGGATTGATTAAAAGGAGAAAAAATGAATAAGAGAGTTGGGATTGTCGGAGCTGGCCCAAGTGGTCTCGCTCAGTTAAGAGCTTTCAAATCAGCGGAAGAAAAAGGTGAAAGTATTCCTGAAATAGTCTGTTTTGAAAAGCAAGATAACTGGGGCGGCTTGTGGAATTATAGTTGGAGAACTGGACTCGATGAGAATGGTGAAATTGCTCACAGCAGTATGTACAGATATTTATGGTCTAATGGGCCAAAAGAATGCTTGGAGTTTGCTGACTATTATTTTGAAGAGCACTTTGGTCATCCAATTGCATCTTTTCCTCCAAGAGAAGTGTTGTTTGATTACATTCAGGGAAGAGTAGAGAAGGCAAATGTTAGAGAGATGATCCGTTTTAATACTTCTGTTAGAAATGTTGAATATGATGAGTCAAGTAAAAAGTTTACTGTGACCGTTTGCAATCTAGCCGATGACGAGACTTACACTGAAGAATTTGATTATGTCATTGTTGCAAGTGGTCATTTCTCAACTCCTAATGTTCCAGAGTATGAGGGATTTAGTCACTTTAATGGAAGAATACTGCATGCACATGATTTTAGAGATGCTTTAGAATTTAAAGGTCAAGATATTTTAGTTATAGGCAGCAGTTACTCTGCTGAAGATATTGGATCTCAGTGTTACAAATATGGAGCTAAATCTATTACCAGTAGTTACAGAACTGCGCCAATGGGCTTTGATTGGCCAGATAATTGGGAAGAAAAGCCGGCACTAGAGAGAGTCGACGGCAATACTGCTTTCTTTGCCGATGGATCGTCAAAAGAGGTTGACTCTATTATTCTTTGCACCGGTTATCTCCATCACTTCCCCTTCCTGCCTGATAGCTTAAGATTAAAAACTAACAATATTCTATACCCGCTAGGTCTTTATAAAGGCGTTGTCTGGGAACAAAATCCAAAACTAATGTATCTAGGAATGCAGGATCAATGGTATACATTTAATATGTTTGATGCTCAGGCTTGGTATGCGAGAGATGTTATTCTAGATAGAATTACTTTACCCTCTTTTAGTGAAATGCAAGCACATACGCTTGAGTGGCATGAGAAAGAGACTGCGCAAGATGATGCTGCATATGCAATTGACTTTCAGGGAGCCTACACTCAGATGCTTATTGATGAAACTGATTATCCTAATTTTGATATTGAGGGTGTTAATAGAACTTTTATTGACTGGAAGCACAATAAGAAAGATGGAATTATGACTTTTAGGGACAAATCACATGCCTCTCTCATGACTGGGACTCAATCTCCCCCGCATCATACGCCGTGGCTAGAGGCTATGGATGACTCACTGGAGTCTTATTTGGATATCTAGTTTTTTTACAATATAAAAAACTACATTTCCTCACCTAAAAAACATCAAACTTTGGGTTGATTACGTCTAAAATTCATTCCTCTTATGTCGCACAGAGCAGATTAAGATAAAAATTATAGTGCTTCATTTGATAATGTGACATCCAGAATTTGGGTTTGTGTAAATAAATAAAAAGTTTAAAATTGTAATTAGAATCAATAACTAATGCCATTTAAAATGGAATATCATAAGATTGACAAAGATTCAATAGAAGACGTTCTTGAGCGAGCAAAGCAGTATCGCTCCCTACTCCAGCCAGATATGGCAATCAGTATCTGTCTGGATATCTTTGCTGTTGATGAAAAAAATCAAGAGGCTTTGATTATCTATATCCTTGCTCTTACAGATCAATTATCTCAAAGTGAGTCAAAAGTTCATCATAAGAAGATTACCGACAGTATCCAGAAGCTTGACTCTAAATTTTTGCAACATTATTACTCTGGGATTTTCCTTGAAAGGCAGGCGAGGAGTTTGCTAAAACATTCAATGTCACGTTCTTTTGCTTATGATGCGTTTATTGAGGCTATTTCGGAATTCGAAATCGCTGAAAAGATGGCGCCACCTCATTGTGCTGATCCTGTATTGCGATATAACAGCTGCGTAAGAACCATCAAAAAAGAGAACCTTCAACCACGTCAAGAATTCGATGAACTTTACTAAAAATCGCACAGTAAGTCTAAAAAAAATGATGGCCATAGCAGGTCTGATTTGGTTTGTGTATTTAATTTTTCATTTATTTAGCGTTTTAACTTTTCACTCCGGTGAGGCTGCTTTTACTGGATTTAATGTCTGGTTACAAAGCTCAGTTTTTTACCCAATTCTATTAGGGTTGCTCTTGTTGACATTGTCCTTTCACGTCGTTACTGCGATTTCAAGGCAGCTCTCAAATAATATCAGTTCGGGCGATCGCTATAAAAAACCTTACCCAAAAGCCGTACCCAGAATTATTGCCTGGTCTGGCGCTTCAATAATTCTTATTTTTATTGTGATTCATTCTTATCAGATGCTTTCAGTTGATGCGGTTGATTTATATGCTGAAGTTGAAAGAATTTTTAGGAGTCCAATCATGTGGGCTATATATGGTCTGGGAATGTTGGCGATTTCGACTCATTTGCATCATGGCCTAACCAATGTTTTGCAGACTCTTGGAATTTCCAGCAAGCAAAGAACGGGTCTTGCGTTCGTTATTGTGGCTCTAATTATGGCTGGTTTTATTTCAATTCCAATAGGTGTATTGTATGCATAAGCTTAACTCGAATGTGCCAACTGGGCCCCTAGAAAATCGTTGGGAGAAACACAAGTTTGACCTGTCCCTTATTGCACCTCAAAATAGAAAAAAGTACAACATTATTGTCATAGGTACGGGTTTAGCAGGAGCCTCATTATGTGCAACCTTAGGAGAGGCTGGTTATAACGTCCAATCTTTCTGTTACAACGATAGCCCACGAAGAGCTCACTCAATTGCAGCTCAAGGTGGTGTCAATGCAAGCAAGAATTATCAAAACGATGGCGACAGTACATGGAGACTTTTTTACGACACAATAAAAGGTGGAGATTTTCGGGCAAGAGAGTCCAATATCTATCGTTTGGCACAACTCAGTTGTAACATTATTGACCAAGCGGTTTCTCAAGGTGTTCCATTTGCTAGAGAGTACAGTGGATATTTAGCTAATCGTTCATTTGGAGGAACTCAGGTTTCTCGTACTTTTTATGCAAGAGGGCAAACCGGTCAGCAACTCCTCTTAGGAGCATATAGTTCAATGAGTAAGGAGATTGCCTCTGGAAGAGTGAAGCATAAGTCAAGGTGCGAGATGTTAGAAGTCATAATTATTGAAGGCAAGGCTAGAGGTATAGTCGTGAGAGACTTGGTCACAGGAGAAATCTCCTCCCATCTTGCTGATTGCGTAGTGATGTGTACTGGAGGCTATAGTAATGCCTACTACTTATCAACTAATGCAAAGGGTTGTAACACTTCAGCAACATGGAGAGCTCATAAAAATGGCGCCTACTTTGCTAATCCAAGCTTTACACAAATCCATCCAACTTGCGTACCACCAACTGGAGACAGTCAATCAAAGTTAACTTTAATGAGTGAATCTTTGAGAAACGATGGACGTATATGGGCTCCTAAAAAAATTGAGGATTGTGATAAAAATCCTAATGATATTCCAGAAGAAGATAGGGATTATTTTCTTGAGCGAATGTATCCTGCATTTGCAAACCTTGTTCCAAGAGATATAGCATCAAGAGCACTCAAAGGTATTTGTGATGAAGGCCGTGGTGTTGGTTCTGTTGTCAATAATCAGCGTCTTGGTGTTTATCTAGACTTTTCATCAGTCATCCAAAAAATGGGAGCTGAAAAAGTCAAAGAAAAATACGGAAATCTTTTTGATATGTACGAGAGTATCACTGGAGAAAATCCTTATGAGGTTCCCATGAAAATCTATCCTGCACCGCACTATACAATGGGTGGGCTCTGGGTAGATTACAATTTAATGACTACAATTGATGGATTGTTTGCTTGTGGAGAAGCAAATTTTTCTGATCATGGAGCAAATAGACTGGGAGCGTCAGCCTTGATGCAAGGTTTAGCGGATGGTTATTTTGTCGCACCTCAGACTGTAGCTAACTATTTAGCAAAAGGAAAATTTGAAGAAATTACTCACGACCATCCAGAAGTTTTAGCTTCAGTTCAGTCAGTAAAAAATCGCATTGAGAGTCTTATGAATGCTCCCGATCCAAAACATTCCCCAGACTATTTCCATAGAAAAATAGGCAGTATATTGTGGACCTCGTGTGGAATGGCTCGTGATAAAGAGTCTCTAAAAAAGGCAATCAAATCAATTGAACAAATTAAGAAGGACTTTTGGAAAAATATCAAAGTAACTGGCAGTGATAAAGATTTTAATCAGACTCTAGAAAAGGCTGGAAGGGTTGCTGATTTTATTGAGCTGGGTCATTTAATGTGTATTGATGCACTTGACAGAGATGAGTCTTGTGGAGCGCATGCAAGGCTTGAGTACCTTGCAGAGAGTGGTGATGCAATGAGAAATGATGAAAAATTTGGTTATGTTGCAGCCTGGGAGTTTAATGAAAATAAACCCACTCTTCATAAAGAGCATCTTGATTTTGAGTTTATTAAACCTACTTACAGGGACTATAAATGAATTTTACATTGCATATCTGGCGTCAAAAAAATACCGAGTCCAGCGGAGAGTTTGTCACATACAATGTTAAGGATGTTGACAGCGATACCTCATTTCTTGAAATGCTTGATCAGCTTAATGAAGATCTTATTGATCAGGGCGAAGATTGCGTTGTTTTTGATTATGACTGTCGAGAAGGAATCTGTGGGACTTGTTCCTTGGTTATCAATGGACATCCTCATGGAGAGAAGAAAGCTACAACAACGTGTCAACTATATATGAGAGATTATGCTGACCAATCTGAGCTTTGGATTGAGCCTTGGCGTGCCAAAAGTTTCCCCATTGTTAAAGATTTAGCAGTAAAGAGAGAATCGTTTGATCGAATTATTCAATCTGGTGGTTTTATCTCTACTTCAGTGGGTTCTGCGCCTGAGGCTAATTCTCAGTTGATTAACAAAGATGATGCTGATTGTGCTTTTGATTCGGCAATTTGCATTGGTTGTGGTGCATGTGTTGCAGTTTGTCCAAATGCATCTGCTTCATTATTTGTGGCTGCAAAAATTAATCATTTTCAGCGACTTCCACAAGGAAAAATTGAAAGTAAAAAGCGCGCAGAAAGAATGATTAATCAGATGGAGCAAGAAGGTTTTGGGAGTTGTTCTAATCATCGTCATTGTGAAACTGTTTGTCCAAAAGAGATTTCAGTTAGCAATATTGCTGCGATGAATAAAATTTTATAAACATATCTAAATTATTTCAGGGGGATTAAATGAAAGTAGTTGTATTAGGAGCAGCGGGCGGAATTGGACAAGCACTTGGCCTTTTGCTTAAAACAGAGTTGCCAGCAGGAACTGAGCTGGCATTATATGATATTGCGCCAGTAACTCCCGGAGTGGCAGCAGATCTTAGTCACATCCCAACGCCTGTTAAAGTCGAAGGATTTTCAGGGGAAGACCCCTCTCCTGCGCTAGTAAATGCTGATATAGTTCTTATTTCTGCTGGCATGGCTCGAAAGCCAGGAATGGATCGTTCTGATCTCTTTAATATTAACGCTGGGATTGTAGAAAACCTAGTTTCAGCATGTGCAGATAATTGCCCAAAGGCTATGATCGGTATTATTACTAATCCCGTTAATACTACTGTTGCAATTGCCGCTGAAGTCCTAAAGAATAAGGGCGTTTATGATGCTTCAAGATTGTTTGGCATAACTACGCTTGACGTAATCCGCTCAAGTACTTTTGTTGCTGAAATCTATGATAAAGACCCAAGAGATGTGAGTGTCCCTGTTATAGGTGGACATTCTGGAATAACTATTCTTCCTCTTTTATCTCAGTCTGGATATGAATTTAGTGATGAAGATGCAGCTGCAATGACAAAACGCATTCAGAATGCAGGAACAGAAGTTGTTGAAGCAAAAGCTGGCGGAGGTTCAGCAACTCTTTCAATGGGGCAAGCTGCTGCTAAGTTTGGCCTTTCTCTGGTTCGTGCATTGAATGGCGAGAAAGATGTTGTTGAATGCACTTATGTCGAGGGCTCTGGAGATTTGGCTAGATTTTTTGCCCAGCCAGTTCTTTTAGGTAAGAATGGAGTTGAAAAAATACTGGATTATGGCAATCTTTCAGAGTTTGAGCAGGCTACGCTTAATGATGCATTAGAAACACTTAGGTCCGATATTAAAATCGGTGAAGATTTCGTAAACTAGACGTTTTTTTTAAAAAAAATCTTAGTGCCCAAATAGTCAATTTTCAACCTCATTTTTAGCTTATTTAATCCTTGCTATGAGCAAATAGTTATGGGATAATGTCCGATTGTTTTTTTGGAGGGGTGGCCGAGTGGTTAAAGGCGACGGACTGTAAATCCGTTCTCTCTGAGTACGTTGGTTCGAATCCAACTCCCTCCACCAGAGAAAAAAAAGGAAATTGCGGGTGTCGTATATTGGTATTACCTTAGCCTTCCAAGCTAATGAGGTGGGTTCGATTCCCATCACCCGCTCCATGTGGTTAGGAATGTGCTCACCTAGCTCAGTCGGTAGAGCACTTCCTTGGTAAGGAAGAGGTCGCCGGTTCAAGTCCGGTGGTGAGCTCCACTTTAATTTGAATGTATACAGGGGATTAAAAATGGCAAAAGAAAAATTTGAAAGAACCAAACCACATGTGAATGTGGGAACAATTGGTCACGTTGACCACGGTAAAACGACTTTAA
>LURN01000069.1 GCA_001628405.1 Candidatus Thioglobus sp. REDSEA-S12_B1 | reverse complement strand
GCTAAAGCTTCTTTTTGATCTAGGGGAAGGCTGTCAGTCATGTCAGTGTCTATAAAGCCTGGAGCGATTGCATTAACTGTAACACCTCTAACTCCAACCTCACGAGCAAGTGATTTTGTAAAACCAATAATCCCTGCTTTTGCAGCTGCGTAGTTTGTTTGTCCTGCATTTCCCATAGCTCCTACAACTGAAGTTATTGAAATAATCCTGCCAGAGCGTTTTTTGATCATACCGCGAAGTACAGATTTTGACATCTTATATATCGATGAAAGATTAGTATTGATAATATCTTCCCACTCGTCTTCTTTCATTCTTATAAGAATATTATCTCTAGTAATGCCCGCATTATTAACTAGGATATCGACTGATCCAAAATCTTTTTTAATGGTCTCATCAAGTTTAGAGATTTGATCATTATCCGTAACATCAAGCACAATACCTTTTCCTGAAATTTTTTCATCATCTAGCATTTGAGAAACATTATTAGCACCAGCTTCTGAAGTAGCTGTTCCAATAACAGTTGCTCCAGCATTGCCCAACGTTAGTGCAATTGCTTTTCCAATTCCTCGAGTAGCACCAGTAACAAGAACTATTTTTCCATCAAGCATTTGATATTTCCTCAATAGTAGATTTTAGTGAATTGACATCTATTATAGCTGAAGCACTGAGGGATTTATCTATACGCCTTGTAAGACCTGATAAAACTTTCCCTGGTCCCACCTCAATAAGTTTTTCAACACCAGACTCTTTCATCTTTATTACTGAAGATGTCCAAAGAACTGGCTTATAAAGCTGCTCAACTAGCTTAGATTTAATTTCTTCAATGTTATTCGAATAATCAGCATCCACATTGTGAATCACTTTTAAATCATTCATTCTCCACTCAATGTTATCTACTGAATGTTTAAATTCATTTGCGGCATCCTTCATTAAAGAGCAGTGTGAAGGCACACTCACAGGAAGGACTAACGCTCTTTTTGCTCCAGCCTCTTTCAAGAGGTCACAAGCATATGCTACTGCTTCTTTTTCGCCAGCAATTACAACCTGTCCTGGAGAATTAAAATTAACAGCCTCAACAATTCCTTTTTGACTTGCTTTATTGCACTCTTCAAGAATTACTCTATCATCAAGTCCAAGTATCGCTGCCATTGAGCCAGAGCCCTTAGGAACAGCAGACTGCATAAGCTTGCCTCTATTTCTTACTAGCCTTATTGCATCAAAAAAATTCAAAGAGTTGGATGCAACTAGAGCTGTGTATTCACCTAGACTATGGCCAGCCATTGATGAAGGCGAAAGACTCATTTCTTCAGATAAAATTTTATAGGTAGCAAAACCAGCAGCCAACATGATTGGCTGAGTATTTTCTGTAAGATTAAGCGCCTCTTGGTCTTCATTCATTATCTTCCAAAGATCTACGCTGACTGCATCACTAGCTTCTTGGAAAGTCTCTCTAACAACTGAGAAATTTTGATTTAAATCGGAGAGCATCCCTAATGATTGAGATCCTTGACCTGGGAATACAATTGAGTATTTCATAATAGGAATAATTATATAAGGTTAATAATAAAAAAGCGCCTAAAGGCGCTTTTTAAAAAAATTTTATTTGATAATTAGGCTGTTTGTATTGAGACATACTGACGATTAAACTTTCCCTTTTTCTCAAACTGAACTTTGCCATCTGCAACAGCAAATAATGTGTCATCTTTGCCTTTTTTAACATTGGTGCCGGGATGAAACTTGGTGCCTCTTTGACGAACAATAATGTTTCCGGCTAAAACAGACTGACCTCCAAAGCGCTTAACGCCCAATCTTTTAGAAACCGAATCTCTACCGTTATTAGTACTTCCGCCAGCTTTTTTATGTGCCATAGATAACTCCTTAAGCTTTAATTTTACCGATTTGAACTTCTGTAAACAACTGGCGATGCCCTTGTTGTTTCATTGAGTGCTTACGGCGTTTGAATTTGAGAATATGTACTTTTTTACCTTTGCCTTGTGAAACTACTTTAGCTTCTACACTAGCCTTTGCAACAAGTGGTGATCCGACTTGAACCTTATCTCCATCTGCAACCATTAGTACTTCATTAAATGTTACTTTTTTACCAGGCTCAACTTCTAGCTTCTCTATCTTGAGGGTCTCACCTTCAGAAACTCTGTACTGCTTTCCACCGGTTTTAATTACTGCGTACATAACAAATCCCAATCTGTTTGTTAAAAAAAGAGGGAATTATACTTGAACACTGCTCTTAAGGAAAGTAGTGTTAACGAAATAAGTTATAATTCTATCTTTTTAATTAACCGAGATTACACATGATTATTCTAGAGACCAATATGGGCGAAATTCACATTACTGTTGACGCTGAAAAAGCCCCAATTACCGCAAAAAACTTCACTGATTATGTGGAAGAAGGTTTTTATGATGGAACTATTTTTCATCGTGTCATTCCAAACTTTATGATTCAGGGTGGCGGAATGACTGAGGACATGCAACAGAAGACAACGAAGGCCTCTATAGAAAACGAAGCTAAGAATGGCTTAAAGAATGTCAAATATAGCGTTGCAATGGCAAGAACAATGGCCCCGCACTCTGCAAGCTCGCAGTTTTTTATTAATACCAATGACAATCAATTCTTAGACTTTCCTGGACAAGATGGTTGGGGTTATTGTGTTTTTGGCGAGGTTGTTGCCGGTCAAGATGTTGTTGACAAAATTGAAAAAGTAGAAACAATCAATCTTGGCGGTCATGCTGATGTTCCCGGTGAGGCTGTGATTATCAAAAAAGCCTCAATTAGCGAATAACTTCATGTGTTAGATTGATTCTGACATTTTATTTATGCTCACTACGTTAATCATCTCTGACCTTCATCTAACTTATGTTGAGGAGGATAAAATTGACTTTTTTGCTAATTTCTGCAAAAAATATGCATCAAAAGCTGATCAACTCTTTATTCTTGGTGATCTTTTCAACACTTGGATTGGAGATGATGTTTCACTTATCAGCTATAAAGCCATTATTGAAATTCTTAAAGACTTAACCAAGACAACCAATGTTTTTGTTATGGCTGGTAATCGTGATTTTTTACTTTCAAAACAGTTTGAACTAGAATCAGGCTGTGAAATTATTAATGAACCCTTTGTACTTGAACACAATTCTAAGAAATTTTTGTTGATTCATGGCGATAGCCTATGCACTGATGATGTTAGCTATCAAAAACTAAAAAGGGTTTTAAGAAACCCTTTAACGCAGTTTATATTTTTAAAACTCTCTAAGAATTTACGTCTTAAACTAACAGGACAACTCCGAAAAAAGAGCATTGAAGCACAACGTTATAAGTCTGCAGAGATAATGGATGTGAATCAATCAGCGACTGACAAACTCATGTCAGAATATCCTGGCTTTGATCTTATACATGGCCACACTCATAGGCAAAAAACACACAAACAAGATAGTTACACAAGACATGTTCTTGGAGACTGGTCAAACTCAATTGGAAACGCAATAAAACTTTCAGATAAGCTAGAGTGGCTTGAAATCAATTGATCTTTCAAAGAGATTAATAGAACTTACCTTTAATTTGATTTTGTCTTCCAGCTCAACCTCTGTTTTGGGTTTGATTTGAGTAATCATTGCTAATTCAGGAATCATTAATAGAGCCTTATTCCCACTTTTTTCTACTACAACCCCATCTCCTTTCCAGTTCCTGTTCTGCTTAAAATATAGACACCTATAGTGCTCAACACTTTGACGAATTGCTTTGTTGATTTTTGACGAACTTGAATTATTGACCTTGATTCTTTCTTTAATTTCACTTTCATTCAAAAGCGTTAGATTTGATATAAATCTAACGAGTTGTTGTTGGACTAATAAATCCATATAACGCCTCATTGGACTAGTCACTCTGAGGTATTCATTAAGCCCTAAACCTGCATGCAATGATGGCTTAACCGACAATTTAGATCGATTAAAGCCTTTTGCAGCCTCAAATGTTTTTGATAGAGAAAGATTATTTATATTTTCAATAATTTCATCACTAAACTTTCCCGAATCTTGCAATAAGTATGGCATCGAAATGTTATTTTCAATTGAAAACTTGGCAATCACTCGACCAGCCAAAACCATGAATTCAGATATCATCTCTCTGCTCTCACTTTCAAGCTGAGGGATGACAATAACTTTTTGGTCTATAAGCTTAATATCAGTTTTTGGAAGGTTTAATCTAATTGCGCCATTTCTCTCTCTGTAGCTTTTATGCTCTTTAGCAATTTCGTTGAGTTTTGATAGGAGTTTATTTTCACTTAATAGTGTGTCAGCCTCTTCATAGCTTATTTTTGTGACCTTGATTTGACTTAGACAAATCTGAATATCGCTGATTTCAGAATCTTTAAGGACAAACCCAACTGAAACTGCATTAGATATCTCATCAGCTCCAAGAGAGCACACTTCTGAAATTTTAGGAGGAAGCATATGCAAAGTTTGATCAGGAAGATATAGGTTTGATATTCTTTTTTGAGCAAATAAATCAAGATCACTATTACAATCGACATAACTAGCAACATCTGCAATATGAATCCATACTCGATCGCCCTCAATGCTTATGGCATCATCTGCATCGCTAGAATCACTGTTATCAATGGCAAAACAAGTCAGGTGAGTCAAATCTTCTCTATCGGTTTTCCTTTCAATGAATTCAAATTCTTCATCACTATAAATCTTATTTCTTTGTGGGTATGGATTTTTATACTCTGACCAGTATTTAATTTTAATGAGAAGACGATGAGCGTTTTCTGGAGTATTTTCAATAGATAGAGCACTCATCACTTTCGAGTGCTTTGATTGATTTAAAGCAACCTGCTCTATTTCAGAAATCCAAATAATATCCTTATCATCATAAGAACTATTATTCAAATTATTAATACATCTTTTGAGGCTCTCCTCCTCCAAAGCTTTTTCTTGTCTATTGGCTTTAATTTTTTCAATTTGTTCTTCAGGCCTCAAGACTAAAACATCTTTATTCCAGAAAAAATATAAACCATCCACTGACATTAAATATACAAACCAAGCATTTTGACTTGTATAGTCGTCAAAAAGCCACTCAGTGAGCTCATTGAGAGATATAAATTCAATATCTAGGTCATTGAGAATTGAAATATCAACTTCAGGACAATCACTATGAACAGATGCAAACTCTGGATGAATGAATCGAAAGTCCTTCTCTCTTACTTTTTGGGAGCTTCCATCCGAAAAACTAATCTCATACTTATGGGTAGTTGAAGAAATAACTTGGGCTGGTCTACCTTTGTATGCAACGAGCGCACCTATTTTTGACAAGGCTTTCTCCAGTTTTTTGAAATTAATTTATTTAGTATAGCAATTAGCTATCAGTTTGCTTTTCTTTGATGTGTTTACTTAACATCAACACTGTAATCACTATTAAAACTAGCGTAAGTCCTAGCGTTCCAAATAATTTAAAATTCACCCACGCTTCCTCAGAGCTTTGCGCTGAAATACATAGATCTTTTAGGGGGCTTTGACTACAGTCATAATTGCTAAAGTCAATCTTAGGATCTACTTGAACTCCACCATTTAAAAATTGATTTCTAGCACTCAGGGCACTATTGACAAAAAAAGCATTAATGCCAGCAATAATAATAAATCCAAGACTCCAAAACCAAGTCAGATTTACCCATGTTGCTCTAGGCAACTGCAGCTCCTTACCCATCATCCTCTCAAGCAATGTTTTTTTTCCAACGTAATTACTTCCAATGAGTACAGCTGCGAAGATAACATACAATACACTAACCTTCCACATCACAAATGCTGGATCTCTAAGGACAATACTAATACCTCCAAATACCACTAGAAGTGCAAAGGTTAGAACCTGTGAGGTGACAAATTGACCAGTGGTGTATCTTGTGTACATTATTTGCACCAATGTTGAAGCAATCATTGCGTAGATTGCTGCATAGAGTCCATAGTATTTGTACACTATGAAAAATAGAATAATCGGTCCAAAATCTAACAAAAATTTCATATTAATTTACTCCACATGCTCTTTAGAACAATAATTTTTACCATTTTTTTTAATCACATCTGATTCAGGAACGTGAGTATCACATACATCGCAGGCAATCATTTTTTGACCTTGACTCTTCTTTGAATTTGAAGGATTATTTTTTTTATACCTCTGCATTAGATTAATTCCAATCCAACCCAATAGCAGAACTAGAATTAATTTAATGAACAAAACTTGACCTGACAAATAGCATAATTTAGTTCAAATTTTACATAATTATTGAGTTGCTATATAGAAGGCTTAAAGCAGTTCTCAATTAATTTAAAAGAAACTAAACTAAATCATCTATACTAATTCACCATAATTTAAATTCTATTATCTCAGATCATGAATAGTGAAACTTATCTTAGCTCAACAGGTGCTAAATTAAATCTATACAGTAGTATCCCAGATGAAGAAGTCAAAGCAATCATCCATATAGCTCATGGAATGGTTGAGCATGCAGGAAGATATGCTCGATTTGCCAATGAATTATGTAAATCAGGCTATGCAGTTTATAGTCATGATATTAGAGGGCATGGTTTCACTGAGGCTGATGATGCTCCTCAAGGCGTCTTTGCTAATTCAAATGGTTTTCAAGTCATTCTTAAAGATCAAAATGAAATAGTCAGTCTTGCAAAAGAAAGGCATCCAGATAAGCCAGTAATTTGTTTTGGCCATTCCCTTGGCTCAATTATAAATTTGAATTTTGCTTTAAGATATCCTGAAATGGTTAATGGCCTGGCATGTTGGAATAGTGGAATTGAAACAGGAATATTGCCTAGAGCTTCAAGAATAATCCTATCTCTAGAGTCATTCTTTAGAAATACTCATCTGCCCAGTCTCATTGCATGGAAGCTTTCTTTTGACTCCTGGAATTCAAAGTTTAAACCCAACCGAACCGATTTTGATTGGCTCTCTCAAGATGAGAATGAGGTAGATCTTTATGTGAATGACTCACTTTGTGGATTTGAAGCATCTATATCGATGTGGAGGGATATCATAGAGGGTGTTTTTTTTGCAGGCAACAGAAAAAATTTAAATAAGCTTTTGTGTCATCACTGTGGAAATAAATCTTCTCTATTTAATTGTTGTGGAAAAGTTGTTTTAATTTTTTTAAA
>LURN01000068.1 GCA_001628405.1 Candidatus Thioglobus sp. REDSEA-S12_B1 | reverse complement strand
TTAAGAACACTTTTTCTTTCGATGAGTTCAATATCAAAATCATAATCAACTTCTAGCTCTGCGCCATAACAAAGATTAATAAGTTTTCTAACAGCAGAGACAGCCATCTTTTGAGCTGGAACATTGATTGTGGTTAGAGGTGGGTTCGTATAAGAAGCAATATTCATATTGTCATAACCAAGCACTGAAATATCTTCAGGGATTTTGACTCCTCGACTTGATAGTGCTGAGATGGCTGACATCGCTGACTGATCATTTGCACAGAATAGGGCGGTGAAAGATTCTTTTTGATTAAAGAGATAGTTGGCACCCTCGAACCCTTTTTTAAAAGTGTAATCACCTCGATAGATTAGATTCTTATGAATAGAAAGATTATTATCATTTAGAGCATCTAGAAAGCCATTATGTCTTTCATTGGCATCAGACGTGTCAAACCATCCAGTAATATATGCTATATCTTTATGACCATGATCAATAATATATTTGCCGGCAATATAGCCAGCCTGATAATGATCAAACGCGAAGGATTTCTCCACAAGAGTTTCAGCTTTATGATTTAATAGGACAATGTTTGGAAATTCTTTTTCGAGTTGAAGAATATCGTAATCTTGTATATCAGAGCCCCAAATTATAAGACCATCACATCCTTTATTGATTAGGTTGTCAATAGATTGTCTCGCTGCATTGGGTTGATTGGGAGTATTTCTTTCTCCATCAGTGGTAATAAGACTTATATTAAAGGGTTGAAGTTCGCGCTCAATCTTAGTAAGTGTATCTCGACTCATTTCGCCTGAACTTTTTGTTCCCCATAGTCCAATGGTGTTATATCTTTTTGAAGAAAGAGATTGAGCAGAGGTATTAGGCTTGAAGTTAAGTGCAGTCATAGCATCACTCACTTTATCAAGTGTTTTCTGTGACACCGAGCCCTTGCCTGATATTACTCTGGAAACAGTTCCAATTCCAACTCCAGCAAGTTTTGCAACATCTCTAATGGTAGCCATTTTTTAGATATTTGTATTTCATAATAAGCTATATATTGTTGATTATATATGAAAATTATGTTTTCTTAGTTGATAATGATACTGATTAATTTTGTAACAAATTGACACATTTTGACACAATTCATTTTCAATCTCTTATTTATAATTGGAAACGGTTCCATAATATTTCATGTTGTGGAGTTGTTTAATATATTTTCTAGGAGAGAAATATGAAAAAAATGTTCAAGGGTTCATCGTTAGTTGCGGCTGCCATCCTTTCGGGTGCTGTTAGTGTTGCATCAGCGACTGAACTAGAGGTTACTCACTGGTGGACATCAGGTGGTGAGGCAAACGCAGTTGGAGAGCTTGCTAAAGCTTTTAATGCAACTGGTCACACTTGGGTTGATGGTGCTATTGCAGGATCGGGTGGTGTTGCTAGACCTATTATTATTAGTAGAATTATTGGTGGTGAGCCAATGGGTGCTACGCAGCTCAACCATGGTCGTCAAGCTGAAGAGCTAATCGAAGCAGGTCTTCTATTAGATTTGACTGATGTGGCTGAAGCTGAGGGTTGGAGAGATGTTATTTATCCACCAAAACTTTTAGATGCATGTACAGTTGATGGACGTGTCTATTGTGCCCCAGTGAATATTCACTCAGCTCAATGGTTATGGTTAAGTCATGACGCCTATGAGAGTTCTGGTGTTGCGGTTCCAACAAACTGGGATGAGTTTGTTGCTGCTGGTCCAGCACTTCGTGCTAATGGACTTGTTCCTTTGGCTCAAGGTCAGCAAGGCTGGCAAACAGGACTAACTTTTGGTGTTTTAGCTACAGCTTTAGTTAGTGAAGATGCATGGTATGCGGTTAACCGTGACAAAGATGCTTCGGTGGCTGCTGGTCCTGAATATGCACGTGTTTGGAAAGCTTTTGATGATGCACGTAAAATGGCAATTGGATCAAACGTGGGTGACTGGAACCTAGCGACAAATCTAGTTATTACTGGTAAAGCTGGTGGTCAAATTCATGGTGACTGGGCACAAGGCGAGTTCAGTGTTGCTGGATCTGTTGCAGGAACTGATTATTCATGTCTTCCAGGCTTAGGCGAGCGTGAAATTCTAGATACTGGTGGAGATGCATTCTACTTCCCAGTTCAGGATGATGCAGATGTTGAAGCGGCTCAAAAAGAGTTAGCTGCACTTCTGGTTTCACCTGCAGTTCAAGTGGCGTTTAACCTTAAGAAGGGTTCATTGCCAATTCGTGGTGACATCGATATGTCAACTGCTAACGATTGTATGCAGAAAGGTCTGAAGATTCTTGCTGGTGGAAACGTCATTCCATCAGGTGATATTCTTCTTTCAGCTGACACAAACAATCAGGTTAATGAGCTTATGAATACATTTTGGAGTGACTTGTATATGAGCCCTGAGGATGCTCAGGCTAAATATGCTAAGATCATTGCGAGTGCAGACTAAGCATTAATCAATAAAGAGCTACCGAATTTCAAACTAGGGTTCGGTAGCTCTTATAATTTTTTACCTCTAGTTTTGTTTTAGATTTCTTTGGATTACAATAGCACTTATGTTGAATAAAGCCCAGCTTGAAAGATTTTTTGTTGGTTCAGTAATGCTGGCCTTTGTTTCCTTGGTGATATCTATTGTTGGGATAAAAACTCAACTGTTTCAAAACATTCAATATCTTTTATTATTCATTTCATCAGTCATTGTATTACTAATTGGAATTCAAGCTAAGTCGTTTAATTTTTTTTCAAATAGACTTAAAAAACAAATCACAGGTTGGCTTATATCTTCTTTATTTTCAGCATTAATTTGGGCTTTTGCTCAAAAAGGTATTCAAACATTTTTACCTGCTATTAAGGCTTATCGAAAGGCTTGGAATACGCTCGAACCTTTTGCATTGTATGCAACGGTTGTATTTATCTTATTTGCTCTCATATTAATTATCGTTGGAGCAAGAGATTCTAAGATAGATCGCCCAGGCTATATTGAGCGATTTCTAGTTTATAACCTGTCAAGTAAAGTTGCTGCGATGCCGATGATTTTTACTTCTATTGGTGTTTTCATCATTGCAACCCTTTGGACTATTTATCACTCTTTTACAAATAGTCGCATGCTTCCTAAAAGTGAATTTGTTGGTCTCGCTCAATATGAGCGACTTTGGAGTTCTGATCGTTGGTACATGTCGATTGAAAATCTTGCAATTTATGGCATTTGCTCGTTAATTTTTTCTTTGCTTATTGGTTTTATGTTAGCAGCCTTATTAGACCAAAAAACTAGATTCGAAAACACTTTCAGAACCATTTTTTTATATCCCTTTGCCCTTAGCTTTATCGTAACAGGTCTAGTCTGGCAATGGATTCTCAACCCTGAGTACGGTGTCGAAAAAATTGTTAGATCAATTGGGTTTGAGTCATTTGTATTTAATCCACTCTATGACATTGATATTGTTATCTATGGAATTCTTGTGGCTGGACTTTGGCAAGGTACAGGTTTTATTATGTGTCTTATGCTTGCTGGGCTTAGAGGGATCGATCAAGAGATATGGAAAGCTGCTCGAATTGATGGAATCCCAATGTGGAAAACTTATATTCAAGTTGTCATACCAATGATGAGGCCAGTTTTCGTAACCACTCTTGTCATTATTGCTGCTGGAATCATTAAGGTTTATGATTTGGTTGTTGCTCAAACTTCCGGTGGCCCTGGAATTTCATCTGAGGTTCCTGCAAAGTATGTTTATGACTATATGTTCAGCGCACAAAATCTTGGTCAAGGGTTTGCAGCATCAACAATGATGTTAGTTTCAGTTCTTATTGTCTTGATTCCTTTTGCTTATCTTGAGCTTGGAAGGAGAAAATATGTCTTATAGGTCAAATATAAATGGTGCTGAGCCTAGAGGCCCTAAGCCAAGAAAAATAATGAGCCGAAGAAATATAATTCTATACGGTACACTTTTTGTCGTTGCAATCTATTATTTGATTCCACTCTATGTGATGATTGTTACCTCTCTTAAGGGTATGCCAGAGATACGTTTGGGGAACATTTTTTCTCCTCCAGTAGAGGTTACATTCGAGCCATGGGTTAAAGCTTGGTCGCAAGCTTGTACTGGCCTTAATTGTGATGGTTTATCAAGAGGTTTTTGGAATTCGGTCCAAATCACTTTGCCATCAGTTGTCGTATCGATAGCTATTGCATCTGTAAATGGCTATGCTCTTGCTAATTGGCGTTTTAAAGGGGCTAACTTATTTTTTACAATTTTAATTTTTGGCGCTTTTATTCCTTATCAAATAATGATTTATCCACTAGTTATTTTGTTAAGAGATCTTGGAATTTATACGAAGCTACCTGGATTAATTTTAATTCACTCAATCTTTGGCATGCCAATATTGACATTACTCTTTAGAAATTATTTTACAACAATACCTGAAGAGCTTTTTAAGGCTGCCAGAGTTGATGGAGCAAAGTTTTGGGGTATTTATTTCAGAGTGATGATGCCAATGTCACTCCCTATATTTGTGGTTGCAATTATTCTTCAGGTGACAGGAATTTGGAATGATTTCTTGTTTGGAGTGATTTATACAAAGCCTGATACATACCCAATGACAGTTCAGCTGAACAATATTGTTAATTCAGTGCAGGGAGTAAAAGAGTACAACGTCAATATGGCTGCAACACTTCTAACTGGATTGGTTCCTTTAACGGTGTACTTTGTATCAGGAAAGCTTTTTGTAAAAGGGATTACTGCAGGAGCAGTAAAAGGTTAAACAAGGACAATTAAAGTATGAATAGTATTGAAATTAATAATCTTTCACTAAACTTTGGAGATGTCAAAGTTCTCAAAGATTTAAATTTATCAGTAAGCAAAGGAGAGTTTTTAGTTCTTCTAGGGGCCTCAGGTTGTGGAAAGTCAACTTTGCTAAATTGTATTGCTGGGTTGTTGGAAATTAATGATGGTCAAATTTTTATTAATGATCAAAATGTCACATGGTATGAGCCATCAGAAAGAGGAATTGGGATGGTTTTTCAGTCTTATGCACTCTACCCTCAAATGTCAGTGAGAGGTAACCTCTCGTTTAGTCTTAAAAATGCAAAGCTTTCTAAAGATGAAATTGAAGAGCGCGTTAAAAATGCTTCCGAAATTCTTCAAATTGAAGATCTGCTAGATCGAAAACCTGCTGCTCTATCTGGAGGCCAAAGACAACGTGTTGCAATTGGAAGGGCGCTAGTAAGGGATGTAGAAGTCTTTTTATTTGATGAGCCTTTATCAAATTTGGATGCAAAGTTAAGAACTGAACTCAGAGTTGAAATTAAAAGACTTCATCAAAAACTCAATAATACGATGATCTATGTAACTCATGACCAAATTGAAGCCATGACGCTTGCAGATCGAATTGCAATTATGAGAGACGGTTTGATTCTTCAGCTGGACGAACCAAAATCAATCTACAATTTTCCAGTGAATAAATATGTTGCTGAGTTTATAGGCTCTCCCAGTATGAACTTTTTGAAAGGAACTATGACGCCTAGTCCAAAACCCGTTTTTAAATTGGATGGTGGTTGGTGCGAAACACCTGACCTCAGTAATTATAAATTTAAGGAAAACATTCAAGAAGACAGAGGAATTTGGCTGGGAGTGCGCCCCGAGAATGTTGTGATTGCAGATGAAGCCGAAAAGATGCCTGTCAAATTTAAACTAGAGGCTGATGTCGTTGAACCAATGGGCGCGGATACTTTGGTGTGGTCAAAGATTGGCGGACAGGAGTTCCATTTTATTGTAGACGGCAATAGCACTATAAATAGTGATGACTCTAT
>LURN01000067.1 GCA_001628405.1 Candidatus Thioglobus sp. REDSEA-S12_B1 | reverse complement strand
GTGAAGCCATACTGTATAGTGGAACCTATAAAGGCAATTATAAAGAGCTCCCGCATATACCCCAAAGGAGGTTTAACAAACCATACCAATATCAAACCCGCAATTCCAAAACGAAGTGACATTAAAAATAATGGGGTGAACTGATTCATTCCAATTTTTGCAAGGGCATATCCAAAACCCCAGGTAATTGGAACAATTAAGGCAAGAAGTATTTGCTTGGAGTTCATTTAAAAAAATTGCAAAAAAAGGAGGTCAATTATGACCTCCTTTTGCTTAATAATTAAAGATATTTATCCGTTATCTTGATTTCCAGTAGAAGAGAATAATGAATAAAACGCTTAAACCAATTCCAAAGTACTGCATCCCTCCTGAGGGTATAGCACCCGTTGCAAGATGAAAAGACTGAAGAGCAACAGCAATAATTTGAAGTAGGATTAGAGTAACTGTCGCTTTTTTTAACTGCTCCTCAGAGGTCCAGTTTGGTAGCATTATAAAAATCATACCAATAAACAAAAAAGACATCGCCAGAAACTGAGACATTGTAACCATAGGATCGGTGACTTCCCAACCGTAGGAAGCTGCCATCATGTCGGTTCCAAACCACAATGATGCTGCCCATAAAAGACCCACCAAGCCGTTCAATCTGTACACTAAAGTTAAAGTCATACTGATTCTCCTAAAATATTGAATTTACTGGTTTTTTTACACACAAAAATATTATGGAAATATTTCAGATTCAATCTTACCATAAACCTTGAATAAAAATTTCCTGACTGTTGTTTTTTCAAGTTAGTTTTAAGGGTTATCAGGTAACTTTAGATTTGCCATTACTAACCAGTGGTAAATAGTCATCAAAATCTTCAAAAGGGTAGATCTTCTTGTTGCGATATTTGTTTTCGATGCCAACTAAGTTTTGATTAACACTGCCCTCTGTTAAGGCCATAAAGGATGGCGTTGAGAGAGACTGCAGCTCGGGAGATAGATATCCTGATTTGACCACTAAAATTTTAAAATCATCAAGATTAATATCTAGCTCATGAAAATCCTTAAGGTAATGAAATGGCCTTCTGAGTTTGGAGATTATTATTGTTGTTTTAGAGATTTTTACTATGGCGCATTGGTTCTTAAAATAGACGCTGTCAGCCTTAAGCTTTAATTCTGGCCCACCGCCTCCATAGGTGCCTCCTAAATTAAATGAATCACCTTTTTTTAGCTCTTCATAGGCAGTCTTTGAGGCTATTCCGGCAAATAATGAATGATCAATTCTGTGTTCAAGAAATGCCTCTAATACATCGGCTCTATCGCCTACACCTCCTGCTGTAGGGTTATCACCGCTATCAGCGATGATTGAAAACTCACTCTTTAGCCAAGCTAAAGCCTCAAAAATACTTCCCGTCTTCATATCAGATTTAAGGTCTTTTCTAGAGCTCCAGTAAGCTTTAGCAATTTTTTTGCATACCTCTGAGCCTGCTCTCTCATTGGTGCAGGTGACCACTGAAGAGGCAGTCGCTCTCTCGGTGTCAGCCCAAACGTAACCGACCAACAGATTGCAATCAAGGACACCATTTATCTCATTGTATTGATCAAGGCTCTCATAAATCGTTTTGCAAGGCTCTACAAAAGTTGAAGACATCTCACCCGAAACCAAAACCGGTATTGATGACCATAATACTATCGGTCTAAGGTTATCATTGATGGCAGTGACTAGCATTGAAGCAGAGCGCTGATAGGTTTCTTGAACGTCAATATGTGGTGCTGTCTTGAAGGCGGCAAACGCATCAATATTATTGATGATTTTGTCGGTTATTTGCCCATGAAGGTCGTAGCTGACTGAAATAATGCATTCTGGCCCTACTGCTTTTCGAACTGAGCCCATCCATTCCCCTTCAGGATCATTGATTCCCTCAACATACATGGCTCCATGCATTAATAGCAGAATTCCATCAAGTTTCCCAAGTGAATTGATCTCACTAATGAATTGATCTTTAATTTGATCAAAGTATTGTTTTTCGATTGGACCCCCTGGAACGGACTTATTAAAAAATAGAGGCAGTGGACTGATGCCATGCTCCAAAAAAGGAAAGCCAACTAAATCCAATAACTCCTGACCTCGAATACAGGTGAAGTCATCTTTGTTTTGATGCAATGGAGAGTAGCTACTGCACTCCGTGCTGATACCTCCAATGGCTATTTTTTTAATAGCCATTGCGGTTTAACTTTTTGAAATTAGTTCCAGCCCGTAACAACCTTGACTTCGATGTACTCATTAAAGCCATGTTCGCCACCTTCTCGACCAATTCCAGAGTGTTTAAATCCTCCGAATGGGGCGCCACTCGCAGCACCTTTGCCGTTAAGCTCTACTGTGCCAGATAGGAGTCTCTTGGACATTCTTTTTGCCCTCTCTTGGTCTTGCGTTTGAACATAGTTCGTTAGACCGTAAGGCGTGTCATTGGCAATTTCGATCGCTTCTTCTTCAGTATCAAAAGGGATTATTGAAAGAACAGGGCCAAAAATTTCTGTTTGTGCGATAGTCATTTCGTTATTGACATCAGCAAATATAGTAGGCTTAATAAAATAACCCTTCTCAAGGCCATCTGGTTTTCCTGTGCCACCCGTCACAAGTCTAGCGTTCTCATCAATTCCAGCTTGAATTAACGCTTGAATTTTGTCGAACTGAAGTTTTGAGACAACTGGGCCAAGGTGTTTGCCTTCTTTTGATGCTACATCAGTCTTAGTAGAGAGAGCCGTTTCTTTTGCAATTTCAACAGCTTGATCATAGATGGATCTTTCAACAAGCATCCTTGTAGGGGCGTTGCATGACTGTCCTGTATTACTAAAGCAGTGCCTAACACCTCTTTTGACTGCTTTATCATCGGCATCAGCAAAGATGATATTTGCTCCTTTACCACCAAGCTCCAGGCCAACTCTCTTAAAATCATCCGCCGCATTGTGAGAGATTAAAGCGCCGGCTCTTGTTGATCCAGTGAAGGAGACCATGTCAATATCGGGATGAGAGGTGAGCTGACTTCCAACACCTGCGCCATCACCATTAACTAGATTGAATACTCCAGCGGGGCAGCCAGCTTCTTCAAGCATTTCAGCAAAAATCATCGCATCGAGCGGGGCAATTTCTGAGGGCTTCAAAACCATTGTGCACCCAGCAGCAATAGCCGGTATTACCTTGAGTGCCACTTGACTAATAGGCCAATTCCATGGCGTAATTAAAGCGCAAACTCCTTTTGGCTCATAGATGAGCTGGTTGTCAGAGTCATCGAGCTGCTCTTCGAATTCAAATTTTCTAAGTTGATTAAGAAAATCTTCTATTGCATTTGTTCCTGAAGGGGCTTGGGCCGACTTAGAAAAGTCAATTGGCGCACCCATTTCTAATGAAATGATTTCAGCCATGTCATCCATTCTTCTTTGATATATAGAATATAGCCTCTCTAATAAATCAATTCTGTCCTGTTTTGTAGAGCTCGACCATAAAGGAAGCGCTGCCCTTGCAGCTGCTACAGCGGCATTGGTGTCTTCTTGGGAACCCAAAGAGATAACAGCACAAACAGACTCATCAGACGGGTTAATAACCTCAAAGTCATTCTTTGTAGAAGGTTCAACCCACTGACCATTAATATAGAATTTTCTTTTATCAAGCATTGTTAAATCTCCTTATCAAAAAGTAGAGGTTATCTTAAGAAATTTTAGATGTCAAGAAAAAAATTAGACAAATAATTGTTTATACGCTTGCTAATTTTTCAACCGATAGTTTAATGTTATCCATACTGGTAGCAAAAGACAATCTGACGTATCCCGGGGCTCCAAATGCTGAACCAGGAACAACCGCTAAGCTGAGTTTTTCCAGACAGTAGGTCGAAAATTCAACATCATCCTTTAGCCCTAGTCTTTCAATAAGTCCTTGGACCTTAGGAAAAGAATAGAACGCGCCTCCCGATCTTGGGCATTCGATCCCATCAATTGCGTTGAGGCTATCGACAAGAAAGTCGTGACGACGTTCAAACGCTTCAACCATCATGGTGATGAAAGATTGATCTCCAGTAATAGCTTCAAGTGCAGCGGCTTGCGAGATTGAACTCGGGTTTGAAGTCGATTGGCCTTGAATTTTCTTCATTGCTTTGATTACTGACTCTGGGCCAGCTGCATAACCAATTCTCCATCCTGTCATCGCGTAGGCTTTTGAAACACCATTTAAAATAATGATTCGGTCTCTAAGGCTAGGGCAGGCCATAGCAATGTTAACAAACTCATCATCTCCCCATCGAATATGCTCATAAATATCATCACTAATAATCAAAACATGAGGATACTTCTCAAGAACAGCCCCAAGCGCCTCAACCTCTGATTTTGAGTAGACAGAGCCAGTAGGATTTGAAGGGCTATTAATTACCAAGAGTTTCGTGTTGGGGGTGATGCTTGACTCAAGCTGCTCAGGCGTAATTTTAAAATCTTGATCGAGTCCAGTCTCAATAAAGACTGGGGTTGCTTCCGCTAGAATGGCCATGTCCGGATATGAAACCCAGTACGGCGTTGGAATGATTACCTCATCTCCAGAATTTAAAACTGCTTGACAAAGATTATAAAAGACCTGTTTTCCACCACAAGAGACCATCACTTCATTCAAAGAGTAGTCTAGTCCGTTCTCTCTTTTAAATTTTTCACAGATGGCTTTTTTAAGCTTAGGAGTACCGTCAGCAGCAGTGTATCGAGTTTCACCATTACCAATTGCTTTGATTGCAGCTTTTTGAATATTGGTTGGGGTATCAAAGTCAGGCTCTCC
>LURN01000066.1 GCA_001628405.1 Candidatus Thioglobus sp. REDSEA-S12_B1 | reverse complement strand
ATTTGTTGAATTCTATAAGGAAAACTCTGAGCATGTTGAAATTCTAGGTTTGGATTTTGAGCCAGTTAATATTGAATTGATTAATGAATTCGTGGAGCGTTTTTCTATCAACTATCCGCTTATTCTTTATACTCATATTAATGACTCTGAGTACACTAAATTTGGTGAAATTGTCGGTATGCCTACAACACTAATTTACAGTCCTGATGGGGAACTTCTTCAAACCTTTATGGGAGAGATTACAACAGAGGATCTTAAGAAATATATCCCATCACTCACTTAGATTAATTCATTATGATCACGCCTCCAAATTCAGATGGACTTAATGAAAAACAGAAACAATCAGTCACCCTATCGGAAGACACTAGTGCTTTAATTCTTGCTGGTGCAGGTAGCGGAAAAACAAGAGTACTAACTCATAGAATTCATTACCTAGTTTCTGAAAAGAATTATTATTCTGACGATATTCTTGCGGTTACATTTACCAACAAGGCTGCCAATGAGATGAAAGAGAGGTTGAGTGAACTCTTATATCAACCAATTGGCAGGATGTGGGTTGGCACCTTTCACTCACTAGCCCATAGGCTATTGAGAGCTCATGCAATTGATGCCAATCTTTCACCAACATTTCAAATTCTTGATGCTCAGGATCAGTTTCGAATTATTAAGCGCTTGATGAAGGAAAATGGAGTAGATGAAACAAAGTTTCCTATTAGAAAAGTTCAGTGGTTTATTAATCAGCAAAAAGATGAGGGACTTCAACCTCATAATATTGATGCGGGTTATAATTTTTTTGTCAAACAAAGCACCAAGATTTTTGACCTGTACGAGAAACATTGCCAAGCGAATGACCTAATTGATTTCGCAGGTCTTTTGATGAAGAGCTATGAGTTACTAAAAAACAATTCAAGCCTATTAGAACATTATCAGAATAAATTTAAACATATTCTGGTAGACGAGTTCCAAGACACCAATCGAATTCAATACCAATTTATCAAAATTCTTCATAATGAGAATAATCATATCTTCTGTGTAGGTGATGATGATCAGTCAATTTATGGATGGAGAGGCGCCAGAATTGAAAATATCCAAAAAATAGAAAATGACTTTAAACCAATTGAAGTCATTAAACTTGAACAAAACTATCGATCTACCGGAAACATTTTAAGTGCATCAAATGCACTTATCGCAAATAACCAAAACAGGCTTGAAAAATCACTATGGACTGAGTCTGGTGATGGTGACCTGATTAATGTTTTTAATGCCAAAACCGAAACTGAAGAGTCTCAATATGTAGTCAGTGAAATCGAAAATCAGTTTAACCAAGGAAGAAATCTGGATGAGTGCGCTATACTTTATAGATCTAATGCCCAGTCAAGAGTCTTTGAAGAGGTTTTAATCAAGAAAAATATTAACTATAGAATATATGGAGGTTTACGTTTTTTTGAAAGAGCTGAAATTAAAGATGCAATGAGCTACGTTCGCCTGACTGAGAATACTTCTGACAATATTGCTTTTGAAAGGATTGTGAATTTTCCAACTCGTGGAATTGGTTTATCGACTATTGAAAAAATTAGATCTCATTCTATTGAAAACCATACCAATTTATTTCAATCTTCTATAGCAATTAAAGACACACTCCCTTCCAGAGCTTCTAACGCACTTCAGAACTTTATTCAATTGATTGAGTCGATTAAAGACAATGTAAAAAATCTTGAACTGAGTGAAAAAGTTGACACAATTCTAGTCCAGTCAGGACTCATGGACCATTATTTAAACGACAAAACTGATAAAGCTGGAAGTAAAAGAGAGAATTTGGATGAATTAGTTAATGCAGCTAGTCAGTATACTCATGAAGAAGAAAATGAAATGAGTGAGACCGAAGGGTTTATTGCCATTGCAACTCTTGATTCAAGTGGTGACTCGAATCCTGGCAGTAATGACTGTGTCCAATTGATGACCGTTCATTCTGCAAAAGGATTAGAATTTCCAGTTGTTTTTCTAGTAGGATTGGAGGAAGATTTATTCCCTTCAAGACAGAGCAAGGATGAAGCCCATTTGCTTGATGAAGAGAGAAGGCTTTGTTACGTTGGAATGACCAGAGCAATGTCTTCATTAACACTTTCATATGCCAGTCGACGATTTATCCATGGGCAATCTTTCTACTCTATGCATTCAAGGTTTTTGGATGAAATTCCTAGGAATTTTTTAAACTATGTAAAAAACCCTATTAGCGATTCGGTTTCTAGCTACTTTGAAGAAGTTAAAAGCCCTACCCAAAAAATACCTGCAAGCCCTAATGATTCCAAGTATGTCATCGGCCAGATGGTCAGTCATGCTAAGTTTGGAGTGGGAACTGTAATTAATTATGAAGGAAGTGGAGACTCGATGCGCCTTCAAATAAAGTTTCAAAAAGTCGGCACAAAATGGCTTATTAGCTCCTATGCCAAGTTAGAAATCTTTTAACCTTGCATCCATGGCATACCATCATGGCGCCAACCATTCAGGTTGCCTCGATGATCATTCTCATCTAAGTCACCTTCAAATCCGCTCGCAACATGAGAAACACATGTAAAGCCTTTGCTTTGAAGACATTTTAGGGCCTCGTTAGATCTGAATCCACTTCTACATATAAGAATCAATTCTGTATCCAATACATCAGTTCTTTCACTCAGTACAGCAAGAACAGACTCATAAAAAGCATCTGGATTAGACTCTAAATCTGGCTCATCAAACCACGGAATAAGAATTTAGTTTTCCGGATAACCTACATATTTATGTTCAGCCTTTGTTCTAACA
>LURN01000065.1 GCA_001628405.1 Candidatus Thioglobus sp. REDSEA-S12_B1 | reverse complement strand
AAGTACGGCCTTCAAGCTGTTGACTTCGGCGTACCTTACGCAGGTGATGACAACTGGGTTGGGTGTATTGCATTAGGTGCTGACAACTGTTCAGATCCTAAGCCTTCAGCTTGGATTACGTCGCGAGTTAATACTTTATTGAGTGATCACATGTACTACAATGGTCCGAAAGGAGCTATGGATTACTTTGAAGCTCGCACATGGCCTGGTACAGTCATGAACGAAATGCTAGTTTGGATGGAAGATACTGGTGGAACTGGAGCTGATGCTTCTGTTGAGTTCTTATCCAACTATGGAGATACATGGAAGGCATGGGTCGATTCTGATATCGCCGCTGCTGTAGAAGCGTCTCTCTAAAAAGATATAGTAATTAATTTACTTAGAAAATTGCCCGTAGACTTTATGACTGCGGGCAATTTTTATTGAATTAATTTAGTTAATACTTTTTTAAAAAATAAATTAGCAATAAATGCTAGAATTAAAGAGTTACTAAAGGGAGCTTATTATGGCAGCAATTAGGCCGATTCCTCAGCAAAGCATCATAGAGTGTATACCACCTGCTTCAGATATTGCTGATTTACGAATACTGAATAAAGATTTAAACTTTATTCAGGCAATGACAAAAAGGGCGGATGATTTGAATTCACAAGCCCTAAATGCGACCGATTATAATCAGCTAGTTAAAATAACTGATAGCTTTTCAAAGCTTGCTGAGAGGGCTGTGGATAAGTCGAAAACTCTTAAAGAGCTTTCTGATAGCTCTAATCCAATGACTGAAGTTAATAGCTCTGCAGAGCTATTAGAAAAAGTTCAGATTCTTGCTAAAACTCTTGATAACAAGTCTCAGGAGCTTTCTGATTCATATATTTCAAATGAAAATTCTTTAATTGAGAATTTTGGATCTTCTTTCTCTGAAATGAGTAATAGAATCGATTCAATGAGCTCAAGTGATGATGTTATATCAGCGTTTCCAGAACTTGAAAAAATGATTGAATCATTTAGTGATAATGCTCGATTTATTAACAACAATCCAAAGTCAGAAGCGCTTTCAGAAAAAGTTAGTCAACTCGCATCTAGCTATACTGATATGGCTGAAAAATATTCTGACGCGTTTATGAGTGAAATGGGCGCTCAAATATCCCTTATCAATCAAAAAATTAATGGCCTAAAAGCAAATATTGATTATCTAAACTCAAATTCTGCTCTTCAATCACATCTAGAACAACTCTCTGAGATAAGAGAGCAAGTGAACGCATCGGCATCAATCTATAAGAATCATCCTGGTGCTCGAGATATGGTTTACAATCTTGACACATTAAGTATTTCAACTCATGCCAAAGCACAGGAGATGGCGGATAGCAATGAAATTGTATCTGAATTGGTTCCTCTAGTAAATGATCCTGAAGCTCTTGTAAGGGCCGTAAAAGAGGCGTCTATTAGGACTGACGTTACTACAGTTGAAAACGTATTAATGCCACTCACAAGCAAAACAAATGAGCTTAGTGCAAAGGTAGCTGAGCTGGCTGGTCAATATTCTTCTGGTAACTACAGTGATATTAAAGTTAGAACAATATCAAATTTTGATAAAACTGTCGAAAGATTAGACAGGCAGTATATTTCTATTCGTTCGACAGATCCTGAGGCGTTGGCAATTAATATTCAAAACTTGGCTAAAGATGCTTCATCTAATATAGAATCAATCCGGTCTGTAGATCCTGCGTCTCAGACTGAATATTTTGCTTCATTATCATCCACTGTTTCTAGTTCGATAGATGTATCTGGTTTTAGTGTTTTTATGAATAATGTCATTTCCATCCCAGGTGATGTAATGATGAGTTCAAGAAACTGTGTTGATGCTGCATTTAAGGATTTTACAAGAGAGTTTGGAAACAATATTGAGTCATTTTTTGATCCTTTATTAACATTTCTAATTGTTATTGAAAAACTGCTTTTAGCCACTCCTTGGCCAGTATTTCTGGCTGTTGCAGGTGTTCTCGCTTGGCTTGGTTCGAGAAGTATCAAGGTGTCTTTAGGCGTAATGAGTGCTTTCTTTATAATTGGATTTGCCTTAGGTATACCTCTAGGAATCTGGATGTCCCGCTCAGATCGTGCACAATCTTGGATCACGCCAGTCTTGGATATTATGCAAACCATTCCATCCTTTGTTTATCTGATTCCTGTTGTGATGATGCTTGGTATTGGAAAAGTTCCAGGATTGATTGCGGTATGTATTTATGCAATGCCACCAATCGTTCGTCTTACAAACCTAGGTATTAGATTAGTCAATAAAGAAGCTATGGAGGCAGCAGACGCATTCGGAGCCACTTACAGACAGAGATTATTTATGGTGCAAATACCGCTAGCACTTCCTAATATATTTGCAGGAATTAACCAAACAATTATGATGGCACTAGCTATGGTTGTTATTGCTTCGATGATTGGAGTTGCTGGTTTAGGACTCCCAGTATTGCAAGCAGTACAGAATCAATATCTTTCTATGGGTATGCTTAATGGTCTGGCTATTGTTGCTCTGGCTGTAATTTTCGACAGAGTATCACAAGCATTTGGAACACGAATACAGAAGCATCGTTCAGGAGACGTATTATGACCCAGGATATTAAAGTTAAAATCTCAAATTTGACTAAGATTTTTGGTCCCAAAGCGAAGTCTGTCTTAAAGTATGTTGATAATGGAATGGGAAAAGATGACCTTTTAAAGGAACATCAACATGTTCTTGGGTTGAGTAATATCAATCTTGAGCTAGCTAACAAAAACATCGAAGTTATTATGGGTTTATCTGGTTCTGGGAAATCTACCTTGATACGTCACATCAATAGACTTATTGAGCCAACAGCTGGATCAATTATGATTGGTGGTGAGGATGTTATTCAGATGCCTATGGAAAAGTTAAGGCAGTTTAGACAACAAAAAACTGCAATGGTGTTTCAAAGCTTCGCGCTTCTTCCACATAAAACAATTATGGATAATGTTTGTTTGGGATTGCATTTGCAAGGAATTAAGGAAGATGAGGCTACTGCAAGTGCAAAGAAATGGATTGACCGAGTCGGATTAACAGGATATGAAGATCGCTATCCCTCGCAGTTGTCAGGAGGTATGCAGCAGCGTGTGGGTCTCGCAAGAGCACTTACCTGTGATACTGAGATTCTAATGATGGATGAGGCTTTTAGTGCGCTTGACCCACTTATTCGAAGCGATATGCAAGACTTGCTATTAGAGCTTCAAGAAGAGCTGCACAAGACCATTATATTTATTACCCATGATCTCGATGAAGCTCTTAAAATCGGTGATCGAATTGCTATTTTAAATGGAGGTGAGCTGGTTCAGCATGGCACATCGCAAGAGATTTTAATGACACCTGCTGATGATTATGTTAGGGATTTTGTAAAGAAAGTTAATCGCTCACATGTACTTCATGCGAATTCAGTCATGACTAATCAAAAACCTGAAAAAGGATCTACCAATATTAAGGTGAATGAAATGGACACAATTGATTCAGTGCTTTGTGAAATGCTTAGACAAAATGCAGACTGTTGCATTGTTCAAGACTCAAATGGATCAGATCTTGGTTATTTAAATAAGAAAGATATCGCTGAGGTAGTTCGACCTTTAGAGGTAGTATCGGATTAGTGTTCCCTAGTTGCGTTAAATGTTAATTCTGGATGGCGTTCTATAGTGAGTTGAAGATTAACCATGCTTGGCGCCAAATAAGTCAGCATGCCTGCACTATCTATAGCAATGTTATTTCCTGCTTTTATCTTTAATTGTTCAATATCTTTGTCAGAGCCACTGATCCACCTAGCAGTTGCAACATTAATCGTTTCAAATTGACAATCAACCCCGTATTCATACTTGAGTCTATGAGCAACAACATCAAACTGCAATATGCCGACAGCTCCCAAAATTTGAGAGCTATTTGATGTAGGCCTGAAAACCTGAGTCGCACCTTCTTCTGAGAGTTGATCCAAGCCCTTTTGAAGTGCTTTAGCTTTTAAAGGGTCTTTAAGCTGAGCTCTTCTAAAAAGCTCAGGAGCAAAGTTTGGTATTCCTTGAAAATTAATCTTCTCACCCTGAGTAAAAGTATCTCCAATGCCAATACCTCCATGATTATGAATACCGATAACATCTCCAGCATAAGCTACCTCGGTCGAGCTTCTTTCTCTAGACATAAAGGTGACAGCATTAGCAATCTTAATTTGTTTGCCTGTTGAGACTTGAAGGACTCTCATTCCTTTTTGATACTCTCCGCTGACTATGCGCATAAAAGCCAAACGATCGTGGTGTTTTGGGTCCATATTGGCTTGAATTTTAAAAACAAACCCAGATAGTTTTTTTTCATCTGGCATGACTATCCTAGCATCACTTTCCCGGCCCTGAGGGGTTGGTGCATACTGGATAAATCCATCAAGCAGATTCTCAATACCAAAGTTATTGATTGCTGAACCAAAAAAAACAGGTGTTTGTTTTCCTTCCAAGAAATCATTAATATTAAAAGGGTTTGTGGTTCCAGCAATTAATTCAATCTCTTCACGAGTTTCATTTGCAAGGTCTTCACCGAGTACACTATCAAGCTCATCATTATTAATACCTTTAATGACAGTATTTTCACCAATACTTGCATTTTTCCCACTTTCGAATAGATATACCTTGTCCTCAAGAAGGTGGTAGACACCCTTAAAGCCCTTGCCCATTCCAATAGGCCATGTAATCGGAGAGCATTCAATATTTAAGACTGACTCGACCTCATCAAGAAGTTCGATCGGTTCTTTTCCTTCTCGATCCAGCTTATTGATAAAGGTCAATATAGGAGTATCTCTAAGTCTACAAACTTCCATCAGTTTGATTGTTCTTTGTTCAACCCCCTTGGCAACATCAATAACCATCAAGGCTGAATCAACGGCTGTAAGAGTTCTATAGGTGTCCTCCGAAAAGTCTTCATGACCTGGAGTATCTAAAAGATTAATGACATGATTATCATAAGGAAACTGCATCACGGATGAGGTGACGGAAATTCCTCTCTCTTTCTCCATTTCCATCCAGTCACTGGTGGCGTGAGTGTCCGCTTTTCTAGCTTTAACACTTCCGGCAGTTTTAATGGCTCCACCATAAAGTAACAGTTTTTCAGTGACAGTCGTCTTGCCTGCATCGGGATGAGAAATAATCGCAAAGGTGCGACGCTTTGAAATTTCAGACATTTTGATTAAGCCTTTGGAAGAGTGACGCCAGTTTGGCCTTGATATTTACCGTTTCTATCTTTATAGGAGGTTTCACACATCTCATCAGACTCGAAAAATAGCATCTGAGCAACCCCCTCATTCGCGTAAATTTTTGCAGGTAGCGGAGTCGTATTAGAAAACTCAAGGGTCACATGACCCTCCCACTCAGGCTCAAGCGGGGTTACATTGACAATAATTCCACATCTTGCATAGGTTGATTTTCCAAGACAAATAACAAGCGTTGATCGCGGAATCTTGAAGTATTCGACAGTACTTGCTAGTGCAAAAGAGTTCGGTGGGATGATGCATTCATTGGCGTTCACCTCAACGAAGCTTTGCTCATCAAAATTCTTAGGGTCAACAATATTGTGATTGATGTTTGTGAAGATTTTAAATTCTGTTGAGCATCTGACATCATATCCATAACTTGAGGTTCCATAAGAGATTATCTTTTGGTTATCTGATTTACGGATTTGTTGTTGCTCAAATGGAGTGATCATCTCATTTTCAAGAGACATTTTTTTAATCCATTTGTCTGATTTAATACTCATGAGAACGTATTTTACATTTCAATAGTTTGATGAGTTACCTAATCTTGATGCTTGCAAGGCTAATTAAAACAAGTATCAGAGTGACAATCCAAAAGCGTACAATAATCTTTGGCTCTTTAAGGCCTTTCTTTTCGAAGTGATGATGGATTGGGGCCATCAAAAAAAACCTTTTCTGGGTCCTCTTGAAATAACCAATCTGAATGATTACTGACAAGGTTTCTGCGACAAAAATACCCCCCATCAAAATCAATAATATCTCTTGATGGACAATGATTGCAATAACAGCTAATACTGCACCAAGTGCCAATGATCCAGTATCTCCCATAAAGATTTCAGCGGGGTAGGTGTTAAACCATAGGAAGCCAAAACCAGAGCCTATAAGCGCTGCACATAAAACAAATGCCTCTCCAGTGCCTGGCATAAATGGCATATTTAGATACGCAGAAAAATTATAGTTACCACCTATATAGGCAAAGACTCCAAGTGCGCCGCTGATTATAATAACAGGCATAATGGCTAGGCCATCTAGGCCATCAGTTAGGTTTACAGAGTTTGAGCCTCCTACAATTGCAAACCATCCAATAATCAAAAAGCCTATTGCGTTAAGAGGAATGATTAGATCCTTAAAGAAAGGAATCAAGAGCTCTGCTCCAATGGTCTTTGAATTTAAACTCAGAAGCCAAAAGCATATTAAAAGAGCGCTGATTGTTTGAGCAGATAGTTTTTGTTTGCGACTAAGCCCATCTGAATTTTGTTTTTTTATTTTTAAGTAGTCATCAATAAAGCCTATCGAGCTGAATAAAAATGCAGTTAAGAT
>LURN01000064.1 GCA_001628405.1 Candidatus Thioglobus sp. REDSEA-S12_B1 | reverse complement strand
TCGTTTGTCTTCATTGGAATTTTTCTTGGACATAACCCTTATTATCAGAAAGTTTTTACTTTTCGATGGAGCTGGCTTGAAGTGATGGGTAGACACGCATTAATTATCTATCTTACTCACCAAATTGTTTTGTTTGGTGTGGTTGCCTTAGCCTACTATTTGCTTAACTAATACGCTAAAATATTTTTCTTCTTACTCTGAATTGAGCTTTTTCATTATTTTGTTAGTGAAATAAACAATTGAGGAAGTCTTTCTGGAAGTTTTTGAAGGTTATCAATCACCATAAATCGGTTTTTTCCAAAAATTCTTGAGACATACTCATCAGCATAAGGATCTAGGCTAATGCAAAAAGTTACAATCCCATGACTCCTGAGTTCTTCAACAGCTTTTTTTGCATCCATTCTAAGATGCTGAGGATCATCAACGTCAATATCAGATGGCTCTCCATCAGTCAAAACCAGCAATATTTTTTTGGCTGAAGACTGAGTCAATAAATCTATACCGGCATGCCTCATGGCGGCGCCCATTCGCGTTGAAAGACCCCCTTTTATTCCTGCAAGTCTCCCCTTTACCTCATCATTAAAGCTGTAATGAAATGGTTTAAATCGATAGTATTGGACATCATGCCTTGAATCTGACGCAAAACCGCTTATCGTAAGCTTGTCTCCAATTTTATCGATTGCCCACGACAGAAGTGAAGTGGCCTCTTTCATTAACTGCAAAATTGTTTTGTCACTGCCAACAACCATATCATTTGTTGATTCAGATAAATCCATAAGAAGATTTACTGAAACATCTCGAATATGTTGAACTTTTTTTACATATATTCTGTCTGTTGGAGTCGTGCCAGACCTTATATCAGCCAGAGCTGAAACGCATGAGTCTAGATCAAGGTCACTACCCTCTTGTTGTTTTTTTAGTTTAACAAGTCCCTGAGGCTGCATTTGATCTATTGCATTTTTAAGCTGATTAGCAATAGGTTTGTGCTCTTTTAAAATTTTATTAATACTCTCAAAATCCCCTTTTCTTAACCTCCTTTCATATAAGGTTGCCCAGTTTGGACGGTAAAGTTGCAATTGGTAATCCCATTCATTGTAGTGAAAAGGCTCACTTACTGGCTCCTTACCTTCAATTTCATTCAGACTAACACCATCCAGCTCGTCTGGAAAATATTCAGTCTCTAGTGTCCATATCTCTTGAGCATCATCTCCGGCTGTTTCAACATCTAGCTCGTTATACATTTCCATAATGTTTGCTTTGCGTCGAACCTGTCTTTGACTTGCAGGAACGTAGTCATTTCCTTCTGAAATCCAATCAAGTTCTTCATAATCCCAAATATATCTATTATCATCTCTATAGGGTATTGGAGCTGCTACAAGAGCCGAAGCACTAATTTTTACATCAGTTTGAGACTTGATTAACTCATAGTATTGCATCCCTAAGTCATAACTCATTTCTGCTTGATGGCTAGACTCATCCATCTTCACGCGAAATAATTCAAGAAACTCTAAATTAAAGGGCTGCTTTGCTTTATATTTTGGATCAAGTGCCGCTCTAGAAAAATCTACAAGATCAGATATAAAAGGATTCAAATCCTTCAGGTCATCGTCTTCTGGATGAAGTGCGATCCAAATCTTCTTCATTCCTGGAAATTTTTTGATTGTATTGAGTTCCACTCGTAAATCTTCAATAAGAGATACGCAGGCAACCTCTAATGGATTTAAAGAATCGCCTTTAAAAGCAGATTTTGTTTCCATAATATGTGCTGCTGCATGAGAACAAACCGCTCTGTAACAATCAATACCTGTAACAACCTTACCAGATGAATGGTGGAAGTCATCATAGGCATCAGGTATATGCATAACACCATACTCAATATATGGCTTTAACCCTTTTTTTGTTTCATAGTCTCCTGAGGTTGGGCGAAGAAAAAAGTCACGGTTATAAAACGCTCTAAGATAAAACTGCAGCTTCCGTTGACTATCAATAAATAGAGTTCCGCGCCTTTCTTGCTCAATAATTTGCAATGATTCGGCACTGCTTAACTCGAAATAGGCAATCTGGGCTTTAAAATCACGATTAAATGTTTCAGCGCCATATAAAACCCATCTTCTTAGGCCGCCAAGAGTAAGCTTGCTAGTTAATAGATCAATGTTGTTTAGCATTGGCCTCATACCTCTTGGGGCAAGTGCAATCATTCTTTCCAATAATCTAAGATAGCCTTTCAATAAATCAAAATCATTCATTCTTCTGGCAACATTTGGAAGACTTGATATCATCAAAACTATTACTGCTGCTGATGTTTGTGATGACATCTTCATAATTGAAAAGATTATTTCACCAATGATTGACTCGCCAACTTCTTTCACTACCATTGGTGTTTCCTCAAGAAAAGAAATCACCATATCTTCCCCTTTTCCCATTGCATGGAGAGCGCCAGCGCCGTCTAAATATACTTTAAGGCCATTCGGGGTCATTACCTTTGATGCTTCAAGAAAACTCCCGTTAAGGGCATCATGAAGAACATCAGAAGGGTTTTTAAATTTATCCTCGAAATCAGAGAGCTTGATAGAACTCATCGCAAGTGTTACTCAAAAAAAGTATCTATTGCCGCATTTAAAGTATCAACTATATCCAAATCATCTGTAATTGGGTTCACCATAGCGATTTTACAGGCTGATTTTTCGCTTACATTATCCGCAATGAGTTGTCCAGCATATACACATAATCTAGTTGAAATGCCCTCATCAAGTCCATGGCCAACAAGGTTTCTAGCTCGCTGTGCAATTTGAACTAGCTTTAACGCTGTTTCTTCATTGACGCCTGATTCTTTGGTAATAATATGTGCCTCAGTTTTCTCATCTGGATACTGAAAGTTAAATCCACAAAATCTCTGCTTTGTCGAATGCTTGAGGTCCTTCATCAAATTTTGATAACCAGGATTATAGGAAATCACAAGCTGAAAATCTGGATGAGCTTCAATAAGCTCACCTTT
>LURN01000063.1 GCA_001628405.1 Candidatus Thioglobus sp. REDSEA-S12_B1 | reverse complement strand
GCCTTAGCATCATCATTCGTAAATAGAGATACAACCCCGTTGGTTCCAAAATACATCAACCTAGACAGATGGATTTGTTTATTTTCAAATTCCTTTAAAACCTGATCAGATCCTATATCTTTTCCAGTTTTAAGAGCCTTGGAAATTGATTTTGATAAAATATCCTGCCCCCTAAGACCTAAGTTAAAACCATGTGCCGTTACAGGATGCATTCCTACAGCTGCATCGCCAATCAGTGCAAAACGCGTTGATCTAAATTTTTGGGCATAAACACCTACCAAAGGATATGAAAATCTATCCCCAATCTGCTCCATTTTTCCCAGGCTTCCATTAAACCCATCACTAGCAAACTGGCAAAATTGATCTGAATCCATATTAAGCATCTTTTCAGCCTCATCCGTTGGAACAGTTAGCACTACAGAGGAAATATTTCCATTAAGAGGCAATAGCGCCAGAGTGTGGCCATAATTGAAACACTCAAGAGCAACTTGGTTATGATCTTTCTCGTGAGAGACTCTAGTAATAATCATCACCTTTGAGAAGTCTTTCATAGTCGACTCGATTCCCATTTTACGTCTTATTTCTGAGAAACGGCTATCGGCAGCAACTACAAGCCTGGAGTTCAAAATTTGGCCATCTGAAAGAGTAACTTTACCACTAGAATCGTCCGTTTCAACTGATTCAACAGATAAGTCATTAATCAAAGTTAGATTATCGGATTTTGAAGCTTTTTGGTAAAGTGCAAATCGTATTAAATGATTTGGCACCAAATATCCAAGTGCATCAATAGAAGCCTTAGTAGCCGCAAAGTTCAGCAAAGAGTCCGAATCGCCGTCAAAAACTTTTGCCTCTTTCAAGGGACTTACTTTGCTTTCATCGATCAAATCCCATACACCAAGTTTTTGAAGAATCTTTAACGAGTTATGAGTCAGCGCAGTCTCTCTACCGTCAGGCTTAGGGCTGGAGATAGAGGAAATTGCTGATTTTTCAACTACCGCAACCTTTAAATCAAGATTAATTAAAGAGCAAGCAAAGCTAAGACCTGCTGGACCTGCGCCAACAATGATTACGTCGTAATTCTTTTCTTTACTCATCTCTTTTATAGTTTCAATAAATGCATTTATAGCTTTGTTTTGTTATTTTGAATCTTCAATTCTTTTTAACCAGTATGCACTTTTATCTAAATCCTTGTCTGTACCAATTCCTTCTTTATACATCTCGGCAACTTTAATTTGGGACTCTAAATTATCCCTTCTCGCGGCATATAAATAGTATTCGTAAGCCTTTTCATAGCTCTGATCAACGCCTTCCCCAAATTCATACATAACAGCTAAATTATATTTAGCATCAATATAATTCTGCTCAGAAGCTAAATTTAGCCAATCAAAAGCTTTTTTATAATCCTTTTCAACACCAGCACCAAGATAATATAAAGCGCCTAGAGTGTATTGTGCCTTGGGATCAGACTTTTCTGCAGCCTGCCTTATAAATTGATAACCCTTTACATTATCCTGCTCAACACCGATACCGCCAATATACATCACACCGAGGGCTGTAAGCGCATCAAGGTTACCAGCTTTTGCGGCAAGATCAAATGCTTTAATAGCCTTCAGATAATCTTTTTGTTCAATCAGCTCTTTCCCTCTATCGTATAGATTTTCTTCAGCATGAATTGAACTTAGTGATATAAAAGAAAAACTAAGTACTATGAGAAATTTAAATAAAATTATGAAAGATTTAGCTAAGACAAAGTTCATAAGTTAAAAAATAAAAATGAAAATATAAGTGAATCATTATTTTACATTTTTTTAACTAACTAAACTTCATCACGTGGGACAAACTCTAGCACAGTAGCGTTTATACAATACCTAGGAAGACCATTAGGACCATCATTAAATACATGACCTAGATGAATATCAGAGCTAACCGATCGAATTTCAGTTCTGATCATTCCGTAACTAGTGTCTAATACTTCGTAGACTTCATTTTCTACTGGCTGAGTGAAAGATAGCCAGCCAGATTTTGAATCAAATCTGTAGGCAGTGTCAAACAAAGGTCTACCGGATAGTTTGTCTACAAAAACTCCTTCGGGTGTATCTTTAAAAATCTGATATTGAACACAGAATCTTTTATCTGTTCCGTCATTAAAAGCAACATCATAGGCTTCAGAACCAACCCCAAGTTTAAATTCTCCAAGTGCTTTATAGAATTCTTCAGAAGACATTATCCCCTGATGTGACCAAACCTCTTTACCATCCTCGATGAATATAATTGTTGGCGTAGCCCATGTTGGAGTTTGAATATCAAATCCTTTTAATGCTGATGCAGGAGTTGACCTAAGTGGAATCGTTCCTTTGTAGTTAGATGTAACCTTTTTTTCAAATTCTAGACAAAATAAACAGGTTCCTTCAACTTCAGGTCCAATGACAACAATCTCTTTACCTCCCAGAGGTTCAATTTCTGTTCCAAAATCTGCCAATGAAGCAACTTGGGTAAATTTAACTCCGGTTGAATGATCAGGGCAATAACCATTGGGATTTTTTAAAAGGTAATCTTGATGATAGTCTTCTGCAGGCCAAAATTTATCTAAAGCTGCCATTTCTGTAACAATTTCACCATACCCTCTTGCTGATAAAAGTTTTTGGTACTCTCGACCAGTCTCGATAGCGATATTCTTTTGTTCTTCATTTGTCCAGTAAATAGCAGAGCGGTAGTTATTGCCAACATCATTACCCTGACGATTGAGCTGAGTTGGATCATGTATTTCCCAAAAATTCTTAACCAATGCTTCAGTTGAAACCTGACTTGAATCATAAACAACCTTGACAGTCTCAGTATGATTAATCAAAGTGTTCTTATTTTTTGCTTTCTCCTCATCAGAAAGACCAATGTTCTTTAAAACAGACAAAAAACCTTCGCTTTGTAGTCTTCTATTTTTAAGAACTGCCTCATACGTTGGGTTATCATAGCTTCCACCAGAATATCCAGAAACAGCATCAACAACTCCTTCTATATTCTCAAAGTTTTTTTCAACGCCCCAGAAGCAACCCGCAGCAAAAAAAATCTCTAAAACCATTAAATCTTCCTATTAATTTATGAATATTGAAAATTGTACTCCGTTCAAGTGAATATTAAGTGTTTAATAAGTGAAGAAAACTATTAAGCTTTAACATTCTTTAATGTAGTATAAAAAAGCTAACGACATGATTGAGATGAATTAATAAAAATAATTTATTTAACACAAATAATATCATTTATGAAAAACGAGCAGAATAATCATAATTTAGATTCTGAAAATTTTGAAATTCTAGATAATTTTGAAAGGTTTGACCAAAAAAATGATGTTTTCAGGCGCTCATGGTGGGATCAAAAAATAAAATCAAAAAAAACTGAGCTTTTTTACTCAACTTATCGTGAGCCATTAAAAACTTGGAAAAAAGCTGATGGGTTCACCCAGAAAGATTATGCACTGAGAAATGCAGCTTGGCATGTCAGCGACATATTGACTGAAATTAATGTTGATCAAGATCGTAGGGAGGGGTTTTCAGATGCATTTTCTATTCAAACTCCTGTTGCAGAAAACAAAATTCATCTTGGAACTAAAGATGAAGCAAGCAAAGAAATTAAAAAGGTTTCAAAAGCTTTTGGTGCTGGCCTCGTAGGAATAACCAAATATGATAGTCGCTGGGAGTATAGCAATAAGTTTAGCGATATTAGCTTAAGATCTTATCCTCCTGAAATACCAGAAAACTTAAAAAATGTGATTGTTGTTGCTTTGCCGATGGATTACGATCTTGTTAAGACAGTCCCCTCTGCATTGAGCGGATCCGCAACCGGTTTAGGTTACTCTCATGATGCGCTGACTGTTTTATCAGTTACTCAGTATATTCGTAATCTTGGGTATGAAGCAATAGGCAGCATGAATGACACCTCACTGGCAATTCCATATGCAATCCAGGCAGGTCTTGGCGAATATGGAAGAAACGGGCTACTCATTACTCAAAAATATGGACCAAGAGTAAGACTCGGAAAAATATACACCAACCTAGATTTATCTCATGACAAGCCAATTCATTTTGGAGTTAAAGAGTTCTGCAATATATGCAATATATGCGCAAGTGAGTGCCCCGTAAAAGCTATACCTTTCGATGCTCCCTCCGATGTAACATACAACCAATCAAACATATCTGGAGTTAGAAAATGGTCAGTTGATGGAGAAAAATGTTTTAGTTTTTGGACTGCTCAAAACTCTGACTGCTCTATTTGTATAAGGGTTTGCCCATATAACAAAGACTACTCAAAATCGATCAATCGAATAGGTATGAGATTAGCTGGTACCTTACTAAGAAATCTTATACTGTGGATTGATTTAAAGTTGAAAAACGGTAAACGCCAAAAGTCCTCTAATTGGTGGAAGGCAGATTAAAAAGATAACTAGTTATTGAGCAACCTTCAAATAGCCCATGAGGTAAGCCTTAGAAATTTCTATTTTATTAGTTTTGCTGTCTGATATTAAACGCATAGAAAAACCATCATCAATTGTATTTCTCAAGAACTCATCTGTTAATTGGACTTGAAATACCTCTTTATAATCGCAGTTATTATTTTTACAGTTTGATCCACTAACTGATACAACCTTTATTTCAGAACTTTCAGCACAATTATTCCATTGATCACAAAAACTAAATGAATGATAATTTCTGCTTTGCTTTGAGTTATAAACTAATGATAAATTGAGATTATGACTCGCAAGATTATTTTCTAGATCTCTTTTACTCTCAAAATTGTATTTTAAGAAATCAACATCAGTAGATAGAATTCCAGTCTGCAATGATTCAGAAATTTCAAGACTAGAAAAGCTATTACCTTCATTAGATATTGAAACTTTTTCTGCAAATTCGGCAGACTTTTCAGAATCTATAGCAGCTTGAATTTCTTCATCTCTTGCATTTTTTAGTTTTAGAGTCACAATCTTAACTAAATGAGGACTATCAGTTTTTGGTAGTCGCGGGCAGATTCGAACTGCCGACTTCCACCATGTCAAGGTGACACTCTAACCAACTGAGTTACGCGACTAAAAATCGAAATTATACTGATTCAAATGTTGTTTTGATAATGTTTTGTATATTTGTTGCCGCCTCATAACGATTCTCGGCATTTTTAATTGGTCTTCCAACAACTATATAGTCCGATCCGCTTTCAAAGGCTGTAGCAACATCAACCACTCGCTTCTGATCATCATTATTGGCAACCGGTCTAATGCCTGGAGTTACAGCAATTAACTTATTGTCAACATGCTCTCTAATAAAGGGCACCTCTAGTCCAGAAGAGACAATTCCATCGCATCCAGCTTCAAAAGCTCTTTTTGCCCTAGAAATAACTAAATCCTGAACATCACATGCAAAACCTAAGTCATCCAAATCACCACGATCTAAACTAGTAAGAGCTGTCACAGCAAGTATTTTAAGGTTATTTTTATTCTCAGCTGCCCTTTCCATTAATGCTTGGTTGCCATGAATGGTCGCAAAAGTAGCGCCATAATCACTAAGTCTCGCAATTGTTCGACCGACTGTTTCAGGGACATCAAAAAACTTTAAGTCAACAAACACTTTTTTATCTTTTTTTATTAACCAATTGAGAAGTTCAAAGTACTCCCCAGTCATCAGCATTTCCATGCCAATTTTATAAAAATTAACACTATCATCGAGCTCAATAACAAGATCTTTAGCCTCTGAAACTTCTGGCACGTCAAGGGCAAAAATTAGTCGATCTTCAAGCTTAATATTTTTCATTGGGTTCTTTTTAAATAAGTATTAATTAATTATACTTTAGATTGGAAAAAATTAACTCTTTGAAATAAAGCTTTTAACCAAATTAAATACAATATTCGCGCCTCTTTCATTTAAATGTATTTGATCAAACAAAATCCATTGCCCCTTAGACTCTGCGATATCATTCCATGATTTTTTAAAAAGATAATGATGAAAAATACCCCCAAAAATTCTTCGCAATAGAGGTATTGATTTTGGGTTGTAGTCTATCTCAGATGGATAGGTTCTTGAGTCAATATCTGACCACAATGAATCTGAAACTTGCAATAGATGTATATTTTTCTGTTTAGCAACAATTTTAATGAAATCATTAAATTGATTAACATGTTGATTTACTTTTGATTCTTTATTTTCCCCTATAGGCGGCAAAGTGCATATTGCAACCTTGGAAGAGACAGATAATCTTTCAATTATTTTGAGCAAATATTCTTTATATTTATCAAACGAAGGAACCTCAGGTAATTTATTATTTCTTTTATATCTGAGCCCTGAATTGACATCGAAAGATCCAAGTGCATCATTCGTGCCAATCATCAAAATAATCACATCAGGCTTACATTCAAGTATTGGTTCAAGCCTTTGAAGAACCTGCCAGGATGTATTTGCGTTAATACCCTCATTCAGAAAAATTGTATCTTTAAACTCAAGACGAAGATAATCTACCCAACTTTGTCCAACATTGCCATGAGTAAGAGAATCACCTATACAAGCAACAATTTTATTATTTGACTGGCTTTGTTTATTTAAATAATCTTCAGCTCTTCCAACAGGAAGAGTAGAAATAATTTTAGAAACATAAAAAAAAGCAGCTGCCAAAGTAGCAGCTGCAATCAAAATAAATATCAAGATAATAGGCATATGGCCTACAATCTCTTTAATTATCTAGCCCATCGACAGTCACTTCGATCTTAATCACATCATCAAATGGTCTTCTTTTAGTAGAAAAAGATACTTCTCTTCCGTTGTAGTCAACAGTTACTTTGTAATGACTTAATCTTTTTTCTATTTTCTGTCTAACCTTGTTTTCACAAACCTCTTGGCTAATTATTTTTTGTCCACCGTTTGCCTCAACTGCTGCCTTCTCGGCGTCATTTGCAATTGAAGCGCCAAGGAAAATTCCAGCAAGCGTCATAACGTCTTTACCAGTATCACTACTATCTTCAGCAAGTTTGTTACCAATTGCACCACCGATGATGCCTCCAATTATCTCATTAGTAGCACTTCCATCTCCAGTTTGAACAGTTTCTTTTATGTAGCACTCCTTGTAAGGCTCTTCAACTCTTACCTGTTTATAAACTTTATCAACTGAGACAACAGAAGCAGAATCTATAAATGTTTCTGAAAATGACATTTGAGAAAATGACAATAAGATAGTGATTAAAAAACTCCTTAAAATAATTTTCATAATTAACTCCATTTAAAATTTACATCGATTCTACATTTTTCAATTGGATTAAAGGTGTTGAAAAGATGAAGATTTTATTCTCTTAAGATTCAACCAACTTAAATCCAACTTGTACCAGATATAAATTATATACTTGTTTGATAATTTATAAGTTAAATAACATTTGGACAGTATTAAAAGAAAAATCAAGATTTGTTAAATATCAGCTTGTAATTGCAACCATAACTGGCAATAATATATCTCCTGCCTTGGTAGCTCAGCTGGATAGAGCACTCGCCTCCTAAGCGAGGGGTCGTAGGTTCAAATCCTGCCCAGGGCGCCAAAAAAATTTACAAGGCTCGTACTTTTAAAATTCCTTCAACCTGCTTAATGCTTTCAATCACAGAATTGGGAATCTCTTCCTCAATATCAATCAATGTGTAAGCAAAATCCCCTCTAGATTTGTTAAGCATATCTACAATATTTGCTTCTTCTTCAGCAATTGCCTTAGTAATTTGACGAACCATATTTGGAATATTTCTGTGAGTAATAGCTAGACGCTCCTCCCCAGCCCTTGGCATCTTCGAGTCGGGATAGTTAACTGAGTTGACGATGTTTCCATTCTCCAAATAATCCTTAATTTGTTTCGCAATCATCATTGCACAGTTATCCTCTGCCTCTGAAGTAGATGCTCCCAGGTGAGGAAGGGCAATTACCCTATCATGATCCTTTTTATCATCGATTGGAAAGTCTGTTACGTAATACTTAACTTTCCCAGCATCTAAAGCTTTAATCAATTCATCTTCATCCACTATGCCATCTCTTGACATATTGATTACTACACATCCTTCAGGAAGAAGCTTGATTCTCTTAGCATTTAAAAGATTCTTCGTAGCATCAACCAAAGGCACATGAAATGAAACAAAGTCACTCTTTGAAAATAACTCTTCCAAAGAAAGAGCTTCTTCAACCTCAGAAGAGATTTTCCATGCATTCTTTTTAGAGATTGAAGGGTCATATCCGATGACATCCATTCCAAGCATACTGGCAGCATTCGCAATTTCTACACCGATTGCTCCTAAACCCACAATACCTAGGGTTTTTCCAGGTAATTCCGATCCAGAATACTGTTTTTTTCCATCTTCAACAGTAGCCTTAAGATTATCCAACGGAAGGTTATTAACATATTCCCAAGCTTGACATATATTTCTACTAGCTAAAAGCATTGATGAAATGACAAGCTCCTTAACAGCATTTGCATTTGCCCCAGGCGTATTGAATACAACAACCCCTTTTTCGCTCATTTTATCAAGTGGGATATTGTTCACTCCTGCTCCAGCACGTCCAATCGCTTTTAATTTGCTTCCAATTTCCATGTCATGCATTTTTGCACTTCGAACCAAAATTGCATCAGGATTTTCATCGCTTTTAGAAACCGAATAAGTTTCTTTTGAAAACTTCTCTAAACCAAGAGGTGAAATATTATTGAGTACTTTAATGTTTAGCATTATCCAAAATCCTTTTCGAAATCATTCATAAAACTGATGAGAGCATCAACTCCCTCTTGAGGCATAGCATTATAAATACTTGCCCTCATACCACCTACACTTCGATGCCCTTTGAGAGCAAGAAGACCAGCATCTTTTGATTGCTCTAAAAATTTACTATTCAGATTTTCATCAGCCAATAAAAATGGGACATTCATCCAAGATCGATATTTGATTGATACTGGATTTGAATAAAAATCTGAGTTATCGATTGCCTTGTAAAGAGTCTCTGCTTTTGTTTGATTAATCTTTTGCATTGTTTTGAGACCGCCCTGCTCTTTTAGCCACTCAAAAACTCTTCCTGCCGCATACCAAGGAAATGTTGCCGGGGTATTAAACATTGAATCATTATTAGCCTGCGTAGAGTAGTCAAATAGTTTCGGTTGGCCTTTAACTACATCACCTATAAGATCCTCTCTAACGATTACAATGGTTAAGCCAGATGGCCCAATGTTTTTCTGGGCACCGGCATAAATCACACCATATTTACTGACATCAATTGGACGCGAAAGAATGGTTGAAGACATGTCCGCAGCAATAGGCATTTCAACCTCTGGAATGTAGTCAAACTCTAGACCTGCAATCGTCTCATTGGGAGTGTAATGCAGATAAGACGCCTCTTCGTCAATGTTCCAATTCTCAAATTCTTCAATGTCAGTGAAATTATTATCTGTACCGTCAGTGCAGATATTGACTCTACAATACCTTTTTGCCTCAGCAATTGCCTTCACTGACCAATGACCTGTATTTGCATAATTTGCTTTAGATCCACCTCTTAGAAGATTGATTGGAACCATAGAAAACTGAGCTGATGCACCGCCCTGAAGGAACAGCACCTTATAGTTATCAGGAATATCTAGGAGCTCTCTGAAGTCTTTTTCAGATTTTTCAGCAGCCTCCATGAAATCAACACCGCGATGAGAAATCTCCATCACTGATGCCTTTGATTTTTCATATTCAATAAGTTCACTCTGAATTTTGAGTAAAACTTCTTTAGGCAGCATTGCTGGGCCAGCGCTAAAATTGTATGTTTGAGTCATTATTGATAATAGTTATTAAACTTTTCTTAAAGTAAAAAAAAACGCTCAGGTGCGCAAAGTTTAACTATGCCCATCTAAACGTCAATGTTTATCAAATTACCACCGTTGGTCGTTTGAAAAGCAATATTATACCTGTCTCACAAATTTCGATATGTTGGGTTTGTGTCAAAATGTCTCAGCAATATTTTTAGAAAATTCTGCTTTGATTCTTCATTTTGGAAATCATTTCTTACACTCATTATTGTAAAATGTATCCTCTAATTAATTCCTGGCATACCAATGACAACTCGAACTCTTATTGTCCATAGTCAAGAGCAAGAAACTGCAAAGAAAATCGCTCAAGAAATTCAAGGAGAGATAGAAAAAAACAAAAAACACTTTAGAATTCATACAAAAACAGAATTTGACATTAATAATTTAAGAGCTGAGAATTCTGTTGATCTAAATATTTTTGACTATAGCTTTGATTACAGCAATATTAAACTGATGGTTAGTGATATGGACTCAACCTTAATTTCGATAGAGACCATTGATGAAGTTGCAAAAGAGGTAGGCCTATATAGCGAAGTCTCTTTGATTACCGAGGAAGCTATGCAGGGTAACCTTGATTTCTCAGAATCCTTCAAGAAAAGACTGTCTATTTTAAAAGGGGTCAGAACTGAAAGTTTTGAAGCGGTCTTCAATAATAGAATGAACTTGAATCCTGGCGCAAGAGAACTCATTACATTTTTCAGCTCAAACCAAATAAAGACTGCCTTGGTTTCAGGAGGAATAACCTATTTTGCTGAAAAAGTCAAAAACAAGCTAGGTATCGATACATTTAAAGCTAACGAGGTTGAAATCATTGATGAATCAATCACAGGAAACGCTTTAGGCAAAGTAGTAGACGGGAAAGCAAAAGCTAGCTATATTGAAGAGCTGTCTGAGCTTTATGATTTAAATTCAGAACAAGTTATTGCAATCGGGGATGAGCTAATGATCTAGAGATGATGAAGGTATCTGGATTATCGGTCGCATATAAAGGCAAACCAATTTTAAGGAAAAACTGCGATATACAAATTAACCATAGTGGCTTGGATTGCTTAATCGATTTTTTTTGAATAAATTAGATACTTATAGATCTTTAAAGTAATCGTTTAGTTTTTCATAGAAAAACCACAAATAATTCATTAAAATTTTGTCTTTGCGAAGTAAACTCAATTTATTTGCATAAACTATCATTATGAAATCAAAATCTATAATCCTAGCTCTCTTTCTTTCGGTATTCGTTTTCAGTTTTTTTAACATTGCAAGCGCTGATAATCATCTCCATAAGGTTAGTGGCACGGTCACAGGCTGCTCATCAAAGCACGCAGTTCATGTTCTTATTTATGAGGAGTCTGGATTTAAGGGTATGAACCATAGCCAAGAAAACATCTATACGCCAACTAAAGGTGGTGATTGTAAAGTGGACTTTAGTATGGAAGTTCCAGAGGGTCCTTACG
>LURN01000062.1 GCA_001628405.1 Candidatus Thioglobus sp. REDSEA-S12_B1 | reverse complement strand
TGGATGAGTTTGCAATCCAAGCATCTGAGGAGTTCGCAAGACCAGGATACCCAATAGAATCTAAAGCGCTTCTTCTTTGCGAGTTAGACGGTACAGAAGAATCTGTTCTTCCTGACGTAGATATCGTTGTCAGTCTCCTCTCAAAGGCAAGTTCAGTCAGGGTTTCAGAATCTGAGGAAGAACGACTCCTTTTATGGAAGGGCAGGAAGTCTGCTTTTCCTGCGGTGGGACGAATTTCTCCAGACTATTACTGTATGGATGGAACAATTCCAAAAAGACACTTAGCTGATGTACTTGAGAAAATCAATTCTCTCTCAAAGCGCTATAATCTAAGAGTTGCTAATGTCTTCCATGCGGGCGATGGAAACCTTCATCCCTTGATTCTATATGACGCAGGAATTCCTGGAGAATTGGAGAAGACAGAAGAGTTTGGAAATGAAATTCTAAAACTTTGTATTGAGGCTGGAGGAAGTATTACTGGAGAGCATGGGGTGGGCGTTGAAAAGCTAGATGCCATGTGCTTCCAATATAGTGACGCTGAGCTTGATGTTTTTCATCAAATAAAAGCTGCTTTTGACCCATACTCGCTTCTCAATCCAGGTAAAGCAGTTCCAACACTTCATCGTTGTGCTGAATTAGGAAATATGCATGTCCATCATGGAAATCTACCTCACCCGGAACTGGATCGATTTTGATATGCAGACTATCGGAGAGATTCAAAAAAAAGTAAGAAATGCAAGTCAACTAAGAATAGTAAATTCTAGTGACGATTTTAGCGAAGAATTATTGAATATGAACTCCTATGCTGGCATTGTAGAGTATTTTCCAGAAGAGTTAGTTATCACAGTCAAAGCAGGAACCTCGATTGAAGATATAAACCAGGTTTTAAGTGAGAATAAACAGGCTCTTCCTTTTTATATTTCAGATTCCAAGAAGACAATTGGTTCTTTGTATTCAACTGCAGGATCTGATTTGTCTGACAGTGTTTTGGGTATTCAAATAATTAATGGAAAAGGAGATTTACTAAACTTTGGTGGACAAGTCATGAAAAATGTTGCTGGTTATGACGTCTCAAGGCTTTTGGTAGGCTCGATGGGTAAACTTGCTGTCATAACCCAGATTAGTTTCAAAGTTTTTCCTGAAAAATTGGCTCAAGAAAGAAAAAATAATCAGACAAAGAAAATTAATGACTCTCCTCTTAGGAAGGAAATAGAAAAGAGACTGAAAGACGTGTTTGACCCTTATGGAGTCTTCGTTTAATGTATTCAGAGATAAAAAACATCAATGTTTCAGAGTTAAAAAGAGATCAGGCAACTCAAATTATTGAGTCCTGTGTGCATTGCGGTTTCTGCTTGGCAACCTGTCCAACTTATCAGCTATTAGGAGACGAGCTTGACTCTCCACGAGGAAGGATTTATCTAATAAAATCTGCTTTAGAGCAGAACCAGTTTAGTCTCAAATCATTAAGTCATATGGATCGATGCCTAACATGCCGCTCATGTGAAACGACTTGTCCATCTGGTGTTGAGTATGGGCAGCTCCTTGAAATAGGTCGAGATCTTATGGAATCTAAGAGAGGAAAGCTTCAAGCACTCTACAGATATGTTGTAAGAAAGACCCTTTTAACCCCATTTATCTTTAGGCCTTTAGGATATTTTTACCGCCACTCAAAGATTTCCTCTAAATCTGTTAAACCAGAAAAAATAGACGCCAAGGTTCTTTTAATTGCGGGTTGCGTTCAGCCATCACTTGCCCCGAATATCAATCATAGTATTAAGAATATTTTGTCTAAGCTTAATGTTGAGGTATTTGAAACTTCACAAGCGCAGTGTTGTGGCGCACTTGACCAGCACCTTGCTGCTTCAAGTGATGCTATGAAAAAAGTGAAACGAAACATTGATATTTGGACTCAAAAGCTTGAATCAGGTTTTGACTCGATCATATCCAGTGCAAGCGGTTGTGGTGTGATGGTTAAAGACTATCCTAAGCTTTTTAAAAGCTCAGATCCTTATTTCCAAAAGGCATTGTTTGTATCCTCAAAAACAAAAGATATTGCTGAGTTTCTTGCTACTAAAGATTTGAGTGCACTTCATTTGTCAGAAATAAATGTTACTTATCATGAACCATGCACAATGCAACATGGTCAAGAATTGAGTGGCTTGGTTGAGTCAATACTCTCTCAATTTGGATATATTAAAAAAACAGTCAAAGATTCACATATTTGTTGCGGATCGGCTGGTGCATACTCAATTTTTGAGTCTAAAATATCAAACCAGCTCAGAAATAACAAAATTGAGAATTTAAATGCTTCACAGCCTAACATGATAGTGACCAGTAATATTGGATGCTTAATGCATCTTCAAAAAGGAAGCTCTATTCCAGTTAAGCATTGGGTGGAACTTCTTGATGTCTAGAAGAAGAAAGTTAAAGCCTAAGGTATATGAAATAGATATTGAGTCGCTTTCTCATGAAGGAAGGGGAATCTCTCACATTGACAACAAGGTAATATTTACTAGAGGTGCTTTGCCAGGTGAAAGAGTTGTCGCCTCTAGAACCCTTTCTCGTGCCAAATACGAGGAGGCCGAAATTGTAGAAGTCATTAAATCATCTCCCGACAGGATTGAGCCAAAATGTTCAGTATACGGAATATGTGGCGGATGTTCCTTTCAACACCTGTCGAGTCCTAATCAAATCAATGCAAAACATGATTGGCTTCAAAGTGCATTTTTGGGTCAAGCCAAAGTCCAACCAAAAGAATGGCTAGAGCCGGTTCAAGTTGAGAGCTGGGGTTATCGCCGTAAAGCTCGCTTAGGTGTTCGTTATGTTGCAAAAAAAGAGAAGGTTTTAGTCGGCTTTAGGGAGCGCAAATCTTCATTTGTAACAGTTATGAGTCGATGTGAGGTTTTGCATCCCTCATTGGGCGACAACCTTGAGACTTTATCAGAATGTATTGAACAGTTAAGCATCAAAGAGCATGTGCCTCAGATTGAAGTAGCGATTGCTGAGAAAGGTACTATTCTAATATTAAGGCATCTTAAGCCATTAAGTGATAATGATGAACTGATTTTAGATGAGTATGCAAAAAAACTATCTATTACTTGGTACCTGCAAAGTGGAGGATTGGAAACAATTAAACCACTAAGGCATTCAATTCAGCTAACTTATGCTCTGCCTAACCACTCTATTGAGATGTCTTTTCTTCCAAATGATTTCACTCAGGTCAACTTTGAGCTGAATAAAAAAATGATTGACCTTGCATTAGATCTGCTCCAATTAAACGAAAATGATAATGTGATTGATCTTTTTTGTGGTCTTGGTAACTTCACACTTCCAATTTCTAGATATGTCAATAGTGTTGTTGGTATAGAGGGAGATCGAGGTCTGGTCGAGAGGGCAAAAGCAAACGCTGAAGCAAACGAAATTTCTAATGCATCATTTTACAAGGCTGACTTATTCCAAGATGTTTCAGGATTTGAGTGGTTTAGAGGAAAAAATTATAATAAAGCATTGATTGATCCGGCAAGAACTGGGGCAATAGAAATTGTTGAGCTTATTCCTAAGCTCAAAGTTGAGAGGCTGGTTTATGTATCATGCAATCCAGCAAC
>LURN01000061.1 GCA_001628405.1 Candidatus Thioglobus sp. REDSEA-S12_B1 | reverse complement strand
TAGTGAAGTATTGCGCTTTGAATATCTTCAAAATCTGAACACTTCAGATTTTCTATTTGTTCAATCTCTGATGATCCAGGAGAGACAAGCGCAAACCGTGCATTTGTAGCGCCAATATCACCTACCAAATTGTATAGTTTATTGTTAATGATTTCTGTCTCCATCAAAAATACAGACCATGTAAAGGTCTTCCTCTCCAGTATTATGGACACGGTGAAAAACGCCATCCTCGATTAGGATCATTTCACCGCTCGAAATATCAAACTCTTTATCATCAAGCTGCATTCTTCCTGAACCGCTCATAATCATATAAACCTCTTCCTTTCCAGGGTGAGAATGGCCACGAGTTGACTTCCCTGGATGCAGGGTTGTTGAGCTAACAACAAGGTTCTTTAGTGTAGTGTTGTCTTTGAGAAGATAAGTATCATTGTCTTTAACAACTTCACCGTCAATATTATTAATTTTCATAAGTTTTGAATCATTTTTATAACTAAAGAATTTTATTATCCCTTGATTTTAGTAGAATTAAGGCATTAATAAAGCAGCAGTAAGTTTTTTCTACGGACTCCAAAAGATATCAAGACCATGATTTAGAAAGGCATAGATTGGCATTTTACTTGAGTCACTCAAATTCATAGCCTCCTCAAGTGTATTCAGCTTACTTGATCCATTCAAATGAAGAAAAATTTTCTTAGCGTCCATAATTGATTTTGCAGTGAGGCTGATTCTCTCATAGGGCGCTGTTTTAGGGTTAGTAGAGATCAAAGTATGGTCTGTATTTAAATCCATTCCCTTCTCAAGCTCATCTGAGCAAGGAAAAAGTGATGCCGTATGGCCATCTGCACCCATTCCTAATATGACTATGTCAAAAGGCATTGTAAAGTTTTTAAGCGCCTCTTCAGTTAATGAGACTCCCTTTTTTGCAGTGTTTTCGTCATTTTTAAGGGGAACAAAATTCACCCTTTCTGCATAATTTTTAATAAAGTGTGTTTTAACCAGTAGTTCATTACTATCCTTATGGTCTGCATCAACCCAACGATCATCAACTAAAGTTAAGTCGACCTTGGGCCAATCTAAATCAAGTAAAGAAAGCTCTTCAAAAAGTGGCTTTGGAGTGCTGCCACCAGAAACAGCCATACTGGCTCGTCCATTCTTTTGGATAGCTTCATTTATAATTTCAGCTATGTTTTGACTAAGATCAGCTACCAAAGACTCACTACTATTGGTACTGTAAAAGCCAACATGCTCAGGCAAGTAATAGGTTTTACTACTCCTCATACCAACTATGTCCATTACTTGAAATCAGCTCTTTACTTTGAATAGGCCCATCAGTTCCAGCGCTATAGAAGTAAAGATCTTGGTTTGATTGATTAGAAGCCTCAAGAGCATTATCACACCATTTCCAGGCTAACTCTACCTCTTCCCTACAAAGAAATAAGCTTTGATTACCACTCAGAATATCCATCAATAAGCTTTGGTATCCGCTAGGTATGTTAAGAAGCTTTTGAGTTTTTATAAAATCTAAGCTCATAGGATCTGAACGAACTGTAGAATGCTTTTCAACGCCATGAGGTTTTGTGAACACTTGGAGAGATATCCCTTCAGTAGGATGAAGACTGATTATCAAAGTGTTGCCCTTTAAGCTCTCCTGACTCTCGTTGAAAATATAGTGACCGTCAGACTTAAAGTGGATTACAATTTGCGTTGTTTTTGAGGCCATCCTTTTACCGGTTCGAAGATAAAAAGGGACCCCTAACCATCGCCAATTTTGAATTTCAGTCTTGATGGCAACAAAAGTCTCAGTTTTGCTGTCTTGATTTGCTCCATCCTCATCAATATAGCCTGGTTTTTTAACCCCATCAATTTCTCCATCGGTATATTGAGCGGAAACAAAGTTAGATGAAATATTGTCTTTGTCAAGAGACTTTAAGGCCTCTAAGACCTTTACCTTCTCTGACCGAATACTTTGGTCATCAAGTCTATTCGGGGGCTCCATTGCAATCAAACAAAGAAGCTGAAGAAGATGACTTTGGACCATATCTCTTAGTTGTCCCATTCCATCAAAGTAGCCCCAGCGATCTTCAATTCCTACAGACTCTGCTGCTGTTATCTCTACATACTCAATGCCTTTACTATTCCACTGACTCGAAAAGAGAGAATTTGCAAACCTCAGAGTGATAAGGTTTTGTACAGTCTCCTTTCCTAAATAGTGATCAATTCGATAGATTTGAGATTCATCAAAATGCTTAGTTAGCTTCTCATTAATTTCTTGAGAAGACTCTAGGTTATAACCAACGGGCTTCTCAACAACAATCCTGGAGCTTGGTGAGATTAATTTAGCGCTATTTAGTCCGTCACAAACCGACTCAAAAAGACTTGGAGAGATAGCTAAATAGAATGCGGCAGGCATGCTCCAATCTTGTATTTTTTCATTTAAATTAGAATAATCCTCATCTTTTGATAAGTCACAGGCGCAGTAGAAAAACCTTTCTATCAATCGCGAAACTATTCCATTATCAATGTATTCTTCAGAAACATGAGTTTTAAGTGATTCTTTGACTTTGTCTCTTAACTCATCATCAGAAACAAGTTTTCTTCCAACGCCCAATATCTTTAACGAATCACTCAACTTGCCATCCCGTTCAAGGTAATACCAGGCAGGAATTAGTTTTCGAATCGATAGATCTCCGAGGACCCCAAAAAGAACAAAAGTATCAATTTTTTCTATAGATTCTGACACTACATCAAGCCTTAAACTCTATTTATTATCCTTAATCCATTCGGTATGGAAAAACTCACCTCTACTTCCATCAACTCTCTCATAGGTGTGAGCACCAAAATAATCTCTTTGAGCCTGTAAAAGGTTAGCAGGCAGGCGATCATTTCTGTATCCGTCAAAATAAGATAGTGACGAGGTCATTGCAGGAACAGGTACTCCGTTAGAAATAGCAGTATTAACAACCCTGCGCCACCCTTCTTGAGATTTATTAATTTTTTCCTTGAAGAATGGATCTAAAAGCAAGTTATTAATCTTTGGGTTTCTATCATAGGCATCCTTAATCTTTGTCAAAAATACTGACCTGATAATACAGCCTCCTCTCCACATCAGTGCAATGGCACCATAATTTAGATTCCAGCTAAACTCTTTGGCAGCTCTTGAAAGCAATGTATATCCCTGTGCATAGGAGACCATTTTGGAGGCATATAGTGCATCATGAATATCTTTGAGCATTTCATCTTTATCTCCATCAAAGTTAATTGATGGACCTTCAAATACAGATGATGCCTCAACCCTTTCACTCTTCCTAGAAGAAAGATACCTTGCAAAGACAGCTTCACCGATTAGAGTTAGTGGAGCGCCAAGTTCCAATGCAACTGCTGCGGTCCATTTTCCAGTGCCTTTTTCGCCTGCAGTATCGAGAATATTGTCAACCAGATAGGTGCCGTCTTCATCTTTATATTTGAGAATGTCAGCTGTAATTTCTATCAAATAGCTACTCAGCTCTCCTTCATTCCACTCTTTGAATGTCTTATGCATCTCATCATTAGTCATTCCCAAAACATCTTTCATGATTTGATAGGCTTCACAAATCAGCTGCATATCTCCATACTCAATTCCATTATGAACCATCTTCACAAAGTGGCCTGATCCTCCCTCACCAATCCAGTCACAGCAGGGCTCGTTATCACCTACTTTTGCAGCTATTTTTTGAAAAACTTCCTTAACCTCAGGCCATGCTGAGACAGAGCCTCCTGGCATGATAGATGGGCCTTTAAGTGCACCCTCTTCGCCACCAGATACACCTGCTCCTATAAAGTATAAACCTTTATTTTCAAGCTCTTCAGTTCGTCTGGAAGTGTCTGGGTAATGAGAGTTACCCCCATCAATGATAATGTCTCCTTGATCAAGGAGTGGAATTAATTTTTGAATATAGTCATCGACCACAGGACCGGCAACAACCATAAGCATAATTTTACGAGGTGATTTGATAGAACTTACGAAATCTTCAAGACTTTCAAATCCGACGATTTTGTTATATTTAGATCTATTGTTAACAATATTATCTATTTGAGGAGTGGTTCGATTATGAACAGCTACAGTATAGCCATTACTCTCCATATTTAAGGCTAGACTTGAACCCATTACCCCAAGACCAATCAAGCCAATATCTGCATTGATATTATTCATAGCTCACAACAACAATATTGTTAATATTAAACCGAAAAACGAGACAAAGTTTAAACTATTGATTTTTTTATATTGTGTCAAAGTGTTGCAAAGTGTGATGCAACAAATAAAACTAGAATACTTTAAAAATCTATAAAAGGCCTTTTTTACGTGCCCCTAAAAACTCTTGAAACTTTATTGCACTTTGTTTAAGAATTCTCTCTTGAGTATCGTAGTTGACATAAACAATTCCAAATCTCATTTTATAGCCTTCTGCCCATTCAAAATTATCCATCAAGCTCCAGGCAAAATACCCTCTTACATCAACGCCCATTTTAATAGCTTCATGAACCATTAGTAAATGGTTTTGATAATAGCGATAACGCTGCTCATCATCCACTATGCCATCCACGACGTGATCATCAACTGCTGCTCCATTCTCAGTAATATAAATAGGGGGAAGCTTGTAAATTCTGTGTAAGTCCGTTAATAGCTTCAAAAGAGCTTCAGGATGGACCTCCCAGCCAATATGCGTCCTTTCGACCTCTTGTAGTTCAACGCTCAGGTAGTGACTCTCTTTTTCATTCATGAGCTTTTGCAACTGCTCTGCTTTAGTTTCATTTTCTAAAACATCATCAGACTCCAAGATTCGGATTTCAGCTCTCTCAAGTTTCTTTAGAATCGTATCAGAGACTTTTCCTTGCCTACCGTTTGTCACCATACTTCTGGAATAAAAATTAACCCCTAAGAAATCTATTTTTTCACTAATGATAGCCATATCATTGTCTTCAATTGTAGGCATATAATCCTTGAAATGAAGATAAACAGACCCCGGATATTTGCCTTCCATAATAGGCTTAATAAACCAATGCGTATGCTCATCATCCGCAAATTCAGCGGCCTCTATCGATGAATCGTCCACAGGGTAGTTTGGAGTAAAGTTTAAAACAATTCCGTGCTGAGATTCTTTGGCATTTTTTCTCAAAATAGGCATTGCCATGCCATGTGCAAGTAATAAGTTATGACATGCCAGAAATCCGGAAGCTTCGTCAGCAATACCTGGTGCATGAATACCATACCTATAACCATGAAATGCGCTACACCATGGCTCGTTAAGAGTCACATAAAAACTAATCCTGTCTCCGAAGTATTTGCTCACCACGTCTGCATATTCTGCAAATTTAACTGCAGTTTCACGATTTAACCAACCACCCTTATCTTCAAGGTATTGAGGTAGGTCCCAGTGATAAAGAGTCGCCATCACGGTTATATTTTTTTTCTCAAGGGCGGTAATCAGCCTGTCATAAAAATCTAACCCTTTCTGGTTGACACTGCCATCCTCTTTGATAATCCTTGGCCATGCAATAGAAAGCCTGTAAGCATCTACATTAAGTGAGGCTATAAGATCGACATCTTGTTCATATAAATTGTAATGATTGCATGCCACGTCACCATTATGCTGCTTGTAAACCATTCCTGGAGTGGCGCAAAAAGTATCCCATATTGAGTCGCAACGCTCATCAACATGGGTAGCACCTTCAATTTGGTAGGAAGCAGTTGCGACACCAAAAATAAATTCTGGATTATTCAGTTTTGAATCTTTTGGAAATTTGTACATTATTTAAATACCTTTAATTTTTATAATCTATCTTCGCTATCTAAATCAAAAATAGACGAGTAAATTGGATCAAATCCTACCAATATAGAGTCACCACTATTTATAGTGCTATTGCCGTCTACAATAAAATGGAACTCCTGTCCACCAACCTTTGACCACACCAAAGTATCCGCACCCATTGGTTCAACGACATCAGCCTCTAGTTTAAATTTGACAGGCATCTTTTCAGCTTCGTCAGCAATCACAACATTTTCAGGACGCACTCCCAGCCAAATTTCTCTGTCTTCTTCAATGCTTTCCTTAAATTTATAATTACTGAGGTCAGGTGTTTCGCACCAACCGCCATCCAATTTAAAAACGGGTTTTGGACTGGGTGATATAGTTCCTTTCAAAAAGTTCATACTGGGAGAGCCTATAAATTCAGCCACATATTTGTTCACTGGAAAGTTGTAAATTGTTTTAGGCTTGTCTAACTGCAGGAT
>LURN01000060.1 GCA_001628405.1 Candidatus Thioglobus sp. REDSEA-S12_B1 | reverse complement strand
TTGTTCCATCCATACAGTAATAGTCTGGAGAAATTCGTCCCACCGCAGGAAAAGCAGACTTCCTGCCCTTCCATAAAAGAAGCCTCTCTTCCTCAGATTCTGAAACTCTAACTGAACTTGCCTTTGAGAGGAGACTGACAACGATATCTACCTCAGGAAGAACAGACTCTTCTGTACCGTCTAACTCACAAAGAAGAAGCGCTTTAGATTCTATTGGGTATCCTGGTCTTGCGAACTCCTCAGATGCTTGGATTGCAAACTCATCCATCATTTCAAGGCCTGCTGGAATAATTCCCTTTTTGATAATTTCAGCCACTGCATTTGCGCAATCCCTAACACTTTCAAAGCCAGCCATAACTAGTTTAGCTACTTGTGGTTTTTTTGTTAACTTGACCGTTATTTCGGTAATTATTCCAAGCAAACCCTCGGAGCCAGTCAATAAAGCCAGCAAACCAAGACCTTCATCATTTCTCGAAAAGACCAACTCATCGCCGTCAATTGTCATGATTGTTATCGACTCGATATTTTGTACAGTTAGTCCATATTTAAGACAATGAACTCCGCCAGCATTTTCAGCAACATTACCACCAATAGTGCATGCAATTTGTGATGACGGGTCAGGCGCATAATATAGACCAAACTCATCTGCGGCTTCGCTAATCGCTAAATTTCTGACACCAGGCTGAACAACCGCTGTCTGCTCTTCTGGGTTTATGGAAATAACTTTAGTCAACTTAGAAAGCCCAAGAACAACACTATCTTTTAATGGCATTGCTCCACCAGATAAACCGGTTCCAGCACCTCTGGTAACAATAGGAGTATTATTTTTTCGGCAAATCTCCAAAACCTTTTTTACTTGGTGGACTTCATTTGGTAAGACCACAGCTATTGGTTTTTGTTTATAAACGCTCAATCCATCACATTCAAAGGGACGAGTATTTTCCTCTCCACTAATGACTATGTTTTTTGGTAGTGACTTCTTTAACTGAGAAATTATTGACACATTAAGCCTTAAGTAGTAATTGGTTACTTATTTCATAGTGAAATAAGTCTTATTTTCATAAAATTAAATTCAAGCGGTTATGAATTTAATTATTAATAAAGTTTTTATTATCTAAGATAATTATAAAAAAAATTATATCTTGTTTTAATTGGCTTTTAAATATTTGGTCAGTCACATCAAGAATACAAAAACTTAACTACTAATTATTAAAATGAAATCATTCATACCTCCTAAAAGATTATTAATGGGGCCAGGGCCCTCCGACGTTCACACTAGAATTCTAGATGCAATGGCTAGACAAACGATAGGTCATCTGGATCCAGCATTTATTGATATGATGGATGAAACCAAGCAGATGTTAAAGTACGCTTTCATTACCGAAAACGAACTAACTATGCCTATTTCAGCGCCTGGATCTGCTGGAATGGAGGCTTGCTTTGCGAACCTTGTTGAGCCTGGTGATAAAGTGATAGTTTGTATTAATGGTGTTTTTGGAACTCGAATGAAGGAAAATGTTATTCGTGTTGGTGGTGAGGCTGTCATTATTAATGATGAATGGGGTAAACCAGTTGACTACCAAAAAGTTGAGCAGGCACTTCTAGATAATCCTGATGCCAAAATTGTTGCGTTTGTTCATGCTGAGACTTCCACTGGAGCGATATCAGATGCTAAGCTTCTCTGTGAATTAGCTGATAAGCATGACTGTTTGACTATTGTTGATGCGGTAACTTCACTCGCAGGCTCTGAATTGAGAGTTGATGACTGGGGTATTGATGCAATCTATTCAGGCTCACAAAAATGCTTATCGGCAATGCCTGGGCTCTCCCCTGTTAGCTTTAGCGAGAAAGCAATACACAAATTTACCCATAGAAAAACTCCAGTGACTAGCTGGTTCTTAGATCTCAACTTGGTCATGGGCTATTGGGGTAAAGGTGCAAAGCGCGCTTATCATCATACTGCTCCAGTTAATACTCTTTATGGACTTCATGAATCTCTAGTCATGCTAACCGAAGAGGGGCTGGAAAACTCTTGGGCTCGACATAGAGAAAATCATTTGCAACTCAGAGATGGGTTAAGCGCTCTTGGAATTAATTACTTGGTGGATGAATCAAGCAGACTCCCTCAACTCAACAGTGTATACATTCCAGATGGGAGTGATGATGCGAAGGTTCGCTCTTCATTGATTAATGACTTCAATATCGAAATCGGTGCAGGCCTTGGAGACTTGGCAGGAAAGATTTGGAGAATTGGTCTGATGGGTCACACATCAAGAAAAGAAAACGTAGATCTCTGCTTAAAAGCCCTCAAGGAAGTTTTATAAAAACTTTTCTAAGTTTTTATTTTAGCTAGCAACTCCTCTTCCGTTTCGACCCTATCAGGGTCTGGAAGACAGCAGTCTACTGGACAAACTTCGACACATTGAGGGGTGTCAAAATGGCCAACGCATTCTGTACAAAGATCGCCATCAATTTCATAGATTTCTTCGCCCATGTAAATAGCTTCATTCGGGCATTCAGGAACACAAACATCGCAATTAATGCATTCATCTGTAATAAGCAATGACATAAAAAAAATCCCTCAATTTTATTGTTTAATTGTCACAACTTTATATGTAACACTAAAATATTGATGATTTTGGGTATCATTAATCATTTTATTTCTATGGTTATTATGCGAAAACTTCTAGCTATCTTTTCAATTCTTTTTTCAACCCTCTCTGTTGCCAGTTTAGATGATGGCATCTATGCACATCTGCAAACAAACAAAGGGAAAATTACAGTTGAACTAGCCTATAAAAAAGCACCGCTTACAGTTACTAACTTCATCTCACTTGCTGAAGGAACAAAACAGAGCATCAAAGATCTTGGAACTCCCTACTATGATGGGTTAACTTTTCATAGAGTAATTGATGAGTTTATGATTCAAGGTGGTGATCCAAAGGGCAATGGAACGGGCGGCCCAGGATACATGTTTGCAGATGAATTTAGTGACCTTCTGCATGATAGACCTGGCATTCTATCGATGGCAAATTCTGGTCCTAATACTAATGGCTCACAATTCTTTATCACTCATGTTCCTACCCCTTGGCTTGATGGAAAACACAGTGTTTTTGGAAGCGTTATAGAAGGCATGGATGTAGTTAATGCCATCGATCAAGGAGACTTTATTGAAACAGTCAAGATTGAGCGTATTGGTGAAGAGGCAAATCAATTTGTTGCTAATGAAGATTCTTTTAACGCATTAGTTTCAAAGGCAAATGAAGCAATTATTGCACAGCAAAAACTTCGTCAAATGGAATTTGAATCCTATGTATCCTCAAATTTCCCAGATGCTACTAAAGATGAGTTAGGATACTTCACAACCATCACCAAACAAGGCAATGGAAGCATTCCAATTGATGGTCAAATAGTTACTGTTGATATAGCTCTAAGTGCAAATAGTGGCGAAGTAATGCGTCCACCAGGAACCCCTCTTCCTTTTCCTCTAGGCACTGGGGAAATTATTAGCATCATCGAGACGAATGTTCAAAAAATGAGTATTGGAGAGGAGCGAACTGCAATAGCGACTTATGAATCAGTATTTGGTAATGCTCCTAGTGGAAATATACCGCAAGATGCCTTCTTGATATTTGACCTAATACTAATTTCTGCTGAGGATAACTAAGTATGTTTCTTGAACTTTTAGGCTTTCTCTCATCACTTGATACAGGCTTTAATGTTCTTAGCTATCTAACTGTAAGGGCAGTCTTTGCGATGATGACAGCCCTTCTCATGACTTTATTTCTAGGTAAATGGATTATAACAAAGCTTCAGCAATACCAAATTGGGCAAGTCATTCGTGATGATGGCCCTGAAACGCACCTAGAGAAGAAAGGTACACCTACGATGGGTGGTGTTCTTATTTTCTTTGCTTTTTTTACTAGTGTTCTGGTCTGGGGTGATTGGCGTAATCCACTTCTTTGGATTGTCATCTTAACTGCATTTTTATTCAGCTCGATAGGCTTTATTGATGAC
>LURN01000006.1 GCA_001628405.1 Candidatus Thioglobus sp. REDSEA-S12_B1 | reverse complement strand
TTGTTGAACTTGATGGAGTTTTAACATTATCAAAATCTAGGTGAATATGGGAATTAAGCATTTTTGTCCTTAAAAATAAAAATAATTGCTATTTGCTATATAAAAGAGAATACAGGCCGTTAGGTTTGTACTAATTTTACATTTTTAAAAGAAAACTTAAAGAATAAAAGCTACAAATAACTCTATATGTTTTGAAAACTAATTTCTTACTTTTTTACAGTACATTGATCGCTTTAATTTACAACATGAAAACTTACATTAGGACTTAAAAGTGATTATAATAGTGCGCTTGTTCTGAACTGACATAGATTATAGAGTTATGAAAACATTTAGTGCGAAAGCTGATGAGGTCAAAAGAGACTGGTTTTTAGTTGATGCAGATGGTAAGACGTTAGGTCGTTTGGCGACTGAAGTCGCCTCCCGTCTTCGCGGTAAGCATAAGCCGGAATACACTCCTCATGTAGACACTGGAGATTACATTGTTATTGTGAATGCAGCCAAAGTAGCTGTAACCGGAAACAAATATGATGACAAAATGTACCACCATCACACTGGATATGTTGGAAATTTGAAGTCAGTTCCCTTTAAGGAATTGCTTGCTAAGAAGCCTGAAGAGGTTATTCAAAAAGCTGTCAAAGGAATGCTTCCTAAAGGGCCTCTAGGTAGAGAAATGGCAAGAAAACTTAAGGTTTTTGCTGGCGGAGAGCATACTCACTCAGCTCAGCAACCACAACTATTAGATATTTAAGGCATATTAATTATGGCAGATAAAGAAGTTTTTTACGCAACTGGAAGAAGAAAGACCTCAGTTGCTAGAGTTTATATGACTAAAGGCAAGGGCGTTTTTACAGTCAATAAAAAGCCTATGGATGAGTACTTTGGTAGAGAGACCTCTTCCATGATTATTAATCAGCCACTAGATGTCGTTGACATGCACAAAAAATTTGATTTCAACATTATGGTCAAAGGTGGTGGCGATACTGGTCAGGCGGGCGCCATTAGACTAGGCGTAACAAGAGCATTGATGGCCTATGATGAAGCTACTCGCAATGATTTAAGAAGTGCTGGCCTAGTAACCCGTGATGCTCGAGTTGTCGAGCGTAAAAAGGTTGGTAAGAAGAAGGCACGTAAGAGCGAGCAATACTCAAAGCGTTAATTCGATATATAAGATTAATTCAAAAAAACCCGCATTTCTGCGGGTTTTTTTATGTTTGAAAGAAACAGAGATCTTAGTTTAAAAAGTCATGCCTTTCTAGCTGATTGAAGTTGATGAGAGATTTGATTGACTCAATGTATTCATCACCAGGAAACGCGTAATTTCCAAGACCCTCGGCAAGCAACATGCCTGTGATTGGCTGTAACTTTTCACGTTGATTTTTTCTCATTAGTCGAAGATCCTCATAGGCGTAACTTCGATTAATATTTAGAACGTAATAGTCGATACAGTCCTCTAATGAGTTAAACCTTGCTACTTCATGCGTAGCATTCTCATCTCTGTCTTTTGGTATAACGCCGCACCCCTTTGAGAAGCACCATATTCCAAAGTAATTATTAAAGTCTTTGGCAAATCTTGATCTTCCCCAGTTTGATTCATTAGCTGCTTGTGCTAGGACGAGCGATGGCGGAAGAATGTCTATGACTTTGAGTAGTTCTTCTTTAGTGGGGTTTTCAAGGCGATACTTCTTGGCTAGGTCGTTAATCTGATTTTCATTGAGCTCGTTATTTGAAATGGCACTTCTTAATGCTACTATCTCAGCATTTTTCTTTTGGATTGCAGGAAGTAGGTAGTTAAAAAACACTTCCTTTCTAACCACCGTACTCTCGATTGAATCAAAGCTAGGCTTAAAAGAGGAAAGGGAGGCTGAAGAAACTAGAGAGCTGACAGTGAAAAGAGCTAATAAAAGGAAAAGAGTTCTTAGATTTTTTTTGGTATTTCTATAATTATTGACCATTATGTAATCAATTCAGTATTGAAATTTGGTGGACATTATCCACAAAAAATGACCTTATTTATCCTATTTTTTAAAATTAAATTTCTTAGGTAAATTATATTATAAATTTGCCTGAGTCTTGAACTCTTAATGATTAAATTGAAGTTCACATAGCCTCTTATAAAGTTTAGAGCTTGATAATAAGGCTTGATGAGTTCCCTCTGCAACAAGGCGGCCCTTATCAATCAGTAAAATTCTATCAGCATGCATTATGGTGGCTAGTCTGTGGGCAATAATTAAAGTTGTTCTTCCTTGCATCAAAATTTTCAAAGCCTCTTGGACTTTTTGTTCACTATTGGCGTCTAAGGCGCTTGTTGCTTCGTCTAAAAGTAGAATAGAAGGGTCTTTCAGAATAGCGCGAGCAATTGCAATGCGTTGGCGTTGACCTCCTGATAATCTTACGCCTTGCTCTCCTAAATAACTTGAAAAACCATCAGGAAGTTCCTCGATAAAATCTAACGCAAATGCTTCCTTGGCTGCATTCCTAATCTGCTTATCATTAGCCATAGGATCTCCATAACTAATGTTGTGTGATACATCTGCAGAGAACAGAGTGGGCTGTTGAGGTACGACTCCAATATTATTTCTAAGGCTGGTTGGGTCTAGACTCTTTATATTAACATTTCCGACCTCAACACTGCCCAAAGATGGGTCATAAAATCTCTGAAGCAGTTCAAAGATTGTCGTTTTGCCAGAGCCTGATAAGCCAACAATGGCTACAGTTTCTCCCTCATTTACTTTAAAACTAATTCCCTTAAGAGCTTTTTCGAGGGGTCTTGATGGATAGCTAAAGCTGACATTATCGAAATTTATTGAGAGAGAGCCGGTGGGCATTTCTATGGGGTTTTCAGGAGATTGAATTTGCGACTTTTCAGAGAGTAATTCAAGAAGCCTTTCTGTTGCACCTGCTGCTCTTTGGAGCTGGCCATAGATTTCAGAGATAACTGCTACTGATCGCGCAACCATAATCGCATAAAAAACGAAGGAAGCTAGCTCGCCAGCTGATATATCTCCATTAGATACATCTTTGGCGCCAAACCATATCATCGCTCCAAGACCTGTAAAAACCAAAACCATTGCAGCCGATATGAGCATGGAACTTTGCATGATTCGTCTTTTAGCAGCAGCGAATGCCTTTTCTACCTCATTACTGAAAGATAAAGATTCTTCAGGCTCACGTGTGAAGCTTTGAACAACTTTAATGTTTTGTACAATCTCTCCAGCATAGGTTCCAATATCTGCAACTGTGTCTTGACTTTTGCGAGATAGGGACCTTAAACGACGACCGTAAATGGCCATCGGAAGAAGAATTATTGGAACAGTGACTAGAACAATTAAGGCTAGCTTAATATTGGTAATGAGCATCATCACTAATCCACCAAAAAATAACAGAACACTGCTTAATGCCATTGAGATTGAAAAACCAAAAATTGATTGTAATAAAGTTGTATCGGTCGTCAATCGGGCATTTATTTCTCCACTTCGATTAATCTCAAAGTAGTGTGGGTGAAGTGTTAATAGATGATTAAACACAGCTAGACGAACGTCATTACTGACTCTTTCTCCAATCCAAGACACAAAATAGAATCTAAAAAATGTTCCTATCACTAAAGTTGCTAAAACCACCGCAATGGTTATTAACTGTGTCTTATTTAGAGTGTAGATGCCTTCATCTATAAATAATTTAATTCCTTGGCCGAAAAGGAGGAATGATAGTGAGGTCACAATGAGAGCAATCAGGGCAATCATCGCAACTTTTTTGTAAGGTTTAATGTAGGGAGATAATCTAAGAAGGATTCTTAGATCCTGTTTTTGAATATTTTTTTCAGTTGAAATTTGTCTTTTTTTTATGCTCATATTGATGAGTATGCAAAAGCTTTTGTATGAATTATCTACTCATCGCTTGGTTTTCTTAAGAGAAGTTCAGTAACTGCTTCTTTAGGTGTAATTTCGCCTTTAGTCACTTTATACACATGCTCACATATTGGCATCTCAACTTTGCATTTATCTGCTAACTTTAAAACTAATTGAAGCGCTTTAAATCCCTCAACAGTTGCATTAATATTCTTTAAAGCGATGTCTGAAGGAATATCCTTGGCAAGTTCTTTTCCAAAACGTCTGTTCCTTGATAAGTCATCTGAGCAGGTTAGTACTAAATCTCCAAGTCCAGAAAGGCCTTGAAATGTCAATTTATCAGCGCCCAAAGCAACTCCAAGTCTGGTCATTTCAGCTAGCCCCCTTGTAATCAAAGCCGCTTGAGTGTTTGCTCCAAAGCCAAGTCCATTTGCAATTCCTGCAGCAATAGCAAGAACATTTTTAACTGTTCCTCCAACTTGAACTCCTACAATGTCTGAATTTGTGTAGGCACGAAGCGTTTTTGTTTGAATTATGTTTGACCAAAACTCTCTTGTGTTTTTGTCAATGGATGCCACGACGATTGCTGCTGGTTTTTTTTCAACAATTTCAGCGGCAAATGTTGGGCCAGATATAACGCAAGGATAGTGACTAGTTAACTGCTGATTAAAGGTTTCATGAAGCAGGCTGCCGCTATCTGGATCAAAACCTTTAGACACCCATGCCAGAGGAATTTGATTGATATCATCCTTTATTTTTTTGAGTACATCTAAAAAAGAAGAGCTAGGGGTGGCAATGAGAACAGCCATAGATTTTTGGATGACTTTATAGCTTGAACCGATCTTGATGTTAGGGCTGAAAGGCTTTGAGAGTGCAGGATGCTGACTGCCTATATTTTCGGAGTACTGTTCATCTCTAGTAATTAGATAAATAGTGTCAAACTTATCGCTTAGAGCAATTGCTAGTGCGCTTCCCCATGCGCCTGCTCCAATAATAGTAAGGGAATTGTTCATTTTGGTTATTTCTCTATGGGGAGGTCAGCTTTTAGCCAAGCATTAAACCCACCCTTAAGACTGGATACTTTTTGAAAATCATTTTTAGAAAGAATATCTGCAATTCGATCAGACCTAGTACCACTTTTGCAATACACGAGAATATTCTTGGATTTGTCAAGCGTATCCATCTTTGTTTTTAGTTGGCCCATTGGGATGTTGATATCATTTGAGAGGAACCCTGCTTTTCTTTCTTTTTCTTCTCTAACATCTAGAATAATGAGGTCATCATCATCCATTAGAGATACTGCTCCATTTGTATCAACCACTTGATATTTTCTATTTTTTTCGCTGTAGATATTTACGATTAATAAAATGATAAGAGCAAATAATGTTCCAGTCAGTAAAAGTTCGCCTTGTAAAAATTGAATGAATTCCATAGTTATTTATTGTCCTGTAAAAAAGTATCAAGCATTTGGTGTCCATGCTCGGTGAGGATTGACTCTGGATGAAACTGAACGCCTTCAATGGGATGAGTTTTGTGACGAACCCCCATGATTTCTTCAATTTCACCGGAATCTGTATTCGTCCAAGCTGTAACTTCAAAGCATTCTGGTAAAGAAGCCTTATCAGCCACTAAGGAGTGGTAACGAGTAGCATTAAGGGGATTTTTAAGGCCCTTAAAAACGCCTTCAGATGTATGATGAACTGGAGAGACCTTTCCGTGCATAATTTTTTGAGCACCAATAATTTTTCCACCAAAGGATTGCACTATTGCTTGAAAACCAAGGCAAACACCCAATATTGGAAATTTGCCTGCTAACTTTTCAATTAGCTCTAGTGAGATTCCAGCTTCATTTGGGGTGCAAGGGCCTGGTGAAATAACAATATATTTAGGTTTAAGCTTCTCTATCTCTTGAACAGAAATTTGATCATTTCTATGGACAATGACCTCTTGCCCTAGTTCACCAAAATATTGAACTAAGTTATAAGTAAAGGAGTCATAGTTGTCGATCATTAGTAACATACTGAACCCGGCCTGAAGGCGAAAATAACTTAGTTTATTTTACAGATAAAAAAGAGACAAAGTTAAGGCACTGAAAGAAGCAACTAGTCTCATTGAAGCCACAATCATGCAAACGTTTTAGGTGTGTTTCTTTTGTTTCAGTAATGAGAACGTTTTCAATCGCCTGGCGTTTGTTTGCAATTTCAAGTTCACTGTATCCGTTCTCTTTCTTAAAATCCATGTGAAGTTTTGTTATCTGATTTTGAGTCATTTGATCCTCAAAGTGTATTTTTTCGCTAATTATTAGAATGCCGCCTGGATTAAGGCCATCATAAATCTTTTTTATGAGACCTGAGCGTAGACTTACATCGATGAATTGAAGCGTTAAATTAAGAACAACAATGGAAGCATTTTGAATTTTAATCTGATTAATGTCTTCACAGATTGCTTGTAAATTATCTACTTTATTTCTTAGATTTTTTTTGCACTGTCTAATCATCTCCTCAGAGTTATCGATTGCAAAGAATTGATTATTTGTGCTCTTATTATTGAGAGCAATAGAGAGAGAAATTGCACCTGTTGATGACCCAAGATCATAATAGTTTGAGTTATCTTGGCCATATATCCTTGCTATCAGCCCAATCATTTGTATCATCGAGTCATAGCCAGGTACAGATCTTCTGACCATGTCATCAAAAACCTCAACCACTTCTTTATCAAATCGAAAATCAGCAATATCAGTTTGATGATTGAATAAGTTATCACGCATACAATGCCTCCAGAAATATCTCAGTGACCAGAAGATTGGTTTTACCAATGGTAAATGTTGAGCGTCGTGCCCATGAATTTTCAAAACTTCCAACCTCTAGATGGCCACGCTTTATATCAGGGTCATCAAATAAAATCTCACCAAGTGGTCTAGAGCCAATACTCAAAATATCTCTTGTATCATCTGTCAGTGGAATCAGTGAGCGTGCATTCACAACAGGCTTTTGGTTTCCTAGAAGTTCTACCTCACGAACAATGACTCCATGGTTTTGAGTTGAGCCAAGAAGTTGATATTCACATTGATAGGGGTTATTTTCTTTTTGTGAGATTACGTTCACTTTAAAGTCTTTATATTTTTCTTTGAGTTTGTGAGTTAAAGACGTGCTATCCAAGAGCCAAATACTGACGTGGCTTGGTATCTTTTCTTTTGGATTAAAAATTCTCCAATTAAATTTATCTGGGTTAAACATAAGCGATGTATTTTACAAGACTCTAAGTTTTTATAAATTCAAAAAGGACTATGCATCAAAATAATCGGTCTTTTCTTCATCTATCCATCGATTGATCAAGGCATTTTGATTATCGTGCGATGCCTCAAGCATTTTTGATGAATAGTAACCTGCTTCTTTGAGTAGGTAGGCGTCTCTTACTATATTGGCAATTTTCATTGAGGCTATGCCTGTTTGTTGAGTTCCTAGTATTTCTCCTGGGCCTCGAAGTTCTAGATCTTTTTGGGCAATTAAAAATCCATCATTACTCTGTCTGAGAATATCAAGTCTCTCTTTGGCATTTTCACTCAAAGGTGATTGATACAAAAGGATACAGATACTTTTTTCAGAGCCTCTACCAACGCGACCTCTTAGCTGATGAAGCTGTGCTAAGCCGAGACGTTCTGCATTTTCTACTATCATTAGGCTTGCATTTGGTACATTAACTCCAACCTCGATAACTGTTGTCGCAACAAGAAGATTAATTTTTCCCATTTCAAAATCTTTCATAATGCTATCTTTCTCTGACTTAGTTAGTCTGCCATGAATCATGACTACTGTTAAATCATTAAGATTATCCTTAAGGTAATTAAAGGTTTTCTCTGCGGACTCCGCCCTGAGTGCTTCAGACTCTTCAATGAGAGTACAAACCCAGTAGATTTGTCGCCCTTCATTCGATATTTTTCTGATTTTATTAATCAGTTCGTCTCTTCTTGCATTGCTCAATGCCACCGTTTCAACAGCTTGACGACCTGGCGGCAGTTCATCTATTACAGAGGTGTCAAGATCAGCGTAAGCGCTCATTGTTAGTGATCTAGGTATTGGAGTAGCAGTCATGACTAACTGATGCGGTGTTTTATCTGCTTTTTTTGAAAGTGATAGTCTTTGGTGAACACCAAACTTATGCTGCTCATCGATAATGACTAGCGCTAAGTTTTTGAAATTTACACTCTCTTGGAATAGTGCATGAGTTCCAATAACTACTTTTGCTTCACCATTTTCTATCAGGTTAAGTTGAGTCTTTCTCTCTTGTGCATTTTGAGATCCGGATAGGAAGGCAATTTGAATATTAAGCGGTCTAAGGTAATGAGTAAAATTTTGAAGATGTTGACGCGCTAAGATTTCTGTAGGAGCCATAATTGCGGCTTGAAAGTTATTTTCAACCGCTTGAATCAGAGTAAAAACTGCAACAATCGTTTTTCCTGAACCTACGTCTCCTTGAAGCAGCCTAAGCATTGGCTCTGAACTGGCCAAATCATTATTGATTTCTTTGATGCAACGAGATTGCGCATTAGTTAAATTGAAATCAAGAGTGTTCAGAAGTTTATTACTGAGTGAATTTTTAACTATAAAGGCGTTAGTTTTTTTTCCTTTCCTAGCTTTTTTAGTTTTCAAGAGGCTCAGTTGATGAGTTGCAAGCTCTTCAATGATTAGCCTTTGTTGTGATATATGTTTAAAGGATGAAATTTTTGATAGATCTTCATTTTTTTCAGGGTGATGAAGCATCATTAATGAATTTTGAAGAGTAGGCATTGACTGCTGCGTAATTTTTTCAAAATAATCATCAAGCTGACTCATTTTTAGTACTTCAAGTGAGTAATTTACCCATTGCTTCATTTTATTTTGAGTAACGCCAGAGCATAGCGGATAGATTGGAGTCAGCGTTGGCTCTAAAAGAGGTTTTTGGTTTTGTGAGACAATTCTATATTCTGGATGATGCATCTCAAGACCTTTGCGTCCAATCTTGATTTCTCCAAAGCACTGCATTGTCTCCCCCCGTATTAGTGCCTGTTTTTGATATTGTGTAAAATGAAAAAAACGTAACAAAATCCTATTGTTTTGGTTGTCCGAAAGGTAACAAAGCAACTGCCTTTGTCTAGATGGAATGGTCTCAATTCTGTCAATAGTTGCTTCAATCAAAGCCTCATCATTGATGCGTGCTTCTGAGAGTGAGGTGATTGAAGTCTTGTCTTGATACCTAGAGGGTAAATGAAAAACTAAGTGCTCTAAAGTATGAATACCTAGCTGATTTAATCTGTCAGAAGTTTTTCTCCCTAACCCTTTAATCGAGATGATTGGATCAGAGATTGAAGGCATAGATTTAGAAGCTGTAAGAGTCCGAACTGATAACCATAACTCCATCCATTTCAACACTCACCCCTTTGGGAAGTTCTTTAACTCCAATAGCTGCTCTTGCAGGATAAGGCTCTGAGAAATAAGTTGACATAATCTCATTCAAAGTGGCAAAGTTACTCAGATCTGTTAAAAAAATGTTTAATTTAACTATGTCGCTTAAACTGCCTTTTGATGCTTCACATAAAGCACTTAGGTTTTTAAAGACTTGATGGATTTGCTCTTCAACTCCCCCTTCAACAATTTCCATTGTCTCTGGGATGAGAGGAATTTGCCCAGAAAGATAGACAGTTGTCCCGCCGTTAACAGCAACCCCTTGTGAGTATATTCCAATCGCAGCAGGTGCTTTGTCAGTTGAGATAATATTTTTTTTCATGGCTTTATTTTTGTGAAAGAAATAAGTTTAATTATATTAGGCTTCCGTTTTTGGAGTGCTATTTTTTTTGTTACTATTGATTGATACTATATTTGATTTTCCAAACAATGATTACTGCAATCAGTGATAAAGATAACGTAAATAGAATTGAAATATCATAGCTGTTATTTTTTTCGAACAGCCAGCCTGCTAAAGATGGTGAAATTAATCCAGCAGCTCCCCATGCTGTAAAGACTCTTCCATAGATTCTGGATGATAGCTCTCTTCCTACTAAATGATTTACAAGGGTAGGGTATATTGCAATTACTGCGCCATAAAGAGATGCAATAATAACTAGTAATGTAATTATGAGATTTATGCTTGTTAATATGGATAGTCCTAAAAGAGCAAAACAATTAATAAATAAAATAATTATTAGGGGGCGTTTGCATCCAAATTGGTCAACAAGCCACCCGGCATAAATTCCAGCTATTGCACTACCAAGTGTCATCAGAGTAATTGCTGTTATTCCAGTTAGTGCTGAACCTCCATATGACACGATCAGTGGAACGGCGTGTCCAATAGCCATTAAACCTGCAGAGACACCTAAAAAATAGCCAAACCAAAGCTTAATAATCTTTGGTTTTTTAGAATTGATTTGGGTGTTAATATTTAAACCTCTATCTACTCTTGCGTTTGAAACTTTAAATAGAGTTAGACTAATTAATACCATTAATGAAAGAGAGAGTAGACCAAAAACATATCCATCTATAAATCCAAAATGGCTAAATAAAAACGGGTAGATCATAGAAAATGCAACAGCGCCAAATGCATAGGAGGCTGTTACAAGTCCAAGAGCGTAACCAAGTTTTTCTCTATCAGTTATAGATGAAACTATAAATAGTGAGAGGCCATAGCCTAGTCCACTAGAAAGACCGAAAAGAAAGCCATAGCCAATCATCCATCCAATCCAGCTCTGAGAACTAGAGAATAAAAGGCCAATAATTGGCAAAATTGCGATAAGAAAAATTAGGCTATTGGGTGAAAATTTACGATACAGAATATGGCCAAAAAATACGGACAATGTCACATTGACAAGGGCAACAGAGTAGACAAGGCTAGAAGCCATTCGGCCAACGTTAGTCTGAATTTCAATGTTTTGAATCAGGGTACTGAAGGCATGAACAGTGCCCATTGAGAATGTAATTAGAAGGCATGCAGTTAGAGCAAGAAGTCTTTCATTTTTGGTTATAGTGGGCAGTGAGTCCATTTAGGAACTATACATTAAATGCTCAATGTTTAATGAAAGTTGAGGGATTTATTGAGGAGTAATACCGCGAATTTTTTCTGCTCTTCGGCGCAGCATCTCAAGTGTAGTCAATAGCAATATTGAAAATACAACAAGTATTGTTGCTGCTGCAAGAATCGTTGGACTAATCTCATTTCTAATGCCAGACCACATTTGTCTTGGGAGAGTGTACTGCTCTGGACCACCCACAAAGAGAACAATAACGACTTCATCAAATGAAGTGATGAATGCAAAAAGAGCGCCTGAGATAACTCCAGGAGCGATTAGAGGAGCCTGTATTTTGAAAAAATTTCTTAGCGGCGAGCCGCCTAGTGTAGCTCCGGCACGAAGAAGATTGTTATCAAAGCCAGCAAGTGAGGCGGTGACCGTAATGACTACGAAAGGTATTCCGAGAATGGTGTGAGCAATGATTAATCCTGGTAACGTAGATACAAGGTTTAATTTTGCAAAAAAGAAAAACATACCTGCTGCAGTAATAATGAGTGGAACAATCATTGGAGAAATCATCAGTGCCATTATTAAGCGATTGAATGGCATATGTCGATTTGATAATCCCAATGCAGCCAGTGTTCCTAAAACGCTAGCGAAGAAGGTTGCAAATACCGCAATCAAGGCACTATTTTTAATTCCAATCATCCATCTATCGGTACACACTGTTGTCCCAGTGTTATCACTACAAATACCAAGCAGTTCTTTGTACCAGCGTATTCCATAGCCATCAAAATTAAAGGACCATGTGTCAAAGCTGAAGATTTTCATTTCAGGAACAAACTGAAGGAACACTGAATTTGTAAATGAGAGAGGGATTACAACGATTAGAGGCGCGACAAGGAAGAACAATACAAGGCCACAAAAAGTTCTATAAAAATAGAACCAAAGCTTTTCTCGAGGAGTTGTGTAGGATGGAAATTTCATAGTTAGCCCATTTTCAAGTTATCAATTCCAATCAGACGATCATAGGCCCAATAAAGAATTAGAACAGCCGCAAGAAGAATGGCCCCCATTGCAGCAGCTAGACCCCAGTTAAGAGTTTTTTGCATTTCACGAGCGACAAAATTACCAATCATGAGACCATCTTTCCCTCCAACCAGTTCTGGAGTAATATAGTAGCCAATAGCAACAATAAATACTAGAATACATCCTGCGCCAATACCTGGAATAGACTGAGGCATGTATACGCGGACAAAGGCGCGAGTTGGAGTGGCTCCAAGGTTCTGAGCCGCCTTCATGTAGCTAGGCGGTATACCTCTCATGACGCTGTAAATTGGAAGAATCATAAAAGGAAGCAAAACCTGAGTCATTACAATAATGGTTCCAGTAAAGTTGTACATCATAGGAATACGATCTTCATCACTGAAGCAGAGGTCGATATTTTTTTCTCCAAAGAATGGCAGGTTTACCATTCCTTCAAAGCATGGAAGAATGCCAACCAAAGTGTCATTCACAACTCCATTTTGTTGAAGCATTATCATCCAAGCAACAATTCTAACTAGGAGCGAAGTCCAGAAAGGCATCAGAACACAAATCATTAAGAGATTTGATGTTCGCATTGGCAGTGTTGCTAACAAATAGGAGACCGGATATGCCAGAATGAGGCAGAAAATTGTCACCATCAAGCTCACTTGGAGTGTTCTCATCCAAATTGTTTTATAGATTTTTAAATGTTCTGGCTTTTGAATGACATTTTTATTTGCATCAAACCTTAAGTCGACCGCATTGAGATAATAGCCTATTGTGTAGGGGTCTTTCATTGCGCCAAGAGACTGCCAGAACTCCACTTTACCCCAGCGCTTATCCCTCTTTATCATTTTCTCTTTATAGGGGGCTTCCCAGGTATAGGGCTTGACTTCTTCCTTAGATCTCTTGTTGACTTTAGTGGCTGATTTGACTGTTTTTAATAACAGACTCCTCCAGCCAGAGTATTCATAGGTCATCCTTGTACCGGCTTTACCCAGTAAATTTTTACCAATGTTATTACCTTCACTATCTTCAAGTTTATGGGTTGCTCTAATATCATTCACAACCGCTGCAAACATTTCTTCACTAGGAAGTATGGATTTATCCTCCCATAGTTCATACTGAGCAAATGTTTCAGGAAGCACTCTATTAATTTCCATGTCATCAACGCTTCTAGAAAGAAGAGAGCCGATTGGCCCAACAAACATGATTAATAAAAAAAGCAGAGGCGCTAAAAGTAAAAGAAAAGAGCGAATTTTAGTGCGGCGAAGGGATTTTCTAAGGCTTTCCTTAAGAGGCACACCATCATTCGTCAGCAACTGTCCCTTAGCGTCTAAAGTGCGAGTATCACTCATAGATAATAACAAATACTTAAGTTAAAAAACAATTAGAAACAGGTCGGCAGTTATACCGACCTGTTTCTGTAAACAAGACTAAATAAATAGACTCGTTTTTTGGTTAGCTAATTATTGAGCCATCCAAGCTGCATAACGATCATTGACTGCTTGGCCATTATCTGCCCACCAGTCTGGGTCAGCAAGGATACCACCTTTCATATGCTCTTCTGTATTAGGCATATGCTCCAAGATGTTTACACCAGTGTTAAACCATGGCTCGCCAGCCTCCATAATAGGAAGTGCCGCAAGACGCATAGGGCCATAGTTAATCCACTTCGCCTGATCAGCTTGTGCTTGTGAACTAGAAGCATGAACTAGGAAATGAAGAGCTGCAGCTCTGTTTGGAGCTCCATTCATCAAAACTAACCATTCCTCTTCAAGAACTTGTCCATCCCAAACAGTAACATAATCTGCACCATCGTTCAGAACAGCGCCACCAATACGACCGTTATAGGCAAGTGACATAGAAACTTCACCAGAGTTAATTAAATCTAGTGGTTTTGCACCTGAAGACCAGAAAACTACGTGATCTTTAATCGTATCAAGTTTAGCAAAGGCACGGTCTTGTCCCTCTTGAGTGCTCAATACATCATAGATATCAGGGATAGCTACGCCGTCAGCATACAAAGCCATCTCAACGATTGCATTAGCCCATGTGTGTATACCACGCTTTCCTGGGAACTTCTCTACATCAAAGAAGTCTTGGATTGTAGAAGGTTGCTCACCTGAGAATGTGTCCGCTTTATGGAACGGTACGTATGACCACCAGATTTGTGGTACTACACAATCGTTTGGAACGTCAACCATAGTGTCTTCATCCATTGGCGTGCCATCAGGCGCAGGAAGGAAGATGCTACGGTCTAGCTCCTCAAATAGTCCTTCATCACAGCCAGTTCTAGCTTGAGATGGGAGAACATCAACGATATCCCATACAACATTGCCAGATTCAACCTGTGCGCGAACCTCGCCAAGACCACCGTTGTAACTGATTAAATTGACTTCACCACTTGAGTATGTGTCAATATAGGCCTTCTGTTGAGAGGCTGAATAGCCACCACCCCAGGAAACCATAGTAACGGCTGCTTGAGCAGCGCCAGCCAACATTGCTGTTGAAATAGCACTGGCTACCAGAGTTTTTGTTATTACATTTTTCATATTATATTTCTCCTTTATATTAAATCTAGACTCTATCCATCTAGAGCTAGACAGTCTTCCATCATCCAACCGATATTAACTTCTTTGCCTTCTTGAAGACCGACATTATCGATTGAGTTAGGAATTTTGACGATAAAATCGTCGTGTCCACACACACTAAAGCGCGTGCGAATATGGTCGCCGTGGTAGATTAGTTCCTCTACCTTGGCGGAATACGTGTTAGGGGTTTTTCCTTTAGCGGGTGAAACCATGATTCTCTCGGGGCGCAATGAAAGTGTTGCGCGATCTCCTGCCTTGTTGACATTGACTTTAGAAGCAATGACAATGTCACCTGAATCAGTTTTAACTGTTGCTTTGTCTCCATCAATTGATTCTACAGACCCCATTAGTCGGTTGTTTTCTCCAATAAAGTTAGCTACAAATGCGTTTTCTGGTTTTTCGTAAAGATCTTCTGGTGAAGCGCACTGTTGAACCACGCCATCATCAAATACAGCAATTCGGTTTGACATGGTTAGTGCTTCAGTTTGATCATGAGTCACATAAACAACTGTTAGCCCTAATTCTTCATGTAAGTGTTTGATTTCATACTGCATTTGTTCTCTTAAGTTTTTATCAAGTGCGCCTAGGGGCTCATCCATCAGAACAAGGTCTGGATCAAAAACAAGAGAGCGGGCAACAGCAACTCTTTGTTGTTGACCACCAGAAAGCTGCATAGGTCTACGATTTCCAAAATCACCAAGTTGAACCATTTCTAGTGCTCGATTAACCTTAGCCTCTCTCTCAGACTTGCCCATTTTACGAACTTCGAGAGGGAACGCTAAATTCTCAGCAACAGTCATATGCGGGAAGAGTGCATAGTTTTGAAATACCATACCAATTCCACGCTTGTGAGGTGGAACGTTGTTGATTGGTTTATTTTTTAAATAGATTGTTCCGTTTGTGGTTGGCTCAAAGCCTGCTAGCATCATTAGACAGGTAGTCTTTCCAGATCCAGAAGGACCCAGCATCGTAACAAACTCACCCTGAGCAACATCTAGGTTGAAATCTTTGACAACAAGAATCTCACCATCATAACTTTTCTGAACATTTTCAAACTTTACTAACGGATCAGAACTACTCATAAATACACATTATTTAAAGAAAAAAAACTCCAAGATGAAATTAATCATCTATTCCTATGTCGTTGAGGATTGAAATTACATCAAACTCACAACTCAAATTTACTTTATTAAAAGCCTTTTGTAAAGCGAAAATTGAGCTTAATTCAACAAAAATCTTTACTTTTGAGTCGGAATATACCATATTGAATCTAGTGAATGTTTCTAATATTGGAACAAATCGAATTCAATTATTTTGATTTTTTTTGTTAGTTTTTTCAAAATAATATAGAAATTATTGATTTTCAATTCGACAAAAATAAAAAAAGGGTGGTGCAACCACCCTTTTTTATCTTGAACAGTTAACCCTCTTGTTTTTCGCCCATAATAGCACTCAAGATTAGAACTGTTAGGCCGCCCGTAGTAATGGCAGAGCTAAATATACTTTGGACAAGCTTACCAAAAGTACCACCAATATTAGCACCAAGTGAGGATGCAAATTGAGGAACTAAAAGAACACCTAAGCCCATTCCAAAAGATACCGCTAAAATCAGCATATTACGGCGATTCATATTCACAGTTGAGAGAATCTTTATGCCTGCAATAGCAACTGTACCAAACATCACAATTGTTGCGCCACCAAGAACAGAGTTAGGCATTGCCCTAAGCAGTGAACCAATATGAGGAAAAAGACCCATCAAAATTAAGATTCCACCAACCCATACACCGACATGACGACTCGCAATACCAGTGAGCTGAATGACACCATTATTTTGACTAAAAGTAGTATTTGGAAAAGTATTAAACACAGCAGCTATTGCTGAATTTATTCCATCACCAAGTACACCATTTTTAATACGCTCAATATAGCCTTCACCCTTTACATCTTGTTTTGAAATCATGCAGTTAGCTGTGATATCGCCTGAAGACTCAATCGCAGTAATGACATATATGAGAGCAATTGGAATAAAGGCGATGATGTCAAAGTCAAACCCATACCTAAATGGAATAGGAATACTGATTACCTCTTGTACTGCAAATACAGCACTAGTATTCACTTTACCCATAAACAAAGCTACTACAAAACCAATGACCAAGCCAAGAACAATCGATGATAAACGAATCCATTGGTTGCTAGATCGATTGAGTATGATAATTGAAATCAGCACCAAGAAGCCAAGGAAAAGGTTGGATAAAGAGCCCCAAAACTCTGGTTTATTATCCAATAACCACTGTCCACCAGCCAAGTCAGTTAATCCAACTTTAATTAAACTTATACCAATAATCGTGATTACTGTTCCCGTGACAAGCGGCGTGATAAGTTTTTTAAGTTGTGGTAAGACTTAAAAAGGCAAAACTAGTACCCTGTAGACAGATCATTCCAGCACCTACATTCATAGGTTTCTTTGCTTGAATAATCGTTCCAACGCCTGAGACCATCAACGCCATACTGATTAAGTATGGTATTTGTTCACCTAGTCCAAGAGCGCCACCAATAATCAAAGTTGGAGTTATGATGCCTACAAAGCTTGCAAGTACGTGTTGAAGTGCTGCAAAGAACTTTTCAGCATTTGGCGGATTTGCCTCTAACTCATAAATCAACTCTGAATCTTGAGTTTCTATATCACTCATATTCATTCTCCTTTAAGTTGTTTATAAATTGCTAACAATAATTGTTAACAAAGAAAATATTAACATACTTTTTATAAGGTTATTAATTAAATTTATGGACGAGAAGTTCCTTTTTTAATTAAAAATGAATATGTTATTAGATGGTGCCCGGGGCCGGAATCGAACCGGCACGGAGTTTAACCTCCGCAGGATTTTAAGTCCTGTGTGTCTACCAATTTCACCACCCGGGCAGAGATGTT
>LURN01000059.1 GCA_001628405.1 Candidatus Thioglobus sp. REDSEA-S12_B1 | reverse complement strand
GTTTTAGAGACAACTAAATTAAGAAGCTCATCTAAGACTTCTGGAGCAAAGCTGACTTCATAAATTTTGATTTCTGAATCATTGCTTTCAGATTTAGAATCCTTTGATGAGCTTTTCGCATTGCCAATAGCATTATTAGAATTACTCTCATTGCAAGTATAAATATAGTATGTACCATCATCAGAAACGGATTTGATAGGTTCGCTCCCATCAGGACATGAGGATGCATAGCTAATTGGAGACAATATTAGCAACGCAAAAAGTAGAAAGATTTTTTTCATAATATATTTGGAATGTATTGTCTTTTAGATACTATGAAAAAATAAAGTCGTAGACTCGAGGTAATTTGGGCGTAAAGAATACTTTGTCTGCGATTAAATCGTGATCAAGTCCGAGAGCATTTTCAATACATGCTGCGCATACAGAGCGATAATCTATCGTGGATACAAGATCTCTATTTTCAAATAGATCTCTCTCTGCTAATCCTGGCCATTTTGAAATTACTCTGCTATTAGTTATTGCACCTCCAGCCAGAAGGGCAGCTGAACCCCAGCCATGATCTGTACCCCATGTTCCATTCTCTTTAACTGTTCTTCCAAATTCAGTTAAGGTCAGAATGATGCTTCTATCCCAAGCATCTCCAAGGCCTTCCTTATAGCCCGCAATAATGTCATCAACGATAGCCAATCTCTCACCATGTCTTCCATATTCATCAGCTCCTTGAGATGCATGAGTGTCAAATTGATCAACCTTAATAACTGATGACAGTGGCCCATTCTTCTTTGCCATTGCTTTTCCTGCATATTTTGCAAGGCTTGCAGGGTCTCTAGGAACGACAGAGTCTTTTTGAGTGCTTTTTTTGCTCACTTTATTAAATACTGATGATCCTTCTTCAGCGTGAGCATTTGAAATCATATTGATAAGGTTAGTTGTTAAACTCCCGGAATTTCTAATACTTGCAGGAAAAAAATTATCATTCTCATGCGCACCTCTGAGTAAAAGAGGCATATCGAGTGACATTGATCTTCCAGGTGTTTTGGCAAGATCAAGCGCTCTTCCAAGCCAACCTGTGGTTTCTGCAAAAGGACTTAGTCCCCCACCTTGCATCAGATTTTGTCCTTCGAAGTGAGATCTTTTGGTATAGGGAAAATTGGTGGCGTGAACAACTGAAGCATTGTTTTTAGCAAGCAGTCCGCTGAAATATTTGAATGAAGGGTGGAGTCCAAAAAATGAATTTAATTTCAAGTAGTTTTCAGGTGTTAAACTTTTTCTCATTTTGAATAAATTTGGATCACCAAATGGAGGAACTGCTGTCAAGCCATCCATCCCACCTTCAAGCATGATGACCGAAATCGTTCCAGGTGGCTCATCTTTTGTGAAACCTGGAAGCGGAAGCCCAGCTAAAAATAAAGAAGCGCCCGATGCTTGTAAAAATTCTCTTCTAGTTAATTTAGGCATTTTCTAACCCCATAATTTCTGGACTGCACATTAAGGCAACAAACTTTCTACGTCCTCCCGTGACGCTACCCACAAGTTCACGTGTGACCTTGTTGGCACCAATTCTGTTCATTATATTATCAACTCCTTCAGTAGGAAATCCGCCGTTATAGAGAGCAGTTGCAAATCTAATTCGACGTTCAAACATTTCTCCAGAAAGCCATTCAGCTTTATCACTCGAGTAGCCGTTAGGTTGTCCAGGAAGCCAAAAGCCTTGACCAAGTTCCTCAAAAATTTTTCTTGTTCTCATAATATTTTCATTGTAATCGTCATTTTGCTCCTCTTCCCACCCTAAGAAGCCATTTGCTCCGCTTAGTCTAACAACTTGGAATAGCCAATTCATTGGCCACTGAAATTTTGCATCCTTTGAGGCAATAGCACGCTCGATAACTGCAGTATGAATTTGATCTAAGTTTCCATTACTCTCTCTCCATATTCTGGATATATGATCTAAATCTGTTTGACTTGGATTATCACTCACAAAATGTTGGGCTAACTTGAATGTAATATGATTGATAGTGTGCTCATGATCTGCAAGAAAATCTGTCAATTGCCTTAACGCACCCTTACCAGGTCCAAAAGTTCTACCCATAACGGTTTTGTTGCCAGGCTCAGCATAATTTGTCTTAAAGTAATCCCAAGAGTTAAGTGTTCCTCCTATTTCCTTAATCTTCCTATTTCTCTCAGATAGCGAGATTAACTTATCACCACTGATTCTGCCTGGTTCTGCCCCCCAACCTGCCAGAATTTTCGCAGCACCGTTAATATCAGCTTCAGTATAGTTAGCAGAAGGTGATACAGTATGAAGCTCAAGAAGCTCTCTTCCTAAATTATCATTAAGACCCGCTTGTCTCCCATTACGTTTAGCCCATATCGCTTCGTTTGAGTTTGGTCCAGCACTATAAGTATTATCTAAATAAATCAGCATGGATGGATGGGTCGTGACTTTATACAACATATTTGAAAAATCACTATTGATGTTGCCAAGAATAGCCTCATCAATCGCATGACCAATGTGGTTACCATTGTCAAAGATATTGGCAGTTCTGAAGTGGTTAGCCCAAAATGAACTAAATCGAAGTCTCAACTGATCTTCGCCATATACATTTCTATGAGCGAATTTCAGCGCATCCAAATCCTCCATGAGATTCTCCTGCCTGTTTCTACTTTTATCCGCCTCAGTCTGAAATCCTGGCATATTTCTGCGAAACTTTTCTTTATTTTCTTTATATGCCCAAAACATTTCATCGCGCTTTTGAAGATTGGGTTGAAGTGACTTTGGCCACTCTGTAACTTCTGGCTTATGGTACGATCTAATGCGCTTAACTCCAAGAGCTGGAGATTTAGAGTGAAGTTGTTGAATTGCCCATTGTTTAATATCTTTGGGAATGGGGGAGTTAGGCAGAAACATCAAACCCAGTTTTTGCGAAATTCTAAAGCTTTCGTTCATAAAAAAAGTATATCAATACGAACTATATAAGTCAAAAAAATTAATAAAATTTACCAAATAAAACCTCATTTCCAAGCTCTGGTTTTTCCGGCATATTGAGAGCCAAAATAAGAGAGACAATGGCCATTGCAGACCCAGCCAAAAAGACGAGTGAAGGCGAGTGAAGCCATACCAGTCCAAAAGCGACTGGAATAAAGACTGCTGCTATGTGATTGATGGTAAAGGATACGCCAGCACTAGAAGCTATATCAGCAGGGTCTGCGATTTTTTGAAAGTAAGTTTTAAGTGCAATTGCTATCGAGAAATATAAGACTTAGTCCGATATACTCAAAGATGAGAGATTTTCTCTCGCCAAACCTTTGAATAAGTCTTCCAATTTTGGGGGCAAAGAAGACATTGATTGCTGCATTAGCAATGAGTAGCATTGATATTTCAGCCACCGTAAACTCAAACTTTTCAACCATCAAGAAGCCTGCAAATACGACAAAAATCTGCCTTCTTGCACCGCTCATAAACTGAAGCGCATAGTAAAGCCAGTAACGCTTTCTGAGAATGACTTTTTTGGTTTGACTGACTTTTTCAGGGAACATTGGAAAGTTCTGCCAACAAAACAAAACTATAACAACAGCTATGCCGCCACCTAATGTATAGAGCCACATATAGCTAAGCTCAAATTGCTGAAAGAGAATCCAAACAAAACTAAAAGCGATAATGGATGCAGCAGAACGTGTTGCAATAACTCTTCCTAAAAACTCAGCAGTTTTATCTTTGTCAATCCACTGAAGTGTGAGAGATCCGTTTATGGTTTCGAAGTAGTGAAACCCAATCGACATAATAATGGTTGCTAAATAAAAGGTCAGGTTGGTTTCAACGAACCCTGTTAATACGATTCCAGTTCCAAGCATCGCTAAAGATATATAGGCTAGCTTTTGCTCTTTGATGAAGGCTAGGACAAAGATGACAGTGAATGCTAGAAAGCCAGGAATCTCTCTGAGGCTTTGTAAAATGCCCATTTCAGCCCCGGTAAAGTCAATCTCCTCAATAGCAAAGTTATTCAGCAGGTTGAGCCATACTGCCCAGCTGATTGCAGAACCAATAGTCATCAAGAGGATTAAAAATTCTGGTGATTGACGAGTGATTTTCATACCGGCTTAATATACTTTAAAGTTGCGATACAAAAGTGATTTAAAGACTTAATTTTGGTAATGGTTAACAATCTATCAAGGTAAAATTAGACTTTTTGTTTTTTTCGTGAGTTATGCCTAATGTAACACTGCCTGACGGCACAGTTAAATCATACGACCAGTCACTGACTGTGGCAGAGGTTGCCTCATCAATTGGCTCTGGTCTTGCTAAGGCAGCCATTGCAGGAGAGGTTGATGGTCAGTTGGTGGATACATCTTTCATGATTGAAAATGATTCAGATGTAGCGATTATTACAAATAAAGATGAAAAAGCACTCGAAGTGATTCGTCACTCTACGGCCCATCTGTTGGCGCAAGCAACTCAGCAGATTTATCCTAAAGCACAGGTTACTATCGGGCCAGTGATTGATAACGGGTTTTATTATGACTTCGCCTATAAGGATGGTTTTTCGGAGCAGGATTTAGCGAAAATTGAAAAAAAGATGAACGCTATTGTCAAGCAAAACCTTCCGATTGAGAGGATGGAAATGTCGCGCGAAGATGCGATAGAATTCTTTAAGTCTATGGGTGAGCACTACAAGGCCGAAATCATTGAATCGATTCCAGCTAATGAAGTTCTATCTTTATATAAGCAAGGAGACTTCGTGGATCTTTGTAGAGGTCCTCATGTTCCATCAACGAGCAAACTCAAAGCCTTTAAACTGATGAAGTTAGCTGGTGCCTATTGGCGAGGTGACTCAAACAATGAGATGCTTCAAAGGGTTTATGGCACGGCCTGGGAAAATAAAGAAGATTTAGCGGCACACCTTCATCGCCTCGAAGAAGCTGAGAAGAGAGATCATAGAAAAATTGGAAAGCTGCAAAACCTGTTTCACACTCAGGAAGAAGCTCCTGGAATGGTCTTCTGGCATCCTAAGGGGTGGACACTCTATCAAATCATTATGCAGTACATGAGCCAGGTCTTCAAAGACAACGGCTACCAAGAGGTACACACGCCAGAGGTGATGGATAGAACATTGTGGGAGAAGTCTGGTCACTGGGACAAGTTTGGTGACGCCATGTTTACAACTCATTCTGAGAACAGAGATTACGCGGTTAAACCGATGAACTGTCCAGGCCATGTTCAGATTTTTAATCAAGGACTCAAATCCTACAGAGATTTACCTTTAAGGCTTGCCGAGTTCGGGTCTTGTCATCGTAATGAGCCATCGGGAACCCTTCATGGGATTATGCGCGTTCGTAACTTCGTTCAGGATGATGCGCACATTTTTTGTACCGTTGATCAAATTCAAAGCGAGGTTTCTGCGTTCATAGATTTAACGTTTAAAGTCTACAAGCATTTTGGATTTGAAAATATTGACATTAAACTCTCAACAAGGCCTGAAAAAAGGGTTGGGTCTGATGAGGTCTGGGATCAGGCAGAGGCGGCTCTAGCTCAGGCTCTTGATGCCAAAGGAATTAACTGGGATCTTCAAGAGGGAGAGGGTGCTTTTTATGGGCCTAAAGTTGAGTTTGTTCTCAAGGACTGCCTTGATCGAGAATGGCAATGCGGAACGATTCAGGCTGACTTCTCAATGCCAGACCGCCTTGATGCGCACTATATTGCAGAAGACGGTTCCAAGCAGATACCTGTGATGCTTCACAGGGTGATTGTGGGTTCAATCGAGCGCTTTACTGGAATTCTGATAGAGCATTACGAGGGAGCGTTTCCTTCCTGGTTGGCTCCAATTCAAGCGGTTATTATTAATATTTCTCAAAAACAAGAGGAATATACAAAAAATGTTGAGATGAATCTAAAAAAACAAGGTCTTAGAGTCATTTCAGACTTGCGAAATGAGAAGATAGGCTTTAAAATACGCGAGCACTCAATGCAACGCTACCCATACATTTTAGTGGTTGGCGATAGAGAGCAAGAAAATAATCAGGTATCTGTTCGTCGGAGGGGCGGAGAGGACTTGGGTTCAATGTCATTAGAGGCGTTGACAGAATTAATAAATCAGGAGTAATTATTAAAAGCCCAGAAAAGGTAAAGACTAGGATTAATCAGTATATTAGCGCACCCACAGTCAGAGTCATAAGTGACAGGGGTGATCAGTTGGGAATCCTAAGTAATAATGATGCTCTTGAATTAGCGGAAAACGCAGGTTTAGACTTAGTTGAAGTTTCGCCAAATGCAGATCCACCAGTTTGTCGTGTGATGGATTTTGGTAAGTTTCAGTATGAATTAAAGAAACAAAAGAGCGACGCTAGGAAAAAACAAAAAAAGACTCACGTCAAGATGATTAAGTATCGTCCTGGAACTGAGGAAGCGGATTACCAAATCAAGTTTAGAAACTTGGTTAAGTTTATTGAGAACGGCGACAAAGTCAAAGTAGTTATTTGGTTTCGTGGTCGAGAGGTTCAGCATCGCGAGTTAGGTATGGAGATGCTGGATAGAATTGAAAGTGAAACAGAAGAATTTGCCACTGTTGAGCAGAAGGCAAAATTGGAGGGTCGCCAGCTTGGCATGATGCTAGCACCCAAGTCTAAGAAAAGTAAGGCGAAAGCCCGAAAAGTTGAACCCGAAGAGGGTCAAGGAGTAAATGATGCCGAAGTTAAAGACCAATAGAGGTGCTGCCAAGCGCTTCAAGAAGACTGCCAGTGGCGGTTACAAAAGTAAACACTCTCACCTGAGACATATTTTGACCAAGAAGAGCACTTCAAGAAAGCGCTCATTGCGTTCACCCGACACGATAGAGAAGGTTGACGTACCAATGGTTAAAAGAATGTTACCTTACAGTTAAAGGAGTATTACTATGGCAAGAGTTTCTAGAGGTGTGCAGGCGCACGCCAAACACAAAAAAGTTTTAAAGAAAGCCAAAGGTTATTATGGCGCTCGTTCCAAGGTGTATCGCGTTGCTAAGCAAGCGGTCATCAAGGCAGGACAGTACGCCTATCGTGACCGTCGTCAGCGTCGTCGCCAGTTCCGTAGATTGTGGATTGTGCGCATCAATGCTGAGGCAAGAAATAATGGCTTAAGCTACTCACAATTTATCAACGGCTTAAACAAGGCTGGTGTTGAGATTGATCGTAAAGTTCTCTCAGATATAGCCATCTTTGATAAGGAAGCCTTTGCTAAAATTGCTGATCAAGCAAAAGCTGGGTTAGCTCAGTAGCAAAATCTTACTAAAAGACTGTAACATAGGTTGCAGTCTTTTAAATAAATAAAGTAGGCATTTTGATTAACAAGATTATCACCAACGCCACCAAAGCTATAGCCAGCGCTATGGACTTAAAGGCTCTTGACGACTCAAGAGTTCAGTACCTCGGCAAGAAGGGTGAATTAACAGATTTATTAAAGGGATTAGGAAAGCTCTCTAAGGAAGAGCGTCCTAAAATGGGTGAGGCTATTAATGAGGCCAAAGTCCAAATCCAAAAATTAATCGAGTCTCGAAGGGAAGAGCTAGAAGAGGAGCTTCTGAATCAGAGAGTACTGGATGAAAAAGTGGACGTCACACTACCAGGTAGGAACTCAGAGAAGGGCGGTCTTCATCCAATTACTCAAACGCTTAATCACATTCAAGATATATTTAATAAAGCCGGCTTTGAGATTGAGCTGGGTCCAGAGATTGAGGATGATTTTCATAACTTCAGTGCGCTCAATATTCCAGAGCACCATCCAGCCAGAGCGATGCATGACACGTTCTATTTTGACTCAAATACAGTTTTAAGAACACACACTTCGCCTGTTCAAATTCGAACGCTTGAGAGGCAGAAGCCTCCAGTGAGGGTGATCGTTCCTGGTAAGGTTTATCGTTGCGACTCGGATGTCACTCACACCCCGATGTTCCATCAGGTTGAAGGTCTCATCGTTGACAAAGAGGCCTCATTCTCTCAGCTTAAGGGTCTTTTGATTGACTTTCTTAGGGCTTATTTTGAGAAGGAAGACCTTAAGGTTCGGTTCCGTCCTTCATATTTTCCGTTCACAGAACCCTCTGCTGAGGCCGATATTGAGTGCGTGATTTGTGGCGGAGAAGGGTGTCGAGTTTGTAAAAAGTCTGGTTGGCTTGAAGTTTTAGGGTGCGGCGTTGTTCATCCAAACGTATTGAAGGCGGTTGACATTGATTCAGAAAAGTATTCAGGACTGGCTTTCGGAATGGGAGTTGAGAGGCTTGCGATGCTAAGATATAGCGTCAATGATCTCAGGTTGTTTTTTGAAAACGATGTTCGATTTTTAAATCAATTCTAGTGCAAAGGTATTATTTATGAATATTTCAACTAGATGGTTAAGGGAGTGGGTGAGTCCAGATGTGAGCGATCAAGAGCTCTCAGAAAAATTAACCATGGCTGGCCTAGAGGTTGATCAAATTGCGCCTGTTGCCCCTCCATTCGAAGGTCTAGTTGTCGGTCATGTCGTCAGCTGCGGTAAGCACCCGAATGCGGACAAATTGAGTCTTTGCGAGGTTGATATTGGCGCTGATGAGAATCTTCAGATAATTTGTGGCGCACCCAATGTAAGGCAAGATTTAAAGGTCGCGGTTGCTACGGTCGGTTCAGTTCTGCCCAATAAGCTCAAGATTAAACGCGCAAAATTAAGGGGTGTTGAGTCCAATGGAATGCTCTGCTCAGAATCTGAAATGGGTATATCGGACTCCCATGAAGGAATCATCGAGCTAGATTCAAAGGCTAAAATTGGTGACAATGTTCGAGAAGTTCTCGATCTGGACGATCAGATTATTGAGCTTGATATTACTCCGAATAGAGGGGATTGCTTCAGCGTTCTGGGCGTTGCAAGAGAGGCATGTGTCAACTATAACCTGTCTCTTCCAGAGTTAAACTTTAAAGCGGATGAAAAAGGAAGTAGGTCATTCAAGTCTTCGGTCAGCAATCCTAAGGAGTGCCCAAAGTATTTAACGAGAGTGATCGAGGGAGTTGATAACAACGTTCCAACGCCTGATTGGATGGCAAAAAAACTGCTTCGTGCTTCTCAGCAGCTTCATTCTCCGATCGTTGATATAACTAACTATGTTCTTTTGGAGTTGGGTCAGCCCATGCATGCCTTTGATTTATCAAAGATTAATGGCAATATTAATGTGAGATCAGCAAAAAAGAATGAAGAGTTAGAGCTCCTTAATGGTCAAAGAGCTAACCTCTCTGAGGACACACTCGTCATTGCTGATGAAAAATCTGCTATAGCGATCGCTGGAGTGATTGGCGGAATGGGAACTTCCACACTGGAGAGCTCAAGCGAGATTTTACTAGAGGCTGCATTCTTTGAGCCTGTCGCACTCTCTGGAATTGCGAGATCATATGGGCTTCATACTGAAGCTTCTCTTCGTTTCGAGAGAGGAGTAGACTTTAACATCACTCACCAAGCGATGGAAAGAGCGACTGAGCTAGTTAGTTCTAGGTTTTGATCTGGACCCTTCATGGGTTGAGTCAAAATTTAAGTTTCTTGATTTTGATTTTAAAAGGAATAAAGACCACTCTTGGACTATCGTTCCACCAAGCTTTCGTTTTGATATACGCATTCCAGCGGACATCATTGAGGAGCTTGCAAGACTTTACGGCTATGACAAGATACCCGTTCAAAGGCTCTCTGTTGATGCCAACTTATCGAACGCTGAGCAGGCTAAAATTACCTCTAATGAGCTCTCAAACGCGCTAGTCAATCGAGGCTATCAAGAGGTTATCACCTACAGCTTTATCTCTAACGAGATGCACGATTTAGTTGACCCAGATGCCAAGAAAATCTTACTACAAAATCCAATTTCAGATGACATGGCGGTGATGCGCTCAAGTCTGTGGTCAGGACTCATTGATACTGCAAAATCTAACATGAGAAGAGGGCACCACAATTCTCGCTTCTTCGAGCTCGGTCTATGCTTTTCTGGAACTGACGTGGGTGGACAGGTACAAAAAATTGCTGGAATTATCTCGGGAAACCGACATAACTTACAGTGGGCAGGGGCAGATCGTGAGGTCGACTTTTTTGATGCCAAGTCTGATGTCGAAGCCTTATTAAATCTGAGCAAAAAAGATTTCAAATTTGAACCCGCTGATCACCCAGCACTTCAGATGGGTCAAACAGCAAAAATAATGAAAGGAAAGAGCCATATTGGCTGGCTAGGCGCACTCTCGCCAAAACTCCAAAAGAAGTTGTCGATGCCAAATGCATTCCTTTTCGAGCTGACTCAGTCCGAAATCGAGCAAGGTGATACGCCGAGCTATGAGTCTTTCTCATCATTTCAGGCATCTCAAAGAGATATTGCTATAGTGGTATCCAAGGAGATTACTAGTGATGAGCTTATTCATTCAATTCAGTCATTAAAACAGGATGATTTAATTGATGTTAACTTGTTCGATGTCTATGAAGGGGAGCATATCGAACAGGGAAGTAAAAGTGTGGCCTTAAATTTAACTTACCAATCGGAAGAAGTTACCTTAACTGATGAACAGTTAGCCGAAAAAGTTAGTAAAATAGTGGGTCATTTAGAATCAAAATTTTCTGCTAAATTAAGATAATCAAATGTCCCTTACAAAACAAGATATTGCCAACACCCTCGTTAAAAAAACAGAACTCACTCAAACTCAAGCATTAGCACTCACTAATCAATTCTTTGAACAAATCATAGAGACTCTGAAGACCGGGGAGGAAATCAAGTTATCGAGTTTTGGAAATTTTGTTGTTCGTGAAAAAACTCCGAGACCTGGAAGAAACCCAAAGACAGGCGAAGAGGTTTTGATTAGTGCTAGAAAAGTGGTCACCTTTAAGGCTGGTCCAAAACTCAAATCAGCAACTCAAAAAGGAAAACTATAGACTATTCGGTTATAGCAACCATAAACCCTTTCAGGATTGGAATGACAGAGAGCATCACTGAGTGCTGCTGATTCTCGTCCTCTGTTTTGCCGCTTGAGACTCTCTTTTTGAGAGAAGGTTCGTAATCATCATCGATTGAAAAAGAAGCAAACAGAAGCTCCATTGAGTCGTCAGACTCGCCTTCATTTTGAACCATCTCAATATCATAGATTGCGCTTGGCTCCTCTGTTTGCTTATTGACAAAAAGAATCGTCTCATTAAAGTGAAGAAAGAAGCGCTCTGCAGGGCACTTTGATGACTCTTTTGGCTCTAGCTCACCTTCTGACATTGCACCTGCAATCTGGTCATAGTGCTGATCAGTTAGTCTGACATAGCGCGTATCGAGATAATCTCCAAGTTCGTTGTCACCTTCATGTTCCTTGATGTATTCAATGAGCTCTTTAAGCATGGGTATTGGAGTTTAAGAAATAAGTTGAGAATTTTATCAAAAAACTACTTGGATTTACCAAATTGAATTTGATAAATGTCGAAAATAGTAATCGACATGGCAGCAATGATGGGCCCAATAAATAAACCCAAGATGCCAAACTTGATGATTCCTGCAAGCGTCGAGAGGACAGTAATCAAGGTGTGGTTGAGTGGGCTTTGGTGTTTCATCGAGCTCGAGAGCTTGGTAATAATGACTGGCCTTAATAGGTTATCAATCACCGTGCCTGCTATGATTGCGCCAAAAAATATGATGATGCCATAGCTACGCCAAAAAATAAAGCAGGTAGGCCAACCATCATAACGCCAATTGCAAAAGCAATTCCTTGAGTGATTGCGACCAGGAATACGCTGCCAACAAGCGTTAAAGAAAGTCCCGAGAATTGGTTCAGTAGTAAGTCGTCAATCTTGTCATCAAGCGGTGATACTTTTCTCACCTTTTCAATAAAGGTTGGGCCATCTATATAAAAGTAGTAGAGAGAGAAAATCGTGATGATGACAAAAAAGATAAACTGACTCGAGAGGGAAGTAATGCTCTTGAGAATAATGATTGAAAAATCAGTAACTTTGACTGCAATACTCTCTAAATTGTTTCTAAGGGAACTATCCAGAAACTCGCGGATTGAATCCGTTAGAGGAAGACTCATAACAATCTCGTCCGTAATCCTGCTGATTTCGCTGAGCTGAAAGTCACTCTGAAGTTTATTAATCAGGGCCGTCGTCTCAATACCGCTCACTAGAAGAATGTAACCAAGCGGCAATATTAAGAGAATGGTCACAGCTATAGTCATCATCATCGCCGCAACATTCTTTGATCGCTTGAGAGCAAGTCGATTAAAGCTACCAAATGTTGAGATGCAGATTAAAAGTGAGAGGAAGAGGTAGGCGATGAATGGTGTGAAAAGCCAAACTATGGCTAGAATGGATAATGCTAGAAGTATTAATACTAGACCATTGCCATGTCGGTTGTTAACACTTTCAGCCACATTGACTCCTTGAAGTTATCTCTGCCTACAGAGATAAAGTATACTATATTGTTTTAAATATTAAACAAAAATACATGGAAACAGCTTATCTTGCAGGCGGATGTTTTTGGTGTGTTGAGGCAATTTTTCAGCGCGTAAATGGAGTCACAGGATTAAAAAGTGGCTATTGTAATGGCTCGACTCAAAACCCATCTTATGAGTCTATTTGTACTGGCCAAACTGGGCATGCTGAGGTGGTTAAAATTGACTTTGACGAGAGCGTGGTTTCTTTTGAAGAGTTGTTAGACGTTTTTGTTGCTACTCACGATCCTACCAGTTTAAATCAGCAGGGCGCTGACAAGGGGACTCAGTACCGATCAGCAATCTTCTATGTTAGCGATTCCCAGAAGCAGGTAGCGAACAGAGTGATTGAAGGTATTACAGGTGCTGTTACAGAAATAACTGAGCTAGATGTTTTTTATCCTGCTGAAGACTATCACCAAAACTACTTTAACGACAACTCAAATCAGCCATACTGCAGGATGGTGATTTTGCCAAAAATTCAAAAGTACTTTAGAGACTGATTTCATGGAAGATCAGGAATTACTTAGATATTCGAAACAAATTATGCTGCCTCAGGTCGACGTTGAGGGTCAGCAGAAAATTATGGACTCAACTGTTCTCATCATTGGCATGGGAGGTTTGGGTTCACCAACAGCGCTTTACCTAGCAGCCGCTGGTGTGGGCCATCTTGTGATTGCAGATTTTGATCAAGTTGAGCTGTCTAACTTGCAGCGACAAATCATCCACCAAACTAAAGATATTGGTGACGATAAAGTTAATTCAGCAAAAAATAAATTGACTGAACTTAATCCTGAAATCAAAGTAACGATCGCTAATGAGCTGATACACACTGACAATCTATCTGATTTGATTCAGGGAGTTGATATTGTATTAGACGGTACAGATAACTTTGAAAGTCGTTTTGAGATCAATAAGGTTTGCGTGGAAAATAAAAAACCTCTGATCTCAGCAGCAGTAGTTAGGTTTGAAGGTCAAGTCTCTGTATTTAAAGGGCATGAAAAGGATCAGCCATGTTATCAGTGTTTATACTCTGAAGAGGGTGAGGAAAACGAAAGCTGTATTGAAAATGGAGTGCTAGCACCTGTTGCTGGTCTAATTGGAACAATTCAGGCTTTGCAAGCAATCAAAGTTATATTAAACTTAGGTGACCAGTTGAGCGGTTCTCTGCTTTTGGTTGATGCACTCGATTTAAGTTTTAGAAAAGTCAAAATCGGAAAGGACTCAAAGTGTCCTGTCTGTAACTAGAACAAAGACATATTATTTAGGAGTTAATGATGATCAATTTTCTTAGTATTTTAATTTCTGTAGGTTTTGGCTATCTCTTTTTTAAAATTGTGAAGCCAAAAAATGAGTTGTCATCTAGATCTATATTTTATGGAAGAACATTTTTAGCCTGGAGTCTTTTTGCCTCGACTTCTTTTTATATTAGGCCATTTGTTGTTGATCAAAGTATCAACAATGTTATCTACTGGCTTATGATGTCAGCGCCATTTGGGATATTTGCCTTTGTTTTCGGCTTCCTTTATGGCAAATTTAGCAAGTAAGAATTATAGTAATCTCGGGGCGTAGCGCAGCCTGGTAGCGCACTTGACTGGGGGTCAAGTGGTCGCAAGTTCAAATCTTGCCGTCCCGACCAATTTAATACTTACTTAATTTGATGCATCCATGGCGGGTTAGCGCCTTTTTGAGTTACTGTGAAGCTTGCTACTTGATTTCCAAAGGCTAACGCCTTCTTAATTGCTGAAGTTTCTATATTAGCCAATTTTTCTTGATCTAGCATCTTTTGTTTGTCTAATTCATAAAGAAGTCCTGCATTAAAACTATCACCTGCAGCAATTGTATCAATGACATTCACTTCTTCAGTGCTAACACTAACTTTCTTTCCTTGACCATAAATAGCTTTGACCCCTCTATCACCTAGAGTAAATACAATCAACTTAATGCCATTATTAAGCCACTCTGAAGATACTTTTTCAAAATCCTCTTTACCGTATAGGTAGTTATAGTCCTGCTCGGATATTTTGACAATATCTGCTATCTTGGTTAAACGTTCAAAACGTTTAAGGTATCTACCTTTATCATCAATAAAATCAGGTCGTATATTAGTATCAAAATAAATCACGCAATCACCTACTACTTGTTCAACCAACCATTCCCAACTCGAACCACAAGGTTCAGCCTGAAGACTTATTCCTCCAACTAACAGAGCTTTAGCATTTTTTATTTTATTCAGATAGGGTTTTAAGCTCTCTCTATCAATCAGCCTGCCTGCGGAGTGTTCATCTACAAAGGAATATTTCGCAATACCATCGGTGACGTCTGCATAAGCTAGTGTAGTAGGTCGATTGGTATTGATTATAAAATCTTCCTGCACCTTTGATTCTCTGAGGCTATCCAGTATTAACCCTCCAAAAGTATCGTTTGAGACTGCCCCACAATAATACGCATCTGCATTCAACCTTCCTAAAGCTCTAGCGCTGTTTAGTATGCTTCCCCCGACATGGGGAGTGTATTGAACTTCTCCTTTTTCTATGGCAAAAGACACCATATCAATCAACGATTCTCCAGCACATATAATCATGATTCACTATTCGAAATTAAGGATTGATTATTTAATCTTATAGAGTAATCAAATAGCCAATCTACGCACAAGGCGCCTAATAAAATAACTGCAGACAATGCAAT
>LURN01000058.1 GCA_001628405.1 Candidatus Thioglobus sp. REDSEA-S12_B1 | reverse complement strand
GGTGAAAATGGATTGCTATATGACACCAAAAAGGGAGAGTCGCTTCCAGACCATGTAAACCCAATGCCTCTTTTAAGTGAAGACGAGTTAAAAGATTTTCCTATCATTACAACCGAAGAATTCCAAGAAAATTTTTTTGTAAGTGCAGTAGATCTTATTGAAAGCTCAAAAAAAGGCCCAGTCAACGTTATAGGTAAAAACGGAATATTAAAAGATAGACCCGGTTTTGAAGTTGACTTTATTACAAGTAGTTCGTTTATTGATGAGTTTGATTCTCAAGATCAGTATCAAGTGAATATGATTTCAGAAGGTAACTGGTTTCTTGAATATGAGGGAGGTAGTTCAGAACTATCAGAGGGAGATACGTGCCTAATAAAACCCAACTTAACATATAGAATAACCCCGTTAAGCTTAGATGATGCCAGTCTATTTAGGGTCACCAAGACAGATGACCCAGCTGGTCCAACATGGAGAATGCAGTAATAATTTAAAGGAGATTGATTTGAATAGAATTTTAACAAGTCACGTAGGCTCACTCCCAAGAAGCCAGGAGGTAGTCGACTTTATTTTCGCTAGAGAAAATAATAAAAAATATGATCAAAATAGCTTTGATGAATGCATGCAAAGAAACGTTTTGATTACAGTTGAAAAACAAAAAAACTCTGGAATTGACATTGTTAGTGATGGCGAAACCTCCAAAATTTCATACGCTACTTATGTCAAAGATAGATACACGGGATTTTCGGGAGATAGTCCACGAAATGCACCAGCAGATTTAAAGCTTTTTCCAGGATTTCTTCAAAGACTTGCAGATGAAGGGGGTACGCCCCAATATGCTAGACCAATGTGCACCGGAGAAGTTAAATCCAAGGGTCAAGGAGAGCTTCAAAAAGACATCGCCAATTTAAAAAATGCAATGAAAGCTCATGGAGTTGAGAGAGGTTTTATGAATGCAGCCTCACCGGGTGTCATTTCTTTATTTCTGCAGAATGATTTTTATGCTACCAGGGATGCCTACCTTGCCGCCCTTGCAGATGCTATGAGAGATGAATACGAAACAATTGTTGAGTCGGGGTTAGACTTGCAGCTTGATTGTCCAGACTTAGCTCTGTCTCGTCATATGCTCTTTAGTGACCTATCAGATTCGGAATTTATAAAGATCGCAGAATCGCACATGGAGGCTTTAAATCATGCTCTTAAGAATGTCCCATCCGAAAAAGTAAGGATTCATATTTGCTGGGGTAATTATGAGGGCCCACATTGTTGTGATATTGATATGAATAAGGTTTTTGGAACTTTAATGAAGGCTAAAGCTCAATACACACTATTCGAGACCTCAAATCCAAGGCATGCTCATGAATGGACAGTCTTTCGTGATCGTAAGAGTGAAATACCCGATGACAAGATACTTGTTCCCGGTGTGGTTGACACAACAACTAACTTTATTGAACACCCTGAGCTAGTCGCTGAACGAATCAATAAATTTGTAAACATTGTCGGAAAAGAAAGAGTTATAGCTGGCTCTGACTGCGGCTTTGGAACCTTTGCAGGTTTTGGAGCTGTTGATCCCGATATTGCATTTGCTAAGCTAAAGTCACTATCTGAAGGCGCTATGCTTGCAAGTAATTAACCGTGAAGAACCTAGTTATGGTTCCGGGAATGATGTGCGATGAAAGAATCTTTTCCCCGCAAATTGAAGAACTCAGTAAGAATATAGAAGTCACTGTTGCAGATATTTCGAATTTTTCGTCAGTCAGTGAGCTGGCCTCAGATGTGTTAAAAAAGGCCCCAAAAAGCTTTTCACTTCTAGGGCATTCAATGGGCGGGATTGTTGCTATGGAAATATATTCTCAACAACCTAAACGGGTTGAGAAGCTCATACTCATGGATACAAACCCTAAGGCTGAACTAGACGAAGTTAAATTAAAGCGAGAACCCCAGATAAGAGAGGTTAATAAGGGCAAGCTTCTCGAAGTAATGCGAGATGAAATGAAACCAAATTATCTTGCCGAGAGTGAAAATAAAAGGAGTGTTCTTAATGTTTGTATGGATATGGCGTTGACTCTAGGGCCAGATGTTTTTATTAATCAGTCAAGAGCCCTTCAATCAAGGCTAGATCAACAGAATACTATTCAATCAATTAAAATCCCTGTATTGATTATGTGCGGCTCGGAGGATAAATTATGTCCAGTGGAAAGGCATGAGATGATGCATAATATGATTAGTGATTCAGATTTAATAATAATTAATAATGCGGGCCATATGCCTACATTGGAGCAACCCAGAGAAACAACGGAGGTAATAAAAGAATGGCTGATGAGATAGATTCAGATTTACTAAAACTGCTTCAGTCGGTCGACACACCAACTGTCTGTAATGCGATTGAGGTTGCTCAAGGCAAACGGGGTTTTTCACAATTTACACGCGGCACTATGATTTCTTCAGATCCTGAGGGCGGTGCTATAGTAGGCTATGCAAAAACTGCAAAAATTGCAGCCTTAGAGCCCCCAACAGAAAACAATGACATAATCAAAGAGCGCAGAATGAATTACTATCATTACATGTCAGAGGTTCATGGTCCAACTGTTGTGGTTATTGAGGATCTTGATTTTCCAAATTGTATCGGTGCTTATTGGGGAGAAATTAACACTAAAGTACACAAGGGGTTTGGGGTTTCAGGGGCGCTAACAAATGGAGTAATGAGAGATTTAGGTGATCTTGCAGAAGACTTTCCAGTAGTCGCTGGTTCAATAGGCCCAAGCCATGGATTTGTCCATGTCCGTGAGATAGATACACCTGTAAATGTCTTTGGAATGAGGGTGAATCCAGGGAACTTAATCCACGCAGATCGTCATGGAGCAGTTGTAGTTCCAAATGAAGTAATACCTATTTTGAAAGATTCAATTCACAAGTTGTTTGCTTCTGAAAGGCTCATATTAGATCCTGCAGAAAAAACAGAATTTAGTTTTGATGATTTTAAAAAAGCATGGGAAGATTTTGAAAAATCCCGTACCTAATTTTTATTTAATTAATCATTGAGTTACCCTAAAGTTTATTTATTTAAAAGGAAAAATTATGTCGATATATGACCGTTCATTCTATTTGAAATATGCAGCGGCATTGAGCCATCCTGGAGACTTCTCTTCTAACATTGCGATTTTTTTTGGCGAGGATGCCGACATTAATGTTGTCCATCCGTTTAATCAGCTCAAAGGTGCAGATATATACCTTAATGAATTTCTCTTGCCGCTCCAACATTCATTCGAAGGACTCTATAGGCGTGATGATATCTTCATGGCTGGAGAATTTGAGGGACAAGATTGGATAAGCTCAACTGGTTATTATGTTGGTCAATTCGTAAGTGATTGGATCGGTATAAAAGCGACGAAAAGTCTGAGTTATCTGCGTTATGGTGAATTCCACCGTATCGAGAATGGACAAGCTGTAGAAAGCTATATCTATCTAGACATTCCTGAACTGATGATTGCCTGCAATCAATGGCCTTTGGATATGGGCCCAGGGTATTCTCGAGGATACACCGGCCTGATTCAGGGGCCTGCATCACGGGATGGCGTCCTTACAAATTCTCTAGACCCTGCTGAGGGGCAACAAAGCTATCAAATTGTTACTGATATGCTTGATAAATTAGCGACAAAGGATGAGGCCTGGCGTCCCTATTGGCATAAGAATATGATGTGGTATGGACCGGGTGCGTTCGGCTCTTTTATTGGCGTTGAGGAGTTCGCTTCATTTCAGGTTCCGTTTGAATCTCAGTTTGAAGGGTGGTCAGGCGGAACAAAAAATAATGGCTTTACAAAACACTTCACAAGATTTGGTGAGGGTAATTACACCTGTTCAGGTGGTTGGCCATCTTTGACCGGTGTTAACGTCAAACCCTTCCTAGGGCAGGAACCAACCAATGAGCGCGTTTTTATGCGTGTTTGTGATTGGTGGCGACGTGAAAATAAGCTTTTAGTTGAGAACTGGGTTTTTGTCGATGTTCCACATGTTTTATTGCAGTTAGGATATGACCCATTACCTAATTGGAAAAGATAATGCCACTCTAAAAATGAATTAAAAGTGCATTCGGCTTGTATTTAGAAAATCATTTACACTTATTATTCTGAATACGAATGCAAAATTTAATAAATGTTAATAAAGACTGTGTTATAATTCATTGCAATCGTATGCAAAACTAAAGTTTCAAGTTCATTCGATGTGATATTAAGAGTATTTAATTGATAAAAAGGAGAGTAAATATGTTTTTAAGAAAAATTGCTACAGCTGTAGCTTTAACAGTACTAGCTTCTAGTGCTTGGGCAGGATGCGGTGCATCTGAAGGCCGAGTAAGCATTGTTGGTAATGAGTTTCCAGCTATTCAAACGGTTGGTGCTGGCGCTATGGAGTGTGCAGGAGGCGGTGTTACTGTTGAAAAAAACTTAACCGCTGATCACCAAAAAATTAACGTGGCTGGTATGAGTGGTAATCCAGCTGAATATACAACTGCCATCGTTGCCAATTCATCTATTGTTGCGCTAATGAATAATGATGTCATTAGACCATTAGATGATTTAGTTGCTAAGCATGGTCAAGACCTCAAAAAGAGCCAGTTAATTAGTGTTAATGGAAAAATTATGGCTGTTGCATTTATGGCAAATGCTCAGCATTTAGTATTCCGTACTGATGTGCTTGAGCAGGCTGGACTTAATCCTCCAACCACCTATGAAGAAATGCTGGCAGCTGCTAAAGTGATTCGTGATAAAGGTATTATGCAAAATCCTTTAGGTGGAGCATATGCAGCAGGGTGGAATTTGGCCCAAGAGTTTAATAATATGTATCTTGGTCATGGTGGTGAGTTCTTTGAGCCAGGATCAGCAAAGGTTGCAATTAACAATCAAGCTGGTATTGATACGTTAAACATGATGAAAGCTCTATCTGAATATATGAATCCAGACTTTTTGACTCATGATTCAAATGCAACAAGTGCAGAGTGGAAGGCAGGTAATGTTGCCCTTATGAATATGTGGGGTTCTCGTGTTGGACCACTTAAGAGTGATGAGGTTGATCCAAGTGTAGCCAACAATACTGATATTGCTGGTCCAATGACTGTCGGAGGAGGTTCATCTGCTGCTTCAACACTTTGGTGGGATGGTTGGACAGTCTCAAAGAATATTTCTGATGCTGATGCCGAAGCATTGCTATGAAGCATGCAATTCGTCCTGAAATGCTAAATGAGGAAACTTCACCTCTAGCAGTTTGGTTAATTGAAGGTTATCAGCCAACGGATGCTGCTAAGGGTGTATTTGCAGCGGCAGCAATGGGTACAACGCCTTATCCGATGGTTCCTTATCAAGGACTACTTCATTCTGCTCTAGGTGCTGAAATAGTTGACTTTATGCAGGGTAAAGAAGATGCAGCTACAGCTTTGGCAGACACTGAAGCAGCGTATACAGCTGCTGCTAAAGAGAAAGGTTATCTCTAAACTTTAATGTTTTGATCTCCTAAGTAGGGGCATGTATCTAACGTGCCCCTTCTTTTTGTGTTATATAATTGTCTTGAGAATATCTAAATTGTATGAATCATAAGACTTTTTTCTGGTTTTTTCTTCCTACCGCGATGGCGATGATTCTTTTCATTGCTTTGCCGCTTACATCGATTGTTAGTCAGTCAGTTCACACCCCTCATGACAAGGTTTTACTTACCGTTGAATCTTGCGATCCATTTGGTTGTAAAACCACTACCACCGTTGATCAAGAAGCAACTCGGAAACTAAAGGAAGAAAAACCTCTAGGAAAATTTGTCGGTTCCAAAATTTATCTAGATCGAGGCCATCTTGCAATTAATGAAGTTGCTGATTTTTGGAAAAATAAAACAAGTTTGTCTGATTTTTTCTCTAATCTCAAGAATCTGCCATTCTACAGAGCAATGGGCTTTACGCTGACATTTACATTTGTTGTAACTCCGCTCGTAATTGTTTTTGGGCTTGTTATTGCTCTTGCTGTGAATGCGGTGAATCAACGCCTAAAAGGAATATTAGTGTTCTTTTCGTTGCTTCCGTTTGTTGTAACCCCTTTGGTTGGCTCATTAATTCTTTTTTGGATGATTGACTCAAGGGGTCTGATTGGGACCTTTCTCCAATTTATTTTTGAGAATCCTGAGCTATCACTCAAAGCTTCAACTGGATTAACCTGGATAACACTAATTGTTTATGGTGTTTGGCATGCTGCACCATTTGCGTTTATCGTTTTTTATGCTGGACTTCAGACGGTTCCAAAAGAAACTTTAGAGTCTGCAATGATTGATGGCGCGACTCGTTTTCAGCAGGTGATTCATGTTGTAGTGCCTCATTTGTCACCGCTAGTGGCGTTTGTCGCCTTGATGCAACTGATGGATAACTTTAGGGTTTTTGAACCTATTATTGGATTTAAAGCGGAGGCCCATGCAACCTCTCTTTCTTGGATTATTTACAACGACCTTGGTGGAGAAACTCGACTTCTTTCATCTGCTGCAACTTCATCGGTCCTAACGATTATTGGCGTATCTATTCTTCTTTTGCCTGTGTTGGTTAGAACTTGGCGAGAATTTAACCCTTCGAATTAAGATGTCTAATGAACAAATAAAAAAACCGATCAGAATCCAACTCCTTATTTATGGATTTGTAGCCTTATGGATAATCTTGGCTATCTTCCCTTTTTTTTGGACTGTATGGGGATCCTTCAAGGTAGAGCTTGATTTTTTCTCCCTTGCAGACTGGAAGAATGCAATCACTGGCGAGAGAACAATAGCAGTATATGGAAGGCCTTTTACTGGCGCTGGATATGATGGTGCTTGGGTTCAAGAAGAGTTTTGGCGGGCTTTTCGAAATACTGGAATTGTATGCTTTTTTACCGTTCTCACTTCTTTAACGATAGCAACTTTGGGAGGATATGCTCTTTCAAGATCAGGGTTTCGTTACGCATTTTGGCTGTTAATTATTGCACTTATTTTTCGTGCTTTACCACCAATCACCTTAGTGTCAGGCTATCTATTGCCCTTTTATGAGTGGAATATATGGGGAGTGCTGCCAACCACTATTATTGTTCTGGTAGCAATTAACCAGCCATTTACTTTGTGGATGCTTCATTCGTTTTTCCAAAAAATACCCAAAGAGCTTGATGAAAGCGCTAAAGTTGATGGTTGCACACAGTTTCAAGCCTTTAAAAATGTGATTATTCCGGTCATGTGGCCTGGAGTCATTACAGCTGGCCTCTTCTCTTTTCTTTTGGCTTATAACGACTTTGCTATTACAGCTATGCTACTTTCCCAAGATAATCAAACGATGGTCCCAAAGATCAATAGCTTTATGGGAACAACCCAAACAGAAGGCAACGTCATGTTTGCAGTTGCAGCGGTTGTTTCAGCTATAATCCCTTTATTTATACTAGTGATGTTTTTTCAAAGACAGCTAGTGAGCGGACTTACGGCGGGAGCTGTCAAGGGATAAACCATGGAAACATTCGATTATATTGTTATAGGCGCAGGTTCTGCTGGTTGCGTATTGGCTAATCGTCTCAGTGAAAATCCTAATAATACCGTTTGCCTTGTTGAGGGTGGTGGAAGCGATAAAAGTCCATGGGTCAAAATACCTGCGGGCCTCTCAGTAGCATATGATCACAAGAAGCTAGATTATGCTTATAAAGGAGTTCCACAAGAGAACTTAAAAAACCGAGTTATCACTGTCAATCGAGGAAAGTGTCTTGGGGGCTCTAGTTCAATTAATGGAATGATATACATTCGCGGCAATAAAAATG
>LURN01000057.1 GCA_001628405.1 Candidatus Thioglobus sp. REDSEA-S12_B1 | reverse complement strand
GCCTTGATTTTGGATGTGGACCAGGACCAACACTCTCTTTGATGCTTGAAGAGGAGGGACATCAAGTTGATTTATTCGATAAATATTATGTTAAAGATCAATCTGTATTTAATAAAGAATTCGATTTTATAACGCTCACTGAAGTTATAGAGCACCTATCTGATCCTCTATTTGAGCTAGAAAGACTGACTTCAATTCTCAAGCCTGGAGGAATTATTGCAATAATGACACAAACTTTGTCTCAAGGCATTGATTTTGAGGCATGGTATTACAAAAATGATCCATCGCATATTGGCTTTTATAATCAAAAATCATTACAGATTTTGGCAGATCATTTGAGGCTTAAGATGTCTCATTACTCAGATCGAGTTATTTTTTTTAAAAAATAATCAAGAGAGTATGTTGAGATAACTATGATAACGATTGATATTAATTTCCCCTTTTTCTAGTGCATCTTTAACCGCGCAGTTTGGCTCACTAATGTGTTTGCAGTCTCTGAATCGACAATCGTCAGATAAAGCTTTGAATTCTTTAAATCCATTTCTTATCTCAGTTTCTGTTAGATTCTCAAGTTGAAACTCCCTGACTCCGGGTGAATCAATCAAGTCTCCACCAGTCGGAATATGATAAAGCGTGGTGTTGGTTGTTGTGTGCTTACCAAGCTTGCTTTTGTTTGATATTTCGTTGACTCGAAGTTTTAAATCAGGAATAAGAGAGTTGATCAGTGAGGATTTGCCAACGCCAGATTGACCCAAAAAAATATGAGATTTACTAATTAACTGATTTTTAAATATTTCAATATTTATTTTACTTTTAACGCTTAAGAAGTGAACATCATAACCAAGGGATTGGTAATGAATAAAATCATCCAAGAATTCATTGCCATTGTTTGCGAGCTCAATTTTATTGACAATGATTCCAATCGAAAGATTTAAATTTTCAGCCATAATGAGATACCGATCAATCAGTTCAAACTCATAGTGAGGTTCTAAAGCGACCACAAGCCATAGTTGGTCAATATTAGCTGCGATTAATTTGTCTTGTCTTTTTAGCTCATTATTGCGAGGATAAATTGCAGTAACAATCGCCTCATCATTTTTTGTTCTTTGAAAAAGAACCCTGTCACCAGCAACTGAGAAACCAATATTTTGTCGACTTACTGACTGAAAGACTTTTCCGTTTTCATCCTCAACGAGCTGACGTTGACCGTATCGTGTGATGACTTTGCCTTGGAGCTCTTTGTCATTTTCATCTATTTGAGATTCAACCTTTGAAGCTGCTTTATCGGCGCGCGCAATCTTTTCAGATTGAACTTTATCTATGCGCCATTTCTGTCTTCTAGTTAACGGCACTAGGCATTAATTTATTGTAATCTTTCAATTCGAAGCACCGCGCTTGGATGAGAGTCATGAAAGGCAGAATAATATTTATCCGGAGAAAGTGATGAAGAGTTCTCCTTGTAGAGCTTAATGAGTGATGAAATTAGATCTTTTGCATCTGTATGACTGGCTGCAAAAGCGTCAGCCTGAAATTCATGTTTTCTGGAAATAAGATTGCTAATTGGCGTAATAAAAAAACTAAAGACAGGAAGTGTCAGGCTAAATAAAACGAGCGCTGCATGTGAGGATGGTTCAGACACTCCAAGACCATTATAAAACCAAGTTTGATTAATCAGGTATCCCAAAAGAGCAAGACTGGCGAAACTAAAAACAAATGAACTAATCATTCTTTTACGGGTATGTTTATGGTGAAAATGGCCAAGCTCATGAGCCAATATAGCCTCAATCTCTTTATCTTCCATTCCCTTAAGAAGTGTATCAAAGAATACAATCCTTTTGTTTTTGCCAATTCCGGTGAAATAAGCATTGCCATGAGACGATCTTTTTGATCCATCCATGACGAAGATACCGTCACTACCAAACCCAGTTCTCTCCAATAAGTTAGTTATTCTGGCTTTAAGAGTTTCGTTATCAAGAGGATTGAATTTATTAAAAATTGGTGCAATAAAAGAGGGGTAAATCCACATCATGATTAAAGAGAAAAGACTAATAATAACCCAAACATAAATCCACCAATAGGTACCAATGGTCTCAAAATTCATTAAATATAAAATCACGTAAATTAAGGGCAGTACAAGAACTAGAGATAAAATTAACTCTTTAATCAAATCACCAATGAAAGTACCCACAGTCATCCGATTAAAGCCAAACTTTTGTTCAAGAACAAAGTTTCTGTAAATACTGAAAGGAAGGTCTATAAAGCTTGCAATAAGCATAATGCTCAGGATAAAAAAAGTACCCATCAAAACAGGATCAGAAACTCTCTCTGACCAAAAGCCATCAATCCAATTCATTGCGCCTCCAAGAGTCCACAGTAATAGAACAATTGTTGAAAAGATAATTTCGAAATGGTTAAGACGGAGTTTGGCCTTGGTGTAATTTCCAGCTTTCTGATGATCTTCAATTTTGATTGTTTCATTAAAGCCTTCGGGCACTTCATTAAAAGATTTATTGATGGCTTTATCTTGCCTAAAATTGAGCCAGAGCAGGGTTAGAACTGAGCTCAATATAGCGAATAAAAATATAAATGTAAAAAAATTAAATTCCATTCTTAATAATATTTTCGTCTTAAATTGATATCAAATTATACCTAGCCAATTTCCAGATATTTATTATTGAAAAGTTGAAATATCGGTCAATTTCGTGGTCTACGATGAAAAAATAGATATTGGATGACTAAATAGATGAGATGGGTATAATTTCGACATTAATGTTTAATTTAGATTAAGTTTTATGATGACAATGGAAGATAGAGATGGTTTCATCTGGATGGATGGAGAATGGCTTGATTGGAGAGAAGCTAAGGTTCATGTTTTGACTCATACATTGCACTATGGAATGGGTGCATTTGAGGGTGTAAGGGCCTATGAAACCGATGATGGTCCAGCTATTTTTAAGCTTGAGGAACATACTGAAAGGTTATTTAATTCTGCCAGAATTCTTGGAATGGAAATACCTTATGATGCTGAAACGCTCAATCAGGCTCAGCGAGAGGTTATCACTAAAAATAATCTTAAATCAGCCTACATCAGACCCATGTGTTTTTATGGATCTGAAGGTATGGGGCTCAGGGCTGATAATCTTAAAGTCCATATGATTATAGCTGCCTGGGAATGGGGAGCTTATCTAGGTGAGGATAATATGAAGCATGGCATCAGAATTAGAACTTCTTCATTTATTAGGCATGCCTCACACCCAACTCTTAGCGGCGCAAAAACAAATGGAAACTATTTCAACTCTATGATGGCTCTCAAAGAGGCATTGGATCATGGCTTTGACGAAGCCTTAATGCTTGATATTGAAGGATTTGTATCTGAGGGTAGTGGTGAGAATATATTTGTCATCAAGGATGAGGTTATCTATACTCCAAATCTGACATCGGCGCTCCCTGGAATCACTAGAAGTACAATTGTTACCTTGGCCAAATCTTTGGGCTATGAGATTGTAGAAAAGAAGCTCTCATGCGACGAAATATATGCCTCAGATGAAGCCTTTTTTACTGGAACTGCTGCTGAGGTTACGCCAATTAGAGATCTGGATGGAAATCAAATTGGAAACGGTTCTCGTGGACCAATAACCGAAAAACTGCAGTCCCTCTACTTTGATTGCGTGCACGGCAGGAATGCTGATTATCTTCATTGGATTAATAGCGGTAAGTGCCAGTGAATCCATTAAGCACAAATCAGTCGGATATTACTCTAATTTCTAAAACAGATTTGCCTGCTCATTGTCCTCCTAAAGATTCTTCAAAATGGAATATGCACCCTAAAGTTTTTTTGCCATTTGACAAATATGGTAACGCAAGCTGTCCATACTGTGGCGCACTCTACAAGCTCATTGATTGATTTGTAAAAAATGCAAGAAAAACTCAACAATATTGTCTTGATTGGTCCAATGGGATCCGGAAAGACAACGGTTGGGAGGCGCCTTGCTGAAAGCTTAAAAATTGAATTTTTTGATGCAGACCACGAAATCATTGATAAGACGGGCGTCAGCATTGATCATATTTTTGACGTTGAGGGGGAAGAGGGCTTCAGAAAAAGAGAATCAAGTGTTTTGCAGGAGCTTTGTAATAAACCTAATATTGTTCTTGCAACTGGTGGAGGAGCGGTTATATCTGAGGAAAACAGGTTACTAATTAAAAAAACTGGGTCGGTGATTTATTTGTTATCTTCTGTAGATCAAATTTTGAGGAGAACAGCAAAGTCTAAAACCCGTCCGCTTCTTGAAAATAGTACTAATCGAAGAAAGACTATTTCAGATATTATTGATTCTAGAGATCCTCTATACCGTGAGGTTGCGACGATTATTATCAATACCAATGGTAAAAAACTCAATGAAATTATTGGGGAGATAAGATCTCACTTAGCGCTATAATTTTTTTGATCTTTTGCCTAAAAATTCACCAAAACTTCACTAAAATAGATTTCTAATAATCTAAACTATTCGACTTATTTGTATAGAAATTAAAGGGGAAATGATGTTTAATCGAATTGTTCTATCTGCATTTACTATTTCATTGTCTTTAAATGTAACTGCGATCACCTTAAATGAATTCAGTGAAAGTCTAGTTGAGAGCCATCCTTATTTTGTTCAACTGTCTCTCTCAGAGAAGTCAAGTTTACTGAATCAAAAATCTCTATCAACATATACCGACTGGAACATCAAAGCAGGAGCCAGTGAAACTTTTACTGGTGGTGAAGACGTTGCATCGAGGCTTTATAAAGACTTATACTCTACTAAGTACGAAATAGGCGCTACAAGAAAAGTAGAAAACTCTGGCGCTAGCATTAATCTTAAACACTCGCTTACTAGAAATGATAAAGATAGCAGTGCAACTCATTCAAACCTGTTTTCAGTAGACTATGTAAGACCCCTTCTTCAAAACAAAGATGGCCTAAATGATAGGCTTAATCTTGACCTCGCTTCGATTGACCTGATGGCAAAAAAAGTGAGCCTCGAAGAGCAAGCAGAAAACTTTCTAGCTTCGAAGCTGAAAAAGTTCATTGATTTAGCGTTAAAGCAGGAAATCGTGAAAAATCACAAAGCTGCTCTAGATTTGGCTAAACAGCAGCTAGATTTAACAGAAGATAAATTCAAAAACTCTCTCGTCGATGTAACTGTTTTAATTCAAGAAAAGGATAAATTTGTCAAGGCTAAACAACAATCACTTCAATCCAACAAGGAGCTGATTATCGAAAGACGTGAATTGGCTGACCTTATCGGAGTCAAAGAGTCAGACATGATTATTGAGATGAATTTATTTGAAGAGTACAAGCTAGACAATATTAGTCCTCGTGAGTTTGTTAAAAACTCAAGAGCGATGCAACAATATGATTTTGATAAGGCAAAGCTTCAAAGAGAACTCGAGACGAACGAAAACAAAACGATGCCTAATGTTAACCTCAATCTAGGACTATCTTCTTTGGGTGAAAACGATAAGTATTTTGGAAGTTTTGGAAACCGAGACTATTCATGGAATATTGGGGTAGATATTTCCTATCCACTAGGATCTAGAAAAGAACTTATCGCTGTTGAAAATACAGAAATCAAAATGTCTGATGTTGATGCTAAGAGAGAAGAGGCTGAAATAAACAGTGTTCAACAAATTAACTACCTATTAGCTCAGGTAGACCTTTTGAGTGAGCTTGTTGAGTTATATCTTGAGCAAGGCGCTCTAGCTGAAGAAAAGGTGATTGAGGAGCAGATTAAATTTAGTGAGGCAAGAGGAGAAAAATCTTTAGTTCTCGCAGCTAAGATTAGTGCGAATCAGGCGAACTTGACTTATCTTCAAGCTGCTGGAACCTACCAAAAAATAATCATTGATTACAAGGCTGCAACTGACCAGCTTTATAATTAAATATGATCCGTCTTTTTTTAGCCCTTTGTTCTTTTTTAACACTCAGGGCTAATCATTCCTTTGGTGCTTTTTTAGGAAGGCTACTGTTTATATTTAATACAGATACAAAAAACTCATCAAAACAGAATCTAGAGATATGTTTTCCAAATCTAAATCAGACTGATCTTCAAGAATTATTAAAAAAAACTCTTGTTGAAACTGGAAAAAATTTAACAGAGTCTGGCCTTATTTGGAATAAGTCTTTTAGAGACAACGCTAAACTTATCCGAAATATTCGAGGTGAACACTATCTTGAAAAGTCCAAAAAAACGATACTTTTAGTGCCTCATATGGGTTGCTGGGAGATCACTGGGAGGGTTCTTGCTGAAAAACGCAAAGTCACCTTTATGTACCGTCCTCTTAAAAGTGAAAAACAGAATGAATACCTATTTGCAAGAAGAAATCAAGGTAATCTGACTATGGCAAGCGCGGATAAATCTGGCATTTTAAAGATTCAAAGAGCGCTCAACAATAATGAATTGGTTGGCATGCTTCCAGATCAAGACCCGGGTGAAGATGGAGGCATTATGGTTCCCTTTTTTAATAAAGAGGTTAACACGATGACTCTTTTAGCAAGACTAGCAAAAAAACATAACGCACAAGTCATAATGTTTTGGGCTGAGAGGCTCAAGAAAGGTAGGGGTTTTGATTTGAATTTTGAGCCAGTTGATTTGAGTATTAATGGAGACGATGTTGAGTCTTATGTCAAAGTGATGAATCAGTCGATTGAAACCTTGGTCAGGAAAATACCTGAGCAATATATGTGGAGCTATAGGCGCTTTAAGTCATCTCATTCCTATAAATAAGCATATTATTATTTAGGCTCTCTAAAATCTTAAAAGTTTCAATAATGGTATAATCCTTTTATGAGAATAATTGAAGATGTACGTAGCGTATTTGCTAGGGACCCGGCAGCAAGAAATGTATTTGAAATACTCACCTGTTATTCAGGTGTTCAGGCAGTCATCTTCTACAGGTTGACTCACTTTCTATGGAGATATAAGCTGCGCTGGCTTGCGCGCTTTATATCCACTCTTGCTAGGTGGATTACGGGCATTGAAATTCACCCTGGAGCTGTTATCGGAAGACGCTTTTTTATCGATCACGGTATGGGGGTGGTGATTGGAGAAACCTCTATCATTGGCGATGACTGCATGCTTTATCATGGCGTAACCTTGGGCGGTACAACTTGGGACAAGGTGAAGAGGCATCCCACACTAAAAAATGGCGTTGTGATTGGTGCAGGAGCAAAAATTTTAGGTCCTGTCACGCTGGGCAACAATGTTCGAGTTGGTTCAAATTCAGTTGTCGTTCGATCAATTGATGATAATGAAACCGTAGTAGGAATACCTGGAAGAATTGTTAGAAAAAAAGCAGAGGATACAGACTCTTTTGATTCCTACGCTGCAAGTTCATCTGGCATCTCAAACGACCCAACTCTTCAAGCAGTCAACTCGCTGATAGATCGACTCTCAGAGTTAGAGGAAAAGTTGGACAAAGTGTCCTCAAAAAAGTCTTCTAAAAAGATTGAAAAAAACTAAACTTTGAGTTGAATTAAATACTTGACTAAATTACTTGGTTAATTGTATAATTTACACTTTATTTTTAGATTGAGAATCTTATGCAATTAACCACTAAGGGAAGATATGCGGTGACGGCGATGTTGGATTTAGCGTCTAACGAATCTTCAAAGCCTGTAACCCTAGACATGATTTCACAAAGACAAAATATTTCACTCTCGTATTTAGAGCAGCTCTTTGCTAAACTCAGAAAAGCAAAGCTCGTTAAAAGCGTTAGAGGCCCTGGAGGAGGCTACCTCTTAAATGTGAATGCAGAAGAGGTTTCGTTAACTCAAATCATTGAGGCAGTTGATGAAAATATTGATCTGAGGCGTTGCCATGGTTCAAAAGATTGTAATCGAGGTAAACAGTGCTTATCTCACCATTTGTGGTGTGAGGTCAGTGACCAAATCAGGGGGTTCTTGAGTACTCGAAACCTTCAACAGGTGATGGATGATTACCGTTTGAATCAATCACTTAATGTCAATTAATTTTTAAAGGAATACCTACATGCTAACCCCAACTTATATGGATTATTCGTCAACCACGCCGGTTGACCCTCGTGTTGCTAAAAAAATGGCTAACTATTTGACGATGGAGGGTGATTTCGGTAATGCTGCGTCTCGTTCTCATTATTATGGCTGGCAAGCCGAAAAAGCGGTTGATGAGGCTCGCTCTCAAGTGGCAGATTTGGTAGGCGCAGATCCTAGAGAAATTGTATGGACTTCTGGCGCAACTGAGTCAAACAACCTGGCGATTAAAGGCATTGCTCATTTCTACCATAAGCGTGGTAAACATATCATTACTCTTAAGACAGAGCACAAGGCTGTTTTAGATACTTGTCGCCAGCTTGAGAGAGAGGGTTTTGAGGTCACTTATCTCGACCCTATGGCGAATGGCCTATTGGACATTGATCAGTTCAAAAATACAATCAGAGAAGACACCATCTTAGCTTCATTCATGCA
>LURN01000056.1 GCA_001628405.1 Candidatus Thioglobus sp. REDSEA-S12_B1 | reverse complement strand
GCAATATCAGTGATTTTAGCGAGTTCCCAATTTGGAGATGCAGCAATAGCCTCTTGTGCAGACTTTGATACAGTCTGAGTGTATGCTATTTGCCCTTGAACAATATGCACTTTGTTATTTATTGGGTTCCATTCAGTGTCTTTATTCATTGAGTCAAGGTAATTGATTAAGCCACTTCCATACCAAGTTTCATCACCATCAATTTGAAAAATATTGCGATATTTTTTAGGATTATCGCGAACCATTTCCAATGAGACAACTGAAGTATTACCATGCATGTATGGAATTCCGTTTGAAGCAGCTGCATCCATAGCAACCTGTGGAATTAAGACAAATGAAGAAGCTATAGCATGAGAGCCTTTTTCAATTAATGCTTGAAAGGCAGCAACTGTTCCCTCTGGTGTCAAAATATCTGTATCGACTACCTCAACACGAAGCGCTCTTCCATTAACTCCTCCAGCTGCATTTATTTCAGAAACAGCCAGATTAACTCCATTCAGCCAGTCCATATGATCAGCACCTCCAATTGGTCCTGATAAATTAGTTGGAACTCCTATAACTAGATCATCTCCAGCAATTGAGGTTGCTGTAAGTGTATTGAGCAATATCGCGCATGAAATGACTTTACCCAAATTCATAAATTTTTTTATTCTTGACATCTTCTCTCTCCTTTTAATTAAATTAAATGTCTTTTTATGTAGTTCGTGTACGAACGAATTATAGAATACCATAAAATATAGTTCGTGTACAAACGAATATTTTGATGATTCAGTTGTGATATTTTTTCTGACTTTTCAGAAAGAGTAGAAGTTATTAAACAGTCAATCCTTCAGTGTAAAGAGCATCAATAGCATTTCTCATAATTGTGTCTATTGCAGTGAATCATTAGTTACAGCAAGATTAGTGCAAAGTGCAATAATTTCATTTTCTATATGGGCTGTATTTTTAGGGCGTTTTTTTCCATAACCCAGAAATAACATCATTCCTTCAATTAATGCTGCAATCATCACGGCACGCTGTTTTCTCATATGATTACCCATATCTGGATTAATTGCTTTAATTAAATTTTCAATACTATCAGTGTGGGCTTGATAAATTTGTTCCATTATATTATTGGTATTTTTATCAACATGTGCCATTGCCCAGAGTTGGTAGAAAAATCCAGCTGTTTCAATAGTTTTGATGTCTTCAACTAGATAATTTATATAGTTTTTAAAATTTTTTTCAGCATCAGTTGAATGTGATGAGATCTCCTGAATTTTTTTTTCATACAAAGATTGGACATATTCCAGTGTTGCTTTTATCAAGATCTCTTTAGTAGGAAAGTAGTGTTGAAGAGTCTTCAAGTGGATTCCTGTGATTGCTGCTATCTTTCGCAAACTAAGCTTATCATAACCCTGCTCAGAAAGAAGTAGCTTTGTCGCTTCAAGTATCTCCATACTGCGTTTTAAAGAACTTTTTCGTTTTAAGTTCCTTGGCGAAATATTTTGAGACGAGTCGAATTGTTGTTTAGCCATAAGATTAAATTCTTAAAATTACAAAAATCTTATTGTACGTTGTAATAAATATTTTTTTTGACTTGTGTTTTAATAAGTAGTATATTACTCTATAACCGTCATTTGACGGTCAATTTTTTTAAAATAAATTTAGGAGATATAGCATGGGGAGAGAGAAGCGGCACGATATTCTTTTTGAGCCAATCAAACTTGGCCCTAAAGTTCTTAAAAATAGATTCTGGCAAGTACCTCACTGTAATGGAGCTGGGTCGGATAAGCCAGGAATGCAGGCATCTTTTCGAGGAATGAAAGCTGAAGGTGGTTGGGGAGCAGTTTTTACAGAAGTTTGTTTTATAACACATGATAGTGATATTCATCCATGGGTTGGAAGTAAGATTATTGATGAGGGTGACGTTAGGAATTTATCTTTGATGTGCGATAGTATCCACGCTCATGGGGGTCTTGCTGGAGTGGAACTTACCCATGCAACTTCCTTTGGCTTTAATGCAGAAACCCGTGAACCAACTCGAGCAGCCTCGCAAATACCACATGAATTTGAACCTATGGCAAGTGCTAGGGCAATGACAATTAAAGAAATTCGACAAATACAACGTGAGCATGTGGATGCAGCTTTAAGAGCAAGAGCAGCAGGTTTTGATTTGCTGACTGTTTATGTTGGTCTTTCGACAATACCTCAGCATTTCTTGTACCGTACTCACAACAAGCGTACTGACGAATATGGTGGTTCCTTTGAAAACCGGTGTCGTTTTACTCGAGAATTGTTAGAAATGATGAGAGAAGAAATTGATGACTGTGCAATTGGAATTCGCTTTCCAATTGATACCTTGCCTGAACCTTTTGGTCATGGAGATTTGGGAATAAAAGCTGAAGATGAGGGCGTAGCTTTCATCAAGGCAATGGATGATCTAGTTGATTATTGGGATATCAATATTGGCACCCTAAATTGGGGAGAGGATGCAGGATCTTCCCGGTTCTTTGATTCAAATCATCAAGCCCTGTATACCCAACATGCAAAAAAAGCCTCTAAAAAACCAGTTATTAATGTTGGTCGCTTTACAGATCCAGAGGTCATGATTAAAGCAATAAATTCAGGTCAATGCGATATTATTGGGGCAGCTCGTCCATCTATAGCCGACCCATTTCTACCAAAAAAAATAGAGGAAGGTCTATACAATGATATCCGGGAATGTATTGGTTGCAATATCTGTGTTTCTCGATGGGAAAAAGGCGGACCTCCGATTTGGTGTACTCAGAATCCAACTTCTGGTGAAGAATATCGCAGGGGTTGGCATCCTGAAAAGTATGTTCCAACAGATAATCCTGATCTTCCAATTGTTGTTGTTGGAGCAGGTCCTGCCGGGCTTGAGTGTGCAATGACTCTAGGACTTCGAGGTTATAATACTGTTCACCTAATTGAAGCTGAAGCTGAAATAGGCGGGCATTTACGTTGGGTTTCCAAACTACCTGGTTTTGGGGCTTGGAAGCGTGTTATTGATTGGCGGGAAACTCAAATCAGAACAAAAACTAATGTACAAATTATCTTAAATAATCGGCTTAATTATCAGGATATTCTTGAATGCGGAGCTGAGCGCATTGTTTTCGCAACAGGTTCTAATTGGGACGAAACCGGTATGTCATCACTGCTTCATGATGATATTGCTGGTGCTAATGCTTCAAAGCCTGAAATTTGCACTCCAGAGCAATATTGTGTACACGGGAAAAAACTCGGAAAAAGAGTATTAGTAATCGACAATGACCCATACTATATGGGTTCAGCTATGGCACAACTTATTGCAGAAAATGGCCATGAAGTAACTTACGCCACTTATGGAGATACCGTTGGTCCATACCTCCGTCTGGTTTTGGAAGAGCAGAGAATGTTAATGCGACTTATGGAGCTCGGAGTAACCACGATTAATCACCATATTGCAGTAGCTGTTGAAAATGGAAATGCTACCCTTGTCGATATATGGAAAGGTGAGGAAATGACTGTTGAATACGATAGTGTAATGTTAGTTACTCACAAAACTTCTAATTGTGATTTATATGACCAACTTCAAGGATCGCCAGATGACATGTCCAATGCCGGTATTAAGTCAATACATTTAATCGGAGATGCACACACACCTAGCGTCATTGCACAAGCAACTTTTTCTGGAACTCGTCTTGCAAGAGAATTTGATTCAGATAATCCTGATCAACATAAACCATTCATTCGTGAACGTCGCCTTCTAAATGCGACAGAAAAAGATTATCAGCTCGATGCTGAGACTCTATTGGTTAAACCATACCATTAAAAGGAGTTAAATATGTCAGATGAACTCAAACAAACTCCATTTTCAGCCTCCTATCCTGATGGAGTTGTCGAATGGATTGATGTCTACGGTTATGCTGTGCCCTTAACTTGGGGTGATCCAGGTGCTGAATATGCAGCAGCTCGTAATCATGCTGCAGCCTTTGAATTTTCTATGCTTCTCAAATGGGATGTAGAAGGTGAAGGCGCAATTCAAACCGTAAATAGTATATTTTCGCGTGATATAAGAGAGATGAAACCGGGAACTATTGCCTACGGTGTTGTTGTAAGTGAAGCAGGTATGATGATTGATGATTGCACTGTTTTTGTATATGGCCCTGAACTTGTTCGAATTATTGGAGCAAATCCAATCATTGGTGATTTACTGGATCAATACCGTCCAAATAATGTCTCGGTTCGTGAACGTCGTAATGAGCTTGCACAGCTCTCAGTTCAAGGGCCTTTAAGCAGAGAAATTCTTCAAAAACTAACAAGCATAGATATAAGTAATGATGCGCTTCGTTGGTATCATTTCATGACTGATGTCGATATGGCCGGCATGAAAGTTGAAATTAGCCGAATCGGCTACACTGGAGAACTCGGCTACGAAATCATGCTACCTGTAGATAGTGCACAAGCATTCTGGGATGCCCTTTTTGAAGCAGGGGAGCCACTCGGTTTATTGCCTGCTGGAGCTGCTTGTGTAATGATGTGTCGTATCGAAGCTGGCTTAATTATGGGTGAAGTCGAATATGACCATACCATGACTCCTTATGAATGCCGAATGGCATGGTCAGTAGATCTCAACAAGGATAATTTTCATGGAAAGGATGCTTTAATCAAAGCACAAAAAAATCCTTCATTAGATATCGTTAGTGTTTTATTGCCGGGGGAAGGAGAATATGATGGCGTTGAATTAATGGATAATAACAAGAAGGTGGGTCTAGTTACAATGGCAATTCCTTCACCATACCTAGAAGGAAAATTTCTTGGATTAGCTCGAATCAATCGAGCAAACGCGATAGTCGGTAATAAACTAGACTTGGTTTTGGAAGAAAATGGCCAGGCAGAAATCGTAGCGACACCAGTTTATGATCCTGAGCGAGCTAGGTCACGGTCATGATTATCAAAAAATTATTAAAACTAAATAACCAAAATATTCGTTTGTACACGAAACACATTTTATGGTATTCTATAATTCGTTCGTACACGAACTACATAAAAGGACATTCAATTTAATTTAAAGGAGAAAAAAGAATGAAAAAATTACTAATTGGAGTGCTATTTGCATTTTCTACTTTTTTAGTAGGCATGCCAGTTGCACAAGCAGACTATCCCGATAAGCCAGTAACTTTTGTTGTACCATGGCCTCCTGGGGATTTGGAAGATGTCTTAACTAGAATGATTGCCGAAGATTTTCAGGCAGAGTATGGTGTGGCCGCAGCGGTTGTCAATAAGCCTGGCGGTGGCGGTGGACCATTCCCCGGTGCAATGGAAGTAGCGGCAGCTGATGCAGATGGCTCTATGGTCGGTTCATTTGTAATCGGCGTTCCAGTGGTTGGACCAGAGCTCGGAATAGAAGGCTTAACTAAAGAGACCTTTGAGCCTCTAGGCATATTTTTAACTTATCCGTTTGTAATTGCAACCTCAGGAGATGCGCCATATAGTTCTATGGCTCAACTAGCAGGTTATGCTAAGAACAATAAAGTAACATTGGGGCACTTTGGTGATCCACTAACACCTACACAGGTAACAAAAGCTGCAGCTAAAGTGATGGGCTTTGAATGGGGTTCAGATGCTGCTTTTGATATGCTGGACTGTAATACATTGGCTTCAGGTGATGCTGATGTAATTAATACAACGATTCAACTTATTCTTCCATGTTTAGACGAAGTCAAGGTGTTGGTTTCTGTAACTAATGACCGAATCTCTAAAGTTCCAAACACGCCAGCTATTGGTGAGTTGATATCTGATCTTGATATATTTTTATGGAACGGCTTATTTGTAGAATCAGGAACATCTCAAGATGTTAAAGACAAAATCATAGCTGTTGCTAAGAAATCTATGCTAAGTGACAGAGCTCAGCAAGTAGCAGCAGATACTGGCGCTTTAATTTACTGGATGGATGCTGAAGCTTCAGAGTCTCAGATCAATAAGGATAGAGAGACAATGGCTACTATTGGCGGTCTTCTATAACAAAGTAAAGTTAAATAAAAAAAAAGGAAGGTTTAAACCTTCCTTTTTTTTAATTATCATAAAATAGATTAATCATGACTTGTCCGGGTTGTTATGGAAAAAAATGAATACCAAGTAGGAAATTTAATCTTTGTGATTATTGTGCTCTTTTTAGTATCCTTTTTGTTAATATCAATTCCATATCAAACTAAATGGTTTGACGGTATCCCTCTAGTTAAACAGCCAAGGCTTTGGCCTACTTTTTGTATTACTGGGATGGCTTTATTTAGTTTGATTTATAGTTTACAGGTTTGGCAGAATTACAAAATTGAAGGAAGAATTCAGAGTGAATTGAAAGAATTACAATCTTGGGCTAAGCCGCTTGAGTTTGTTGTTTATTTTTTACTCTATGTTTGGCTTGTTCCTCTTGCTGGTTATCTTCTTTCAACTTTGGTTTTCTTCTTTTTACTCACAATCAGACAGGGTTATCGAACTCGATCAATGTTGATAATTAGTTTAGTAACAGCTTTTGGAATTGTAGTGGTATTCAAATCTTTATTAAAAGTGAAAATTTCCAGTGGTGCTATCTATGAGTATTTACCAGACGGCTGGTCAACATTCTTTATGGTTTATTTTTAATCAGAATTTATGGATGTAATTCTCTCAAGTTTTGAAATATTCCTTCGATGGGATGTCTGGGTAGCCATTCTCATTGGCTCAGTAGGTGGCGTTATTATTGGTGCAATTCCAGGTGTAGGACCAGCTGTGGCCATTGCTATTTTGCTACCCGCAACCTACAGTATGGACCCCATTATTGGTATTACTGTTTTACTTGGCATTTATGGTTCCGCGATGTATGGCGGTGCAATTCCAGCAATATTAATTAACACCCCTGGAACACCGGTTAATGCTTTAACTACTTATGATGGTTACAGTATGACAAAAAATAATATGGCAAGGCGAGCTATTACTTTGGCTTACTGGTCTTCTTTCACTGGAGGTATTTTTTCGATTTTTGCACTTATTTTTATGACCTCTTTGATAGCGAAAGTAGCACCACTATTTGGTTCCAGAGATATATTAATGGCAGCTTTATTAGGGCTAATTTTGGTTGTTATTTCTCATCGAAAGCAAACTTTAATTGCTGGATTTTTAGTGTTTTTCGGAATGTTTATAAGCACTGTAGGAATGGAAAGTGTTAAATACACTAAACGATTTACTTATGATCAATCATGGCTGTTATCCGGATTTGATTTGATTACCGTATTGCTTGGATTGTTTGCTGTTTCTCAAGCATTAATACTTCTTACTGGAAATGACAAAAAAGTTCCGATGCCTAGTTTAAAGGGTGGAAAACATGAAGGGCTTTTTGGACTGATTAAATACAAGATTGTTGCTGCAATTTCTGCCAGTATGGGCGTCATAATGGGAATAATTCCCGGTGTAGGTGAATTCCTAGCGCAGTTTTTTTCTTACAATATAGCTAGAAGTATTTCAAAAAAACCGGAGCGGTTTGGCAAAGGCGCACCAGAAGGTATCATTGCTGCTGAAGCGGCAAATAATGCAGTTCCTGCAGCTGCGATGATACCTCTTTTAGCGCTTGGAATTCCAGGCGAAGCATTAACCGCAATGATGTTGTCAGTCTTTTATGTGCACAGCATTATTCCAGGTCCAGATTTGTTTGAAAATAACCTTGATTTTGTCTATGGTCTATATGAGAGTTTGTTCATAATTAACATTATTGTGATGGTTTTCTTATTATTTGCAACAAAATCTCTACTAAGAATAATACAAATACCTCAACGTTTTTTGGGGATCACTATTTTAGGTCTCTCTTTTGTTGGGGTATACACTCTCAGGAATTCTTTTATTGATTGCATTATGTGTGCATTTTTTGGCATTTTGGGCTATGTATTAAAAAAACTTGATTTGCCCATTGTGCCGATTATTCTTGGAATGGTGTTAGGTAATATCATGGAACAAAAATTCCGCGCTAGTCAGGCACGTATTGATACTATTTTTGACTATGTTAATCGACCTATTTCAGGAACGATTTTTGCGATAATTGTAATCGCATTATCAATCCATTTTTGGGTAGTATGGAGACAGTACAAAAAAATAAACTAATTCATTAAGAATGCTCATATGAAAAAAAATGTTCTGTTTATTATGTGTGATCAGTTAAGGTATGACTATCTTGGCTGTACAGGCCATCCAAGCATTAAAACACCCAATATAGATATGCTTGCTAAGAATGGTATGTTATTTAAAAACAGCCATTGCAATGCCCCATTATGTGGCCCTAGTAGAGCCAGTTTTTACACAGGTCGTTACATGTCGAGTCATGGAGTGATGGCTAATGATGACCCATTGAGAGTAGATGAAGTTACTTTGGGTGACTATGTTCGTGAACTTGGTGGTGAGGCGCATGTTGTTGGTAAGAGTGAAGGTCGACCAAATAAGGAGTCATTAAATCGTCTCGATATCCCTGTAGAGTCGCAAGTAGCTCAAGAAAGGCATGATAATGGTTTTACACCTTTTGAGCAGTATTATGGTTTATATCCTGAGCCAATCCTGAAAGAGGGTTTAGGTTATAACAATTACTTAGAGTCTAAGGGTTATAAAATGCACAACCCTTGGGAAAATGCTGCCAATACCGCTACAAAATCTGGCGTTCAATATAGTGGATGGGAAATGAGAAACGCCCACTTAGCTTCTGATATTGATGCGCAACATTCTGAGACAGCATTTCTTACTGATCGAGCTATGGATTATATTTCCTCGAGAAATCCTAAAAAAAATTGGTGCCTTCATTTAAGTTACTTTAACCCGCATTGGCCATTATTGGCTCCTGCACCATATCACAATATCTATGAAGATTCAGATGTAATAAAGGTTAATAAGGATGAGTCTGAAATACAAAACCCTCACCCTGTCTTTTCAGCTTTTCAAAAACTTGAATACTCTCAAAATTACTCCGATGAAAAAAAACGTAGACATGTTATTCCAACATATATGGGATTAATTAGCGAAATTGATCACCATATTGGAAGGCTGATGTCTTTTTTAGATAAAAATAATTTGAGTGAGAATACTTCGATTATTTTTACCAGTGATCATGGGGATTATCTTGGAGATCATTGGCTTGGTGAGAAAGATTTATTTCATGAGGCTTCATTAAGAATTCCATTAATCATTGTTGATCCAGAAATGCCTAATGAATTGCGTGGTACTTCCGAAATGAGGATGACCGAGTCTGTTGATATTGTTCCAACTATTGTTGATATGATGGATGGCTCATTTGCATCCAATAGAATGGAGGGGCGCTCACTTGTTCCATTGCTCTATGGTGAAAATTTGGCTTGGAGAGATACTGTTTTTGCTGAAATAGACTACGGTGATAGAGGTGCTAGACAAATTCTTGATAAGCACCCATATGAATGCCGAGGTTATATGATTAAAAATGATCAATGGAAATATATCTATTGGGAAGGGTACCGTCCACAACTCTATGACTTGTTAAATGACCCGAATGAGTTTATTGATTTAGGTGAAAGTGAAAATCATTCAGAAAAATTAGTCGATTTTGAAAGTCAATTATTTTATTGGTTAAGGCACAGAAAACAGAGGACGGTGGTTGCTTTAGATGAGCTTTATAAGCGCTCCCCTGAGACCGATGAAAAATTCGGCATAATCATTGGTAGATGGTAAGTGAATAATCATTCAATATCAATTGCGATTCTAGACTCAGTCCCCAAGATGCATTGGAATGATGACAATGGTATTACTGATGGTGAGAAATTTGTAAGCCTTTTAGAACCTGAAAATGCTAGTGGAAAGTTTGATATTTTTTATGTTTCTGAGTATCAGTTCCCTGAAAATATTGAAAGTTATGATGGGTACTTATTGACAGGTAGTCCTGTAAGTGTTCATGATAAAGATGAATGGATAAAAATGCTTTCAGAGTTTGTTGGCAAAGTACATAAAAAAAATAAACCCATTGTTGGCGTTTGCTTTGGCCATCAGTTAATCGCGAAACACTTTGGCGGTGTTGTTGAAAGCAATGAAAAAGGTTGGATGATTGGGAGCTTTTCTTTAAACATCAGTAAAAAATTACCTTGGATGAAAAAAAAGATTACGACTACAGACTTATTTCATTTCAATAAGGAAAGAGTTACTAAGCTACCAAAAGACGCCTTAAGTTTTGCTAGCTCTGAAGATTATCCATACTATGCATATACTATTGGAGATAATATTCTCTGCTTGCAAGGTCATCCTGAGCAACCCAAGCGTGCAATGTATAAGTTTCTTGAGGTGACAAGACCAATATTGAGCGAAAAAGATATTAAGAAAGCAAATACTTGTATTGATATTGGAAAGTCAGATTCAAGTATTTGGTCAAAATGGATTATGGATTTTTTCAAATCTAACTTTTCTAATGCAGAAAAATAAATAATTATTTAAAGGGATAGCTTTATTGACTAATAATTATGATTATAGTATATTGTTCGTATACGAACAAATTTAAATATTGTTATCTTAATTATTAATTTTGGAGAAATATTTTGGGTGAAATAGTCGGCGCTGGTCTTTTATCACACGCCCCAACAATCATGATGAATAAAGAGCAAAGATATGCTCTAAATGACGGCAAAGAAATTTCTCTGGTGCCTGGTTTGAATGAGATTAGAAAAAAAGTAATTGAGCCACTTCAACCAGATGTAGTGATTGTAATTGATACGCATTGGTTCACTATTGTAGAGTTTATTGTATCTAGTCATAAAAGGCGCAAAGGCTTTTACACTTCAGATGAGCTACCTCGGACAATGGATAGTATTCCATTTGATATTAATGGAAATCCTGAGTTAGCGAACAATATTGCCGAATGTGTAAGCAATAATGGTGTTCGTTGCTCTTCAAATAATAATGAGCATTTACCAATTCATTATCCAACAATCAATATGCTCGAGTTCCTTCAAGGCGATGAGCAATGGCTCTCAATGAGTATTTGCGCTACTGCTAAAAAAGAGCAATTTATTAGAGTTGGTAGGGGATTGAGAGAAGCGATTGAGCAATCTAACAAGCGGGTAGTAATTTTAGCAAGTGGTGGGTTGAGTCATAAGTTTTGGCCACTAGGAGAGCTAGAGCAACATGAAGCCTCTGACCCTATTCATGTTCTTACTAGAGAGGCTAGAGAGGCAGATGAGGCAAGAATAGAGTGGTTAAAAAATGGGGATCATAAATCAGTCTATGATGGAATGGAGGATTATTATCAGTTTTCTCCAGAAGGAAAATTTGGCCACTATTTAATAATGGCAGAGGCAATTGGAGGAGTTGATTGCAAAGCAAAAGGTCAGCAATTTGGCGACTATGAAAATGCAACTGGTACCGGCCAGGTCCATCTTTGGTTTGATCGTCCAGCAAGCGGATGGAAATAATTAGCAAACATTTATTTGTTAATTTAGCTCCTTAACTAGGCTTTTTAAATCCCCTTTAAATCTTTCAATGTCATCCAACAAAATAGGTTTTTTATTTGAAAGAAGTTTTCTTCCACAAATATGATTTACCCCATGGTTGAGAGTATCAATAGCAACTAATTGACCGTCTTCAAAGTGGAGGACAGTCAAAGTTCCAGCAGTTTGATTTTCGAGAACATGGTGTTTTGCATTTAATTTTCCAACTCCAACCATTTGTAACTTTAAATCACCTTGATCAGACCAAAACCAAGGTATCGGTGAGTAGCTTTGAAGTTTTTGATTATTCCTCAGCGCTATGATATTTTTTGCAGCTATCTTGGCTTGTTCATTAGCATTTTGAATAGACTCTAATCTTAGGCGTCCAGAATCAGATTGAAATGGAAAGTTTGCAATATCGCCAATCGCAAAGATATTTTCATTTGAAGTTTGAAGTAATTTATTAACCAAGATTCCATTATCAATATCTAAGTTAGCCTTAGAGGCAAGTTCAATATTTGGGGTAACTCCAATACCTGCGACAACTAAATCTGCTGGTACAAATGAGGAGGCTGTTTCAATACCCCTAGCATTAATAGATAAAGCGTTACAGTTTGTCAAAATATTGATGCCTTGAGATTGGTGTATTTTTGAAACAGATTCTGCAAAAATAGGTGCAACTGAGCGGCCCAATATTGATGGCCCAGCCTCCAATAAGGTTACCTCTTTGTTTTGTTTTTGGGCTCCGGAAGCAATTTCACAGCCAATAAAACCGCCCCCAATCACGGCCACTTTTTTTGCTTTGGCAATTGATTTAGCTAGTTTCTGAGCATCATTAATTGAATATAGCTTTTGGGCTATCTCGCTACCAGGGATATTGAGCTTATAACCTTTAGATCCAGTTGCGATTATGAGCTGATCATACTCAATGATTTTATTTGAATTTAATCTAACGTAACTTTGGATAGGATTTATTTCTTCAACAGCCGAATTTAAATTCAGCTGGATGTTATTTTTATTATAGAAATCTTTTCCTAAAATTAGATCATAGTTTTGAGTAACAGAAAAAATCGTTTTTTTTGAAAGAGGAGGTCTCTGATACGGAGGACTTCCTTCTTCAGAGACAAGTGAAATTTTAATGTCCTTATCAAGTTTTCTTAGGGCTGCGGCTGCAGTTGTTCCCGCATGTCCAGCTCCAATAATGACAACTGACATTCTAGATACTCTGAATAGATTCGATGCGAACAGTGATAGATTCTATTTTCTCATTGATTTCAATTTGACATCCCAGTCGACTATTTGATGCGACCTCATCAATTTCCATTTCCAGAACATCTAGCTCCATCTCAGACCTTTCCCCAAGTTCAGCACCATTCACAGATTCAACCTTAACATGGCATGTGGCGCACATACAAGAGCCACCGCATGCACCTTCAATTCCTTCGACATTATTCTCTATTGCAAGTTGCATTAAATTTTGGCCTACCTGGGCCTCAATAGTTACTTCGGAGCTGTCTTCTAAAATGTATTTAACTAATGCCATAATTTTTTTATTCTTTAAATAATAAGTTTCTAATCAATCAGAGAGTTATCCAATATTTGGAAAGTTTTTAAATCACTATGAAAGTCAATCCCATAATCTCCACCTTCGCGTCCAATTCCACTAATACCAAATCCTCCAAATGGTGCTGTTAAATCTCTAATCAAAAAGCAATTAACCCAGACCGTGCCGGCTCGGACTGCACGTCCTACACGCTCAGCAGTGGCTTTATTGCTTGTATATACCATTCCCGAGAGCCCATATTTTGTGCTGTTTGCCAACTCGATAGCCTCTAATTCATCATTAAATGTTTGAAGAGTCAGTACGGGTCCAAAAATTTCTTTTTGGATCACTTCGGATTCGTTTGAGAGCGGTTCGATCAAGGTTGGTTCAAACCATAAGTGACCTTTTTTATAGATATTTCCTCCACAAAGAATCTTGTCTCCATTGATTTTTGCTCGGCTAACAAAATCATTAACATTTTTCAAATGATCTGGATGAATCATTGGAGTAATCTCTGTTGAATCATCAAAACTTGGACCTAGTTTTTGTTCGGCAGTTAGTTCCAAGAATCGTTTTAAAAATTTTTCTTTGATGGATGAGTGAACTAACAATCTTGTCCCTGCGAGACATACTTGACCAGAGTCATCAAATTGCCCAACTGCTTTATTTACTGCAGCATCAAAGTCTGCATCAGGAAAGATAATTAATGGACTTTTGCCTCCTAATTCACCTGTAAATGGAACAATATTTTCAGCAGCAGATTTTCCAATATGTCTTGCTGCTTCTGGAGAGCCAGTAAACGAAACACGATTGACATTAGGGTTTGATACTAGCGCCGCTCCAACCTCTTCACCTATACCCTGAACAATGTTAAATACTCCTGGGGGGAAGCCCGCTTCTTCAATCAAATCACCTAATATTGATGCTGACAAAGGAGACCACTCTGCAGGTTTTAAAATGACGCTATTTCCTGCTGCTAGGGCTGGTGCACATTTCCAGGTAGATAACATAAAGGGAGCATTCCACGGCGTGATTATGACACTTACGCCGCTTGGCATTCTTTGAATTTCATTTTCAGTAGTGTTTGAATGCCACTTTCTTGGTTGATATTCTTTCGCTATATCGGCATAAGAACGAAAATTTCTAGCTCCTCGAGGTATCACTCTATTTCTAAGGCTTTCATGACGCATTCCCATATCTAGACACTCAATGAGAGAGATATCATCGACACGACTTTCAATAAGGTCGGCTAATTTATGCATGATATGAGAACGTTCATCCACAGTCATTTCTGACCAAATAGTAAAGCCTTTTCTTGCAGCATCAACTGCAAGTTGAGCTATCGCGTTATCACCCCTTGATACTTTTGCAAGAACTTCGTTGGGATTGTTTGGATTGATGACAGAAAATTTTTTATCTGAAGAAACCCTCTTGCCATCAATATAGTGATCCGTTGAAACCTCAACGCCATTTATGTTAACTCGATTTGACATCGCTTAAATTTAAATATACTTGAGATATTGATCAAATTCCCAGTCTGTTGTGTGGGAGATATATCCTTGCCATTCTTGTTCCTTAATGGCTGTATGGTTATCCACCAATTCTTGACCTACTGCCTCACAAAGAGCTTTATCAGCATTGAGGGCTTCCAGTGCCATCCCCAGATTGTCTGGGACATGTCTTTCTGTACTTTGAGATTCTAGACAATCTTGAGTTTCCGCATCAGGTAACTCGTAGTCATTCTCTATCCCTAATTTTGCTGCTTGAAGAACTGTAGCTACTGCAGTATAAGGATTAGCCGCACAATCTGGCATCCTAAATTCAATCCTCGAGAGTGCCCCACGGTCATCTGGGATTCTAGTTGTTACCCCTCTATGATCATACCCCCAATTTGCCCAATATCCTGAGAGGCTTGCTGGTAATAACCTACGATAGGAGTTAACAGTTGGAGCAACCAAAGCCGCCATCCCTTCGTGGTGTTGAATTAATCCAGAGATAGATTTTTTCGCAATATTTGATAATCCATCATTGGCAGATTTGTCATATATTGCATTGTTACCTTTTTTATTGTCAAAACTAAAGTTAATATGCATCCCGCTTCCACCATTTGCCGATAAAGGCTTAGGCATGAAGCTTAATAGATAACCCTTTTGTTCAAAAATTTCTTTGGCCATTGTTTTGAATAAAAAGATTTGATCAACTGCTTCTAGGGCCTTTCCGTACTTTAAAGTAAGCTCAAACTGTGGTGAATCAAATTCTGAATTAAATGATTCTAACTCAATCCCGCAGGCTTCAGCTTGCAGCCACACTTCATCAATCAGGCCAGCAGGATCAACTTTTGCTCCTGTTCCATATACGTAGGCTCCAGGCGTGTTATAAGGAACCCAATTGCCATCATTGTCTTTTTCAAACACATATGCTTCAAGCTCTATCCCAACATAAGGAGTTAGGCCTATTTTTTCAAATTGCGTAATGGTCTTTTTTAATACATTTCTGCCGCAGTGCGCTAGAGGCTCTCCATTGAATTCGATATCAGGAATCACAATACCGGTATCCGCTTCCCATGAAGGGAGAATATCCTCTTTTTTGTATTTCGCAACTACATCAGGTAAGCCCTCCAATAAACCGCTGCCTGGGGCAGGCAACAGTTGTTTATCATAGGTAAGCCCATAAAGACTGATACAGAACTTTGCTTCACCACCAGCTGCAGTGTTTGTTGGTTGATATTTTCCTCTTGCAAGACCGAGATGATCCGAGAAGAGCACTCTAATTCTTTTGTAATCTTTCATCTTAATTTTATCCTTTTTAGTTGGTTACTCATTATTATGCCGATGTTAATCTTACGGGTAAATTTTTTATTCCACGAATAAAATTTGAGCGTAAGTATTTTTCAGGTCCAATTTGTTCAATTTTAGATACTCGTTTAAGTAACTCTTGCATAGCCACCTTGACTTCAAGTCTTGCAAGCCACATCCCTAGGCAGGTATGAGGTCCTCCCTGACCAAAAGCAATATGTTGATTATTTTCTCTCTCTAGATTAAAGCTAAAAGGCTCAGCAAACTTACGTTCATCATAGTTTCCTGAAATAAACCATACAGCAACTTTGTCGCCTTCTCTAATTTTTTTATTATGCAGAATGTAGTCTTCAGTGGCTGTTCTTCTAAAGTGCATAGTTGGAGATGCCCATCTGATGAATTCTTCAGTTGCAGTTGACCAAATTGGAGCATCATCGGGAGAAGATTTTAGACAATCAAAAATATAGGGATTGTTTGCTAGAGCGTGCATGGAAAATGCCATAGAGTAGCGAGTCGTATCGTTACCTGCAGCTACCATGAGCGCGAAAAAGTTTTTAAATTCTAAATCTGACAGTGTGTCACCATGCTTGTCTGGTTGAAGAAGCATTGATAAAACATCACCCATATCATTATTTTCACGAAGTTTTTTCTGCTTTTCTCCATAGTCATATATTTCCCTGCCTGCAGGAGATCTAAATGGCAAGAATCTATATTCATCAGTATCCACTTTGTCAATAACATGGTCTGTGAAATCTGGGTCACTATTAGCAATCATTGAGTCACCTTTTGAGACCAACCATTCTGCATCTTCATCCGGCGTGCCTACAACTCGACCAAGCATTCTCATAGGTAATTTTTTAGCTATTTCTTTGGTTGCATCAACCTCGTTCAGATCGACAGCATCATTTAGAATGTCATTACAAATTTCACGAATAAGTGGCTCGTAGGTAGAAACAAGTTTGCGTGTAAAGCCTCGATGAAACATCATACGTTGACGAGTATGAACAGGTGGATCAGTTTCTTGGAATGTTTTACGAGCCTCGAACTCTTCTTTTGATTGTTCTTCTAAACGAATACCTTGAGCAGAACTGAAGATTTTTGGTAAGCCGTTAACTTCTCTAATGTCATTGTATCGAGTGATTGCCCAAAAACCTTTTCCTCCATCGTGTTCATCAATCCATGCACATGGTTCATCGTCTCGAAGTCTTTTAAATGCATTGTGAGGAAATCCTTTTTCATAAGTATCATGACTGGTAATGTCAGCGTCAACATCATCATTATTTGTTGGACAAACAGTTTTTAGTATTTTTGCCATAGTTTATTTTTTTTTGAGTGATGATTTATAGAATTTTGCGCCCTGGCCGCCTGCAGCTCTTTTACCTCGAAATTCCCAGTCACCACCCATAGCTGTAGATACAACTTCTTCTGAACTCGATGGTTGTGCGCCAACATCATCACGGATTGGTGTGGCCCCATGAACAATTCTATTTGATAGTTTCCCTAAGCCTTCAACCTCGACTTCAACAATATCGCCAGGGTTCACTGGTCGGCTATTTGCAGGGGTACCAGAAAGTAATAAGTCTCCCGGTTCTAGAGTAATATTGCGTGCAATATCCGCAACAAGATAATTCATATCCCATTCCATTTCATTGGTGTTTGCATCTTGCATTACCTTTCCATTAACAATGGTACGAATACCTTTGTTGTGAAAATCCCATCCTGTAACAAGCCCAGGTCCTACTGGACACAGGGTATCTGAGCCTTTTACTCGAAGCATTGAGCCAGCATCGGTATCTCTAAAATCATGAAGTCCATAATCATTTGCAACAGTGTATCCGGCAATATAATCTTTGGCTTCATCTGGGCTAATATTGCGACAGTTCCGGCCAATAACAATAGCAATTTCACCTTCATAGTTAAGCCATTTACATCTCTCAGGCCTGACAATATCTCCATTATGGCTATTCAGGGCGGTAATAGGTTTATGAAAATATGTTGGAGCAGGGGGTAATTTTGTAATATATTCCTTGACGCGACTTTCATAATTTAAATGAACACAAATTATCTTTGAAGGTTGAGTAGGAGGGAGATGTTGAGCTTCATTTATGTCAATGCTTCTTCCATCTTTGGTTACGAGCTCGTTGCCCTCAACAGTTGTCTGAACTGGGTAACCATTCAACAATATTCTTCGATATTCTTTGGTTGTCATTGGTATTTTTCCTTATTTCATTTGGGTACGAATGAATATATTATATTATGAAATTAAACTTAGTAAAGATTTATTTATTTAAAATCATTTGGGTACGAACGAATGTATTATATAATATAATTTTATCATTCAAAATAAATATTAAATTATGTCGATAAAAGGTTTTATGTTTCCCAGGACATCAACTGGTATTTCGTCTCTGCTTCCCAATGTTCCTTGGCACTACTCTGGAACTCTCTTGACGCTTGAGTATAGAACAAATCCTGATCGCGTTGCTGAGCTTTTGCCTGATGGATTTGAATTAGCTGATGAGGATCCTGGAGCTGTTGCGGTAATTTGGGCTGACTGGCAGAGTTGTAGCGATAACTTTAATGAATTGTTAGATCCTATGAGGGCTCAATATAAAGAAGTATTTTTTGTCGTAAGGTGCAAGTTTATGGGAAAAACATACTCACGTTGCGTCTATATCTGGGTTGATAAAGACTACGCTGTTATGCGTGGCCAATTTCAAGGCTATCCTAAAAAAATTGGATCAATTCATTTAACTAGGCCTACCACTGTTGGTAAGGCAGGTCCGCGACTTGAGCAAGGCGGCACTTTTGGGGCTACTCTAGCAGCCTATGATCATCGACTGATTCAGGCTAAATTCACGATTGAGAGCGAGTCAGACCATGCCGGCTTTGTCAACGCATTACCGATGGTTCATAATCGATGGATGCCCTCGATAGAGTGCGATGGCAAAGATAGCCTTGATGAAGTTGTGACAATGTCAGGTTATGATGCAGAGATTGGGCTAACCTTTCAGGGCTCTTTTGAAATTGATTTTTTTAATTCACCAGTTGAAGAGTTTCAATTACTTTCACCAGAGGAGTTAATTAAGGGATACTATCGTCAAGTAGGGGTCTCTTGGAAAGGTGGTACAACCTTAAAAAGATCAAATTTGACATAGTAATAATGAAAAAAAGTACTAATAACAAGGACCATCCAAAGCTTTCAAAAGCTGAAGAAAAAGCCAAGCAACATCTTATCTCTGTTGGCCTATATGGTAGGTCAGTCTCGGTTGTCTCTAATGCTTTTAGATTTACATCTATCTTTAGAAACTTTTCAGAAAATCAAGTTCTGAAAGAATTTAATCTATCATTTTCTGGATTTGTTGTGATGTGGGTTTTGTGGGTTTGGGGAGACCTTGAGACTGCTAATTTAGCAAGGAATGCCGGCATTGCAAAAAGTACATTGACTGGTATTTTGACCACCCTTGAAAAGCATGGTTACTGCAGAAAGGAGCCCCACTCAGATGACGGTAGACGTGTTGTTGTCCATATTACTCAAGCAGGTGAAAATCTGATGGAAGAAGTCTTCCCTAAATTTCACGAGATTGAAAATTTGGCAGTATCTGAATTAACTAGTGATGATTTTGAAACTACCAAAGACAGTTTAAGAACTATGCTCGGTACGATGGAGAAACTTACTAAGCAATCAAAGAGTTAATAGACTTATACAGCGTTAATCAATAATTATTTGATGTAATCAATTGCTTTTTCAATGCTTGGGCTAGCTAGAACTAGGGCTTCTTCCTCATTTCTGAGCCAAGTGCATTGTCTCTTGCAAAGCTGCCTTGTTGCTACGATAGCCTTTTCTATCATTTCTTTTTTGTTGTACATTCCATCAAAGTAATTCCAAACTTGTCTATATCCAACACACCTCATTGAAGCTAGATCAAGATTAAGTTTTTTATTATTTTTGAGAGCTTTTACTTCATCTAAAAATCCATTTTTAATCATATCAATAAAGCGCTCTTCTATCCTTTCATGGAGCTCTGACCTATTCGGCATGAGGATAATTTTCTTAATTTTAAGATTAAGCTTCTTGTTATTTTTTTGGCCCTGCAAGCTGCTTAAAGTTTTACCTGAAAGGTCGTGAACTTCGAGAGCTCTTGTTATTCTTTGAGAGTCATTGGGGTGAATACGAGCAGCCGATTCGGGGTCAATTTCTTTCAAATTATTGTGTAACTTTTCGCTGCCATGTTTTTTCAGTAGGTCATTGAAATGTTTTCTAGATTGATCTGTCGAAGCTGGGAGATTAGATATCCCATGCTCCAGAGCATTAAAATAAAAGGAGGTTCCTCCAACCAATATAGGAAGCTTATTTTCCTTGAAAGCTAGTTCAATTTGTGTTGTTGCTAGGTCAATGAAATCATTGACAGAGAAACTGTCTTCTGGCTCACAAATATCTATAAGTTCATGTGGAAATTTCTTGAGTGTTTCTTTGTCTGGTTTAGCGGTACCAATATCCATCCCTCTATAGATAAGGGCTGAGTCAACGCTTATTAATTTTGAATTAATGATTTTGCTTATCTCAATTGCTAGATCTGTCTTTCCAGAGGCTGTTGGTCCCATCAAAAATAAAACAAATTTTTTTGACCCAATAGTCATAACAATACTAAGCTTATATTTGTATGTCCTACATTATAATGTCAGCTTTATTTGTTTATCTCTAAAACGATGTACACGGTTTTAAATCAGGTTAGTGGCAAATCTTTTGAGTGCGGAGGCGAAGAGACAGTTCTAGACGGAGCTCTATCTAATGGCTTTAACTTTCCGTACGGATGTCAAAATGGATTTTGTGGGCAATGCAAAGCGGTTATTCTCAATGGTGAAGTCGATTATGATGGGCCTATTCCTGATGCAATCAGCGAGGAAGATCGAGATGCCAACATTGCTCTATTGTGTCAATGCAAAGCTAAAAGTGACCTGTACATTGCGGTTGATGAGTTAGACTCTTTAGCCAATATACAGATTCGAAGTATGCCGTGTCGTGTCGAAGAGGTTAATCACCTAAATCATGATGTAATTCAGCTGATTTTGAAGATACCTGGATCGCAGTCTCTTCAGTATTTGGCTGGCCAGTATCTTGATATTGAGCATCCTGATTTCGAGCCAAGGGCTTTCTCAATTGCTAATGCTCCCACCAATTCAAACTTATTAGAGCTTCATGTTCGTTTGGTTGAAGGAGGGCAGTTTACAAATTTTGTTTTTAATGCTTTAACTGAGAAAACCATTTTAAGGATAGAGGGACCCAAAGGAAGTTTCTTTCTAAGAGATGATAGTGACTGTCCAATCATATTTATAGCTGGTGGAACTGGATTTGGTCCTATCAAAGCTATCATAGAGCATTTAATATTAATGAATTCAAGCAGAACTGTTTACTTATACTGGGGTGTTCGCACGGAGCAAGACTTTTATTTAAATCTGCCATCTGAGTGGAGTGAAAAACATGCTAATATTAACTTTGTTCCAGTTTTATCCGAGCCTGATAGCTCATGGAGTAAAAAATCCGGGTATGTTCATGAGGCTGTGATGAGTGATTTTGATGATTTAACAGATTTTGAGGTATACGCTTGCGGACCACCTGTCATGGTAAAGGCGGCTGCAAAAAGCTGTATAGAAAACAAACTAAAGAAAGAAAATTTCTTTTCTGATTCTTTTGAATATGCCAATGTGAGTTCTACTGATGATTAGTATGCAAAACCACCTTGAAGAACAACTCCAGCTGGCACTCCAGCCAGAATACTGTGAAGTTGTGAATGAATCAGGTCAGCACTCTGGTCCGGCAACAGAGTCTCACTTCAAAATTGTCGTTGTGAGCTCAGATTTTGATGAGATGAAGCTGATCGATAGGCACCGTTTTATAAATAAGCTATTTACTGAAGAGCTCAAGCATATTCATGCGCTAGCGATGCATACCTATACCCCGAAAGAATGGGAGAAGAGAAAGGCAGCGCCTGATTCTCCTGAATGCGCTAGCAAGTCCTAAAGGTGTTTGTGAGGCCTCTACTTTTAATTATTGTATTGGTTTTATCTGGCTGTCAGAGTCTGGTGGGTGATAATAATTTAGCAATTTTTGAGGCTGATAATGTTGATGCGCTAAATTATTCAGATGACAATGACTTATGGAGAGTGATCGCCGATCGTCAAGAAATTATTGTTGATAACAATCCTAGAATTCAAAGTCACATCGATTGGATTAGTCAGCGACCAGATTACCTAGCCAGCATCTCAAAACGTGCAGAGCCATTTCTATATCTTGTGGTTTCTGAGGTTGAGAAAGAAGAACTGCCGATTGAAATAGCTTTGCTACCTATAGTAGAGTCTGATTACTATCCATTTTCATATTCTCATGGAACGGCAACCGGTATTTGGCAGTTTATTCCTTCAACCGGAAGGATGTATGGGCTCGATGAAGATTGGTGGCACGAAGATCGGAGAGACGTGTTAGCTTCAACGAAGGCCGCAGTTCGATACTTAAAAGATTTAAATCGAATGTTTGATGGAGATTGGCTACTCTCAATTGCAGCCTATAATGCTGGTCCTGGAAGGGTACAAAGAGCTATCGATAAGAATCGTAACCAAGGTAAGAGGACTGACTACTGGAGTCTAGACTTACCTAAAGAAACAGAAAAATATGTCCCAAAACTCTTAGCACTAGGAAAGGTCTTGAAAAATCCTGAGCGCTTCAATCAAAAACTTATCAAAATTGAAAATAAACCATACCTAGAGCCAATTAAATTAGAATCTCAGTTCGATTTAGCTTTGATTGCACAGTGGACCAACTTAAGTATTGATGAAATCTACTCGTTTAATCCTGGACTAAAAAGATGGGCAACGCCTGAGGAACTGCCTTACACAATTTTGTTGCCTGTTGATGTGGTAGGTGATTTTAAAGAGATTTTGACTAATCAAAAGAATAGGCCAAAGGTTAGTTGGACTCGTTACAAGGTAAAGGAGGGCGATAGTTTAAGTGTCATTGCTCAAAACTTTAACACTACGATTAATCAAATTCAGAGCGTTAACAATATTAATGGAAGCTTAATTAGAGCTAACAGTTACCTTATTGTGCCCCTAGCAAGAGAGAGTGAAGCTTACTATTCGTTGTCTGATGCTCAAAGAGAAAAAAGTAGACTCAATGCAACAAAGAATTCAGATAAATTGATTTACAAAGTTGTCTCTGGCGATAGCCTTTGGAAGATATCACGTAATTTTGATGTTACTGTCAATGATCTAGTTAGATGGAATAAGATTGTTCCGACAGCGCCGCTGTCGATTGGCAAAGAGTTAGTTATTTTGATTGATGCTAAAGAGAAGACAGAGTTAGCTAAAATAACAAATACTGGAATTGATATAAACAGAAAGATAGTTTATACAGTAAGGAGTGGCGATAACCTTTCCTTAATTGCGCAGAAATATAAAGTCAAAGTTTCACAGATAAGGGATTGGAATGATTTAAATGAGACAGATATTTTGCAACCTGGAGACAAACTAACCATTACAATTAACGTAGTAAATTCAAACTTATCATGAACAATATTCCAATCAGACAAACAATTCTTGCGACTTTGGCCTTTGCTTTTTCTAATTGGCAAAAATTGCTAGAGTCTAGCGTCTTCCCTTTTCTAGCAGCTATACCATTTATCACTATATTGCCAGAATTGATGACCATTCTTCAAGCGCAATTATTTGGCGTTGGTGAGGTTCAAGAGTACCCAAGATTCTATGAGCTATACTTAATCATGTTTGACTACGCCTATATGGCTCTCATAATCAATATCTATCGCCTAGTAGTATCGGGGCATGGTTCAGTTGCAAGACTGGGCGTCGTTTTTCCAAGTCTAAGATTGGGTCGTTTTTTTCTATTATTTCTTTTCTTATCAATCGCAACCCAGTTTCCAATATTTATTTCGCCTTTTTTGGTACCCATTATCTATTTTTTACTTATTCCTATGTCTCTTAACCTTGTTGGTTTAGCAAACGATGTTCCCTACAAAAAAAACAAACTCAGACTTAGTGTTCAGTTTGGAATTCTCATTATCAAATTGGGTGTTCCAGCTATATTGGTTGGTTTAATAATTCTGCTGGGCGTCGGTGAAATAATCTTTTGGGTTGCAATGGTGCTAATCATATTCTGGATGGCCATTAGCTTTGCGCTTTGCTATAAAGTTATAATGGCGAATAACTCAGCGCAAATCCGTTAGGATACCTCATATCGAAAATTCCCCTAGTCCTAATTTTTTTGTATTTTTTTAGCTTCTCAAAAGACTTTACAAATATTTCTAAGCGTTCCTTTTGTTTTTGATGCCCCAAAATAATCTTTATATTATTCTCGAGTGTCAATTCATCAATCGATGTTCTTTTGAAAATAGAGATTTTAACTGGCTCTAAAATCGCTTGATATTGCCTGAAGTCAGAATAAGATTCAGCGACATTTGTCTCGTCAAAAATGCCTATGGGTGCATCTGTTTTAACTGTAAAGTTGGGCTTGAAAAGAACACCTTTAGAGGAGATATAGCCTGTTGAATTCCACCTCATGGCAACATCATGCTCCTGAATTGATACCTTTATTTGATTCCAAAAAATCCTTTGAGCTTGAGCATCATAAACCCATGCGCTCTCTCTTAGTTTGTCCTTTATTTGATTAAGATTGAGCAGATATTTGTTTTGAATTAATGGCTTAACTAAATCCTCATATCTTTGGGCATCGCTCACTAATTCTCCATTAATTTCCCAGGCAATTTTTGGTTCGAAAAGTTTTGAGCGATCAATCAGATAAATTACAAAGATAAGAGAAAAGCTCAATAACAAGTAGGCTAGTTTTCTAGCAAAATTTCTGAAAACACTCTTTAGAGGCGTTTTTTGTTTTTTGACTTGATTTGTTCTTTCCTTAGCCATGAAGTATTCTGAGAACTAGCTCATTGAAGCTCAAATTTGAAGCTTTTGCTGCCATCGGCACAAGCGAATGAGAAGTCATTCCAGGAACTGTGTTGATTTCCAAAAGGAAAGGGTTTTTGTCTTTATCAAGGATAAAGTCAACTCGCCCCCAGCCAGATGCGCCAGTTAAGTTAAAGGCTTTTAGTGCAATATTTTGAAGTTTGAGTTCTTGTTCATCAGTCAGATCTGAAGGGCAGAGGTATTCAGTTTTATTGCTAAAGTATTTTGAGTGATAATCATAAATATCATGATCCGATGTAATCTTTATGCTTGGAAGCGCCTGATTATTTAAGATTGAAACAGTATATTCTTCACCTTCAATCCATTGTTCCACCAGAGCTTGATTGCCATACTGAAAAGCCTCATTAAGCGCAGAATCAAGCTCTGTTTTCTTTGAAACTTTGCTAATCCCTATGCTTGAGCCTTCGAGGGTCGGTTTCACTGCCCAGGGTTGAGGAAATGAAATAGAGGGTGGTGTCTCTCCTTTGTTTACAACGATTGAATCAGAGAGCGGTAGGTTGTGTTTTTTCCATAAATCTTTCGTTAATGCTTTATCCATGCATAAGCTAGACGATTTAGCATCTGAACCCGTGAATGAAATATTTTTTTTCATCAGTTCTGTCTGAATAAACCCGTCTTCACCGCCTCTTCCATGGAGAACAATAAATGCTTTGTGAAACTTCAGTTTCCACAACTCATCAAGATTTTTATCGTTCAAATCAAAAGGGAAGCAATCAATTTTGCTTTCGCAAAGGGACTTATAGACAGCCTCTCCACTAAGAAGAGAGATCTCTCTTTCAGCAGAGTAACCACCCATTAAAACAGCAATCATATAATTATTATTTCAGTTTCGAGTTCGACGTTATATTTTCTCTTAATTGTGTCTTGAATATAAGCAATCAAATTTTCAATATCCTGAGCTGTTGCATTATTCTGGTTAATAATATAGTTAGCATGCTTATCGGAAACACAAGCACCTCCAATACAATAACCCTTGAGTCCGCTGGACTCAATAAGTTTTGCGGCAAAATGATTTTTTGGATTTTTGAAAACACTTCCACAACTTGGAAGTCCAATAGGTTGAGTCGTGTTTCTCTTTTTGAGTAAATCACCAACATCATCATTTTGTTCCTTCAGGTTGAAATTAAAAACAGCACCGACAAAAAACTCATCACTGTTTTTGTGAATAGTTGAGCGATAAGAGACCTCAAAATCACTCGGATTTCTTTCATAAATTTCTCCAGAAAAACTCATTGTTTTCACGGAAACAACATATTGCCATATTTCAGAGCCAAATGCTCCTGCGTTCATTGCAAGAGCGCCACCTACCGAGCCAGGAATTGCACTGAGAAATTCAGCACCGTACTTCAAATTTGCCAATGCAAACCTTGATAATTTGGCTAACGATGTTCCAGCGCCTGACACAATTAAGTTATCAGCAATATTCAGTTCTTTTAAGTTTTTGGTATGAATTGTGACCCCATTAAAGCCTCTGTCACGAACTAAAAGATTACTACCCAAGCCAACCATAAGGATTGGTTTTGTGTTGTTTTTTAAAAAGTTGGACAGTTCTTCCAGATTGAGGGGTTGAAAGAATTCAGAGGTCTCTCCTCCAGATCTAAGAGAACAGTGTTTAGACATTGGCTCATTAAATTTAAGCATGATACTGTTTAACAAAAATGCTCTTTAAGTTCATGAGGAATTTTGCTGACATCACCCGCTCCAAGAGTCAGAACCACATCATTTTCTTCAATTATATTTGGAATAATTTCAATAATCTCTGCAATATCTTTGGCAACAATTGGGTCTATTGAGCTTCTTCTCCTGATTGAATCGGCAAGTGTTGAAGAACTTATAGTGTTAATTGGGGCTTCATTTGCTGAATAGATATTGAGAAGTATCAAAGCATCAACTTTGGATAAACTGCTTACAAATTCATTAAAAAGATCTCTCGTTCGTGAATATCTATGTGGCTGAAAAATGACCACAAGTCTTTTATCTGGAAAAGTATTTCTAAGAGAGCTAAATACCTCTGAAATTTCATTTGGGTGATGTCCATAGTCATCAAATAAAGGAATATTATGATGATTTATCTTGAGTGTTTGATGATAATCCAGTCTTCTGGAGACGCCACTAAAGTGTGATAAAGCATTTTGGATATCCTTAATGTTAATGTCAAGCTCTAGTGAAACGCTAATTGCTGCAAGAGCATTTAGGACGTTGTGTCTGCCAATTAAATTTAAAGTTACTGGGAAGTTCTTTTCATATTTATCACAACTCACATCGAAAGACATCTTCATTTTGTCCTGCGAGATATTGGATGCTTTTACATCTGCATCATTGCTAAAGCCATAACTCAATACTGGCCTATGAATTTTCTTAAGGATATCTTGAACTCCTTTGTCATCTATACAGGCAACGCATACTCCATAGAATGGAAGGTTTGATGTGAAGTTAATAAAAGCTTCAGTCAATTTGGCATAGTTATGATTATAAGTAGCCATATGGTCTTCATCGATATTGGTTATGACGCTGAGCATTGGTTGAAGGTGAAGGAAAGAAGCGTCGCTTTCGTCTGCCTCAGCGATTAGGTAGTCACTATTGCCTAATTTTGCATTCATTCCAGTTGCATTAATAATGCCTCCGATGATGTAGGTTGGGTCAAGTTTTGCCTCACTCAAAATTTGAACTATAAGGCTTGTAGTTGTAGTTTTACCGTGTGTTCCGGAGACTGCAATTCCGAATCTAAATCGCATCAGCTCTCCCAACATTTCAGCTCTAGGTACAATCAATAATTTTTGATGCCTTGCCTCCTGAAGCTCGGGATTGTTTTTATTGATTGCAGAAGAAACAACAACTGCCTCTTTGCCTAAAACATTTTCTGCTTTTTGAGTGTAGTTGATTGTGCAGCCAAGCTTTTCAAGTTTCTTGGTAGCATCACTGGACTGAATATCAGATCCTGAGATTTCGTAACCTAAATTAACAAGCACCTCGGCGATACCGCTCATGCCCGAGCCGCCAATACCTATAAAGTGAATTTTATTAATTTTTGATCGAGAAGGGTTGTCTATTAGAGTCATGGTTTACTAACTGTGATTATGGTTATAGCTTGAATCCCTTCGCCTCTTCCAAAGGCAGTTAGGCCTTCGCCAGTGGTTGCGGTTATTCCAACTTCAGTGGTATTTATTTTGCAAAGCTTGGCTATGTTTTCTTTCATAGCCTCGATTTGAGCAGAAATTTTTGGTGTTAGGCACTCAATGGCAATGGCAATATGATTTATTTTCCATCCTTTTAAATCATTCAGTGCAAGATTAAGATATTCACTACTATCTTTTTGACCATTTTTGACAAGTTGATCAGCAACATCTCCAAGGATATTTCTCCCAGTTATGCTGGATATTGAATTAGTTATAGAGTGAAATATTACATCAGCATCACTATTCCCTTCTAATCCAAATGGATGCTCAAATTTAATGCCAGCAAGAATTAAAGGCTTCTCTTTGTTTTTTTCAAATCGGTGAGAATCTTGGCCAATGCCTGTTTTAATATTCATCATTGTTTCAAATAATAGTTAGCTAACTCTAAATCCTCTTGAGTTGTAATTTTAATATTACTGGATGAACCATCAACAATTCTAATTGAATAACCAAGACACTCAAGTGCTTCAGACTCATCAGTTACATGAATATTGAGTTTAATTGCCTTCTCAATTGCTTCTTTCAAAATGCCGAATCTAAACATTTGAGGTGTTTGAGCTAAGTGAAGTTTTTTCCTGTCGATTGTTGAAACTAGACCATTACTATTTTTTTGTTTAACTGTATCAACGACTTTATCAGCAAGAATACCTCCGACCTTATCATCTCCGACCTCTTCTATAAGCTTATGAATGTCATCTTTTTTAATACATGGCCTTACAGCATCATGCACTAAAACCCAGTCATCTGGCTTTGCAATTTGACTTAATTCGCTTAATGCACTTTGTACAGAGTGAAATCTTTCTTTACCACCATTCACAATTGAGATGAGTTTTTCGTGCGCAGCGAAAACGGAAGACTTGAAGAGCTTATCTTTCTTATCTAGAGCAACAATGAATCCCGAGATGAATTCACTTGATAGGGTCGACTCAAGGCACTGATCAAGTATTGATAAACCGTTTTCTAGTTTTAAATATTGTTTCGGAATTTTTGAATTCATTCTTTGTCCAATTCCACTGGCTGGGACGACTAGAAAATATTTATTTTTTTTCATATTTATGAGGTTGTCCTCAGGCAATTTTGCTTAATATCAACAATTATAGTGTAGCCTTATCATTTTCTGTTGATGCTTCTGTCTCAACAATTCTGTTTACCTTAAAAAAATGTTCACCCTCTTTAATTAACCCATATTTAAATCTTGCTTTTGACTCAATCAAATTTAAATCTTCTTCAGTAAAATTTTCAATCTTACGCTCAAGAATTGAATTTTCAGTAGCTAAATTGGAGTTCGACAGTCTAATCTTTTCGATTGATTTCTCTCTCTCAATAACTACATATGGAAAATTATTTTCAAAAATATTTTGTTTTACTAGTGCAACTAAAACAATAATCAAAGCAATAGTGACTTTATTCTTATAGATAAAACCTATTAAGCCAGCTTGTGATTTATTTTTCATAAAATCATAATATATTGAATTGATCAGGTGACATATTATTTGTAGATCGAACTGAGGTAAGTTTTAGAGTAGTAATCATGAATTGGCAATCTATTTTTATTCAGCAACTGAAAGATAAATCCTAAGCCGATTAACGATACTATGGCTAAAGAAAACCTTATAAAAGATTGCTTAAAGGTTATGTTTTCACCATTCTTCTGGATAATTTCGAACTTCCATGCTCTCATTCCAAGGGTTTGTTTTCCTTTCACCCAGGATATTGAAAAATATAGATAAATTGCAGGAAGCGTTACTAGAAAAAAGAAAAAATTACTTGTAATTGGCTCTTTATTGTTGAGAAGAATTACAATTCCAGCGACAAAGAAGACAAATGAAAAAACAAGAAAAAAGTCATAGCTGATTGAGCCAATACGTCTCAAAAGTGTTACATCAGATTTCATATTTAATGTTGGTTAATTTTTATAGCTTAATTATCCTCTTTATTGACCACTTTGGAAGTAACTTTACCATCATGAAATTTAGTAGAAATTACTTCATTTAGCTTGATTCTTTTGACTGAGGTGATAATACTACCTCTATTATCTTGGGTCATTGTGTAACCCCTAGATAATGTATTAAGGGGCGATAGCAGGTTTAGTGAATTTCCATAATTTGAGAGCTCGTTCTGCTGTACTTTAATAAAGTTTTGAGAGTGAGTTAATAATTGAGAAAATGACAGCTTCAATTTTTCTTTGTTATCATCAATCAAAGTTTTATTCTGTTTCAGCAGTCTTATTTCAAGTTCATCCAGTTTTTGTGCATTCAGGAGGAGTTGTTGACTTGGGTTTACAATTCTAAGCCTAAGTAATTCCAGAGTATTTTTCTTAGATTCAATGGATTGTTTAATTGAATCATAAAGGTATTTTTTAAGTTTTGAAGCATTGTAAAGAATAGTATTTAGGTCTGGGGTTGCTGACATAGCAGCAGCAGAGGGGGTTGGTGCTCTGAGGTCTGAAACAAAGTCAGCAATTGTTGTGTCAGTTTCATGTCCTATGGAACTAATAATAGGCGTAGAGCATTGATATATTTCTCTTGCAAGCTCTTCCTCATTGAATGCCCAGAGGTCCTCTAGAGAGCCTCCTCCCCTTGCAAGAATAATGACATCGCAATTCTTTGATCGGTCTGCAGCCCTGAGTGCTTTTATGATTTTTAGATGGGCATTTTCTCCTTGAACAACGGTATCGTAAAGGAGTATTTTCGCAAGAGGATATCGTGAATTTAAAACCTTGATAATATCTTTAATTACTGCGCCTGTTGAAGAGGAAATGACACCAATTTTAGTTGGGAATGATGGAATTTCTTTTTTGTTTGCTGAATCAAATAAACCTTCGAGCCTAAGCTTGTTTTTTAACTGATCAAATGCTAATTGAAGATTTCCAATTCCCGCTGGCTCCATTTGCTGAATGATCAGTTGAAAGTCACCTCTTTGGGGATATAGAGTGGTTGCTCCTCTTATGATCACCGACATTCCATTTTCCGGTGTAAATTTAATTTTTCTTTGATTTAATCTAAAAAATGCACATCTTACTTGGCTATTTTTGTCTTTAAGAGAGAAATACCAATGACCAGAAGAGGGCATTGACAAATTTGAGATTTCACCCTGTACAAAGCACTGCGGTATATTTTTCTCTATTGCGTTTTTACACAACTTGATATAGTCTGATACTGAGTATATTTCGTCAATATTAAACATTTGCTTTTAGATGAACAAATACTGCTCCAGTTCCCCCCATTTCTTGAGGGCAAGAGCAAAAAGCGAGAACGCTTGGATGTTGTTTTAGGTAATGAATCACTTGGGACTTCATAATTGATAGTCCGTCAGCAGAGTGATATCCTTTGCCATGAATAATCTGAATGAATCGTTTGTCTGAATGAAAATGAATAAAGTCTGACAATGATCGACAGGCTTCTTCTATTTTGTGTCCATGCAAGTCAATTGACGGAGTAAATCCTAAATTGCCTTGCTTCATTTTTTTTAGAGTTTTTGGTGATAATCCATCTATGCTGTAGACTACTGGCTCTGATCCAGATAAGTTAGGCTCGTATAAAAAACTGTAATTTTCAAATGGCTTTCTTGGATTAGCTTTTATGGCAATATTTTCACCAGGGCTGTCTTTATCAACTGGTTTCTGATGATCAACTGTCGACCTAAACAATGACTTGTCACTTTCATTAATCATAGCGCTAATTGCTTTTGGACATAAAAAAACCCTCAGAGAGGGTTTAATTATAGCAATGATTTGATTATCAAGAGCTCAACCTATAATAGAATGATATTTATAGAGCTTTGATTTGAGCACTAATACGTGATTTCTTTCTGGCAGCTAGGTTCTTGTGATATAAACCCTTGCTTACCGCTTGATCAAGATTTTTTTGCATATCGGCAAAACCACTTGTTGCTTCCTTTTTATTTCCCGCATCGATTGCATAAGTCACCTTTTTAATGAAAGTACGAACTTTAGCTCTTATCTGAGAGTTATGCTTGTTGCGTTTAACTGCTTGTCTTGCGCGTTTTCTTGAACCTGCTGAATTGGCCATAAATATTAATTGTGCTTAAATTAAGAAAACATGAATTATAGAGTCTCACCCTCAATTATGCAAGCGTTTAATAGGAATAGATTAATTTGCAAGTGATTTGATATATTGTAGTGTTTTCTTTTTACCGAATAACAAGTGCCAGGTCTTCCCGCCTTGATTTTTCCATAATGAGACTGCTCTAATTCCAGCCAAAAGAAGCGCCCTTATATGATTGGCTGTGTGTTGATTGGATAGATAAATTTGCTCTCCACGAACCATAATCGTAGGGTTTAAGCTCCCTAATGTGTTTTTATATAACTCAGCCAATCGAGCAATAGAGTTGCTGTGATAAATGTCAAAAAATTCCTGTTTATTAATGAGATTAATTTCTTCTGAGATTTGATCTAATAGTTTAGGTTTTTTCATTAATTTTTTTTCTAAATTAATCAGGGCTGTAGCGTAAACCATGACGTTGTGCATTTCTATTGTTTTTTTCTCAAGAATCAATTTTAGAGAATCAAAACCAATTTTTAAGTCTTCAGGAGAAGTAAAGATCTCGTCAATAGAATCACTTGAGCTAACAATACTGTTAAGACTTGCCTTATTTGTATGGCTATCACACTTACCAGAAATAGCTAGCTGGTGCACTAAAGCGGATGATTGAAAAATGCTTGCAAGTGCTATGGTTTGTTTTGCTGACTTATTCATTGTATCTGGATTTAATTACACTCCCACCAAGGCAAGTTTCACCATCATAAAAAACTACAGATTGGCCTGGCGTAATCGCTCTTTGAGAATCTTTAAAAAAAACCTTAATGGTGTGGTTTTCTCCAATTCTAACTGAGCATTCTTGCGAAGCTTGTCGGTAACGTATTTTAGCACTACATTGCATGGGCATCTCTGGTTCGTCATCAATCCAGTGGATTTCATCTGCTACTAATGAATTATGGTAAAGCAGGTCGTGATCTCCTTGCACTGCCACTATTTGATTCGATTCAGTCAATTTGTCTGCGACAAACCAAGGCTCTTGAGAATTACCATATCCACCGCCAATCTCAAGGCCTTTTCTCTGTCCAATGGTATAGAAAGGAAGCCCATTATGGTGTTTTATAAAGGTACCATCTTGGTCAACGATGTCACCTTTTTCTTTTGGTAGAAAAGTCGTTAAAAATTCTGAGAATGGCCTTTCACCTATAAAACAGATTCCGGTAGAGTCTTTTTTTTCTGCAGTAACAAAATTATTATTTTTCGCAATTTCACGAACCTCTTTCTTGTCAATCTCACCCAACGGAAATAGGCTTTGTGAAAGTTGATCTTGATTCAGCAAATGCAGAAAGTAGCTCTGATCTTTATTGCCATCTATGCCAGCCTTTAGAAAGTACTTTCCATTGTCTTCACTAATCCTTGCATAGTGTCCAGTAGCAATCTTAGTTGCGCCAAGGTCTTTGGCATAGTCTAGGAACGCCTTAAATTTAATTCTTTGATTACATAATACATCCGGATTCGGTGTTCTTCCTTTTTTATGTTCTGATAGAAAATGCTCAAAAACATCTTCCCAGTACTCATGAGAAAAATTTACAGTATGAAGCTCAATGCCTAGTGCCTTTGCAACTTCCTGGGCATCAGCTAAATCTTCAGAGGCGCTGCAGTATTCATCATCATCGTCCTCATCCCAGTTTTTCATAAATAAGGCTTCAACTTCATAGCCCTGTTTTAGTAATAAATAGGCAGCAACCGAAGAGTCAACACCTCCAGAAAGACCCACGATTACTTTATCTTTGCTATTCATTTAACGTTATCGTATGCACTAACAATTTTCTTGACGAGTTGGTGCCTGACAACATCAGCGGCATCAAAATCACAAAAAGCAATATGGTCAATATTCTTAAGTACCTTAATAGCGTCTGTTAGACCTGATTGACTAGGATTAGGCAAATCAATTTGAGTAATGTCACCCGTGATGACCATTTTCGAGCCAAAGCCCATTCTTGTTAAAAACATTTTCATTTGTGGAATGGTTGTATTTTGAGCTTCATCAAGAATGATATATGATTCATTCAGCGTTCTGCCTCTCATGAATGCCAAGGGGGCAACCTCTATTACATGTTTTTCTATTAACTTGTTGACCTTTTCAAAACCAATAAACTCGTAAAGGGCATCATAAATAGGTCTGAGATATGGGTCAACCTTTTCACTTAAATCTCCTGGTAGAAAGCCTAATTTTTCCCCGGCTTCTACTGCTGGTCTGACCAGCACTATCCTTTTAACATTCGAATTTTCTAAAGCTTCAACTGCTCTTGCAACTGCCAAGTAGGTTTTCCCTGTTCCTGCTGGACCAATAGCGAAAACTGCATCATTTTCTATAATTGCGTTGACATATTTTTGCTGATTGCCGCTTCTTATATGAATATGTTTTTTGCTGGTTTTGATTGTAATTGATGGGGCCTCTCCATTTGTGCTATTAAGTGATTTAATGCACAAGTCAATATCACTCAAATCAATGGTCTTTTTTTCTGAAATCGAAAGTAGGTCCTGAAGGACAGAAACTGCCTCTGCAGCATTTTTCCCTTTAATATTGAAATCAGCACCTTTGTTACTAATAGTAACGTTTAGGTTGTTTGCAATATTTTCAAGATTTTTATCTAGGCTTCCACATATATTTGCAAGCTGTTCCGAGCGTTTAATATCCAAAGAAAATTTCATGATTTATATTTTACTGAATTACTTTGAAAACAAATGTTAAGTTGCAAGATTTTGCTCGTTAATTGATTTATCATTTAACTCATGAAAAAGTTAAAAATTTTATTTAAATTATTATTGTTATCTGCAATTTTTTCTCCCTCTATGTCTTATGCACTAGAGTCTGATTGTGTCATACTTGTATATCATCGTTTTTCAGATGAAGGGCCCAAGTCAACCAGCACCTCACCGGAAGTATTTAAACAGCATTTGGCCTATCTTAAAGAAAACGACTATTCAGTGCTTCCCTTAAAAACAGTTATTGAGAAACTTCAATCAAAAGAAAACTTACCTCCCGACTGCGTTAGTTTGACAGCAGATGATGGTTTTTTGTCGATCTACAATGAGGCGTTCCCATTATTGACCGAATATCAATACCCCATGTCCATATTCGTTTCAACCAATCCAATTGATAAGAAATATGATGCAATGATGTCCTGGAGCCAGTTACGCGAAATGGCGCCCCTCGTGGATGTATTTAATCACACTGTAAATCATCCACATTTGGTCAATCTATTGCCAGGTACTCTTGAGAATGAGGTTTATCTTGCTCAAGATAGAATTTCAAAAGAATTAGGGGTTAAAGATAAGTATTTTGCCTATCCATATGGTGAATATGATGATAAGACTTATGAGTTTCTAAAGTCAAATAATTACATTGCCTTTGGACAGCAATCAGGCGTAGCAAGCCAGAACAGTGATTTTTTAAATATCCCTAGATTTTCTATGTCCGGTCCCTATGCCAAAATGGATAGCTTTATCCTCAAAGTTAAGACTTTGGATATGCCATTAGAGAGTATTTCACCTAAGTCTATGATTATTGAAGATGATTTTAAACCTTCTCTAGAATTAGTTTTTTCGAGGCCACTTAGTAAATATGAGATGAATAATTTTGCATGCTACGTTTCAGGCCAAAGCAAAGCAAAAATAGAGTGGAGCGGTCTTCAGTCAGCAACTGTCTTGCCTGAAGAGCCTCTAGGAGTTGGAAGGAGTCGTTACAACTGCACTATGCCTTCAAAGGAAAACGGACGATACTATTGGTTTTCAAAACTGTGGTTAAGGCTTTAAATGAGTTCGGCCTTTAGGGAGTTTGCAATTCCATCTAAGATTTTGACCGATACAATCTCGCCAATAAGCTCTTCTCCGCCTTCGAAGTGAGCGGTCCTCATATTCTCTGTTCTTCCTGAGAGAGTATTTCCTTTTTTTGAGAAGCCCTCAACTAAAACTTTTTGAGTGCTTCCTATCATTGATTTTGATATTTCTTCTGTGTTGTTGTTTAACCTTTCTTGAACGATTGAGAGTCTCTCCTTTTTAGTATCGGCGCTTACATCATCAGCAAAGCTCGAGGCAATTGTGCCAGGCCTTTTAGAGTAAATAAAGCTAAATGATTTATCAAACCCAATTTCATCAATCAATTTAACTGTGTCATTAAAGTCACTCTCTGTTTCCCCAGGAAACCCAATAATAAAGTCAGAAGAGATAGAAATATCTGGCCGTATTTGTTTTAATTTACGTATTTTTGACTTGTATTCAATGGCAGTATGTCCCCGTTTCATTAAGCCTAAAATCTTATCAGATCCAGCCTGAACTGGAAGGTGTAGGTGCGAGACGAGCTCAGGGACTTCGGCATAGGTTTCGATTAATCTATCACTAAATTCGACCGGATGTGATGTGGTGAATCTAATTCTTTCTATGCCCTCAATCTGAGCAACAATAGTAATCAAAAGGGCTAAATCTGCGACCTCTCCATCATCCATAAGGCCTCTATAGGAGTTGACGTTTTGTCCTAGAAGGTTGACCTCTTTGACCCCTTGTTCTGCCAAGAGCTCAACTTCATGTATCACATCTATAAATGGCCTTGAAATTTCTTCTCCCCTGGTATAGGGGACAACGCAAAAAGTACAATATTTACTGCACCCCTCCATAATTGAGACAAAGGCTGATGCGCCATCACTATGTGGCTCAGGCAAATGATCAAATTTTTCAATCTCTGGAAATGAAATATCAACAGTGATCTCATCATCATTTAATGCCTCATTCAGCATATTTGGAAGTCGATGCAGGGTTTGAGGTCCAAAAATCATGTCAACATAGGGAGCTCTCTTAAGAATGAGGTCGCCTTCTTGAGAGGCAACACAACCACCTACACCAATTACTAGATTTGGATTCTTTTCTTTGAGCTTTCTCCAGCGACCCAGTTGATGAAATAGCTTATCTTCGGCTTTTTCCCTAATCGAGCAAGTATTAATTAATAACACATCAGCCTCATTAATATCCTCGGTAAGATCAAGATTGTGAGAGGCCTTAAGTACGTCGCTCATCTTGTTCGAATCATACTCATTCATTTGACACCCAAAGGTGCGGATGTGAAGCTTGGAGATACTCATTTAGGATTTTTGAATATGTAAAGTCTGCGTTGGATAGGCAATCTCAGCCCCATGATCAGCAATGATTTGAGCTATATCGAGAAGCAATTTACCTTTAAATTTTTTAAACTGACCAGCATCTGTGAGTGAACTAAATGCCCAAATTACAAAATCAAGCGATGAGGCATTGAACAAGTCAAAATTGACCCTACAAGGCTGACTTTTATCGATATGTTCACTGTTAGAGAGCAACTCTTCAACTTTTTCGATAATGCTCTCCATTTGCGCAATGTCATCGTAGCGGATTCCTATTACCTCATGAATTTGTCTATTGGTCATTCTTGAAGGTGTCTCTATTGGTATAGTTGCAAAGATAGAGTTTGGAACATAAACAGGATTCTTGTTAAAGGTTCTAATTCGAGTCATCCTCCAACCTATTTTTTCTACTACGCCTTCAATACTTTTGTCAGTTGTACGAATCCAGTCTCCAGTCGAGAATGGTTTATCCATTTGTATCATGAGGCCACCGAAGACATTTGCAAGCATATCCTTCGCTGCAAAGCCGACTACAATACCACCAACACCTCCAAGCGTTAATATAGAAGAGACAGCATACCCATAAAATTGAGCTACTCCGAGAATGATAGCGAATACAAAGAGAATCTTAACAAGACGGGTAAAAAGCCGTATGGAGTCTTTATCAACATTACCTTCACCTTCCAGCAAATAGCTCTCAACGCTTGAAATCAGCCTCAAGACCCCCCAAGTTAAAATAAATACAGGTGCAATAGCTATATAGCCAACGATGTCATTTAAAGATTGAATCTCAGAAGTTAGCTCTTTGAGGGAAAAATATAACCATCCAAACCAAATCAATAGCTTAAGTGGCGCTGAAATGGCACCTATTAGATAATCGTCTATTTGTGTCTTCGTGCTTTTAGAATGCTTCGAAATTTGCTTTAGAATCTTACCCAATACAAAATGAGCAATAATTGTGATAACTAAAAGAACAGCAATCGTTTGAATTGGGCTTATATTGTGGATAAAGTCATTCATCAGAGATATTTTAATGGATTAATGGGTTCCTCGTATTTTTTCATTTCGAAATAAAACGGCTTGTCACCTGTGATTGCGATTAGCTCGCCTTTCTCAATACTATCACCTTCACTAACAAGCAGCTCCTGGTTTTGATTGTAGATGCTATAAAAGCCATAGGCGTGCTTAATAATAATCATTTTTCCATAGCTGGCCATCCTATCACCGCTATAAACAACTTCTCCTTTTCTAACGGCCCTGACCTCTTGACCTGAAGCATTATCAAACGTTAATCCATAGTGACCATCATTTTCAGAATAATTTTTCAGAATTGGAGAATCAACAGGTAATGACCAATTCTTCTTCACATTTGTTTTTTTAGACTGGGTAGAACTCGGTTGGCTTTTAGATTCAACGACATTGAAGGATTTTTCTTCAACGATTACCTGGCCTGGGGGATTGGTGAGGCAGCCTGATAAAACAACAACAATAGCAAGTGTTATTAATTTAGTATTCATACCATAAAAATAGAGCAATCGCGATAATAAGAAGATATCCGAGCCAATCAATGTATTTATTTAACCACGCATCTGCCATTTTTCCAAATTTTCTTACAACAAGGGATATTAAAAAATATCTAGAGCCTCTTGCAATTAAAGAAAAAACAATGAATGGAAATAGAGACATTGACATCATTCCAGCGGAAATTGTAAAAAGTTTATATGGAATAGGGCTAAAACCAGCGATTAGGATAATATAGATACCATAAGTCTGAAAGTATATTTGTGCGGTCTCAAATTTCGCCTCATAGCCCATACTAATTAACAAAGGCATGACAAAGTTTTCTGCCTGAACCCCAATAAAGTAACCTAGAATCGCTCCTAAAACTGAGGCAATCGTGCAAATTGCAGCAAAATAAAAAGCCTTTGATCTATTTCTTAAGGACATGGATGCCAAAAGCAAGTCTTGGAGTGGTAGCGGGATAATGATCGACTCAAAAAAACTAATCACTGAGAGCCAGAGAATAGCAAATCGACTTGAGGACCAAACTAGAATCTTGTTATAAATTGAGTGGAATGGCCTCATTGAGAATTGATCATTCTATTTTTTTAACATTGGAAAGCCCAGCCGCTCTCTAGAATCATAATATGCTTGAGCCACTTTTTGACTCATTGATCTAACTCTTCTAATAAACCTTGCTCTGTCCGTTACACTGATAGCTTTCCTTGCATCAAGTAAATTAAAAATATGAGAGGCTTTCATGGTTTGTTCATAAGCTGGAAATGGAAGGTTCTCTTCAATAAGCTTTAAGTTCATTGATTCAGCCTCATCAAACTGCCTAAATAAAACATCCGTGTCTGCAATCTCAAAGTTGCTGAAAATAAGTAAACTGACTGACCTCCATTCCGTTAAGCCATACTTCCCATCCCAGACCCCAGGCACCCAAGGTTGGAGACTCCCAATTATCTTCCACGAATCTAACATCATACATTTTTAAATCAATACCGATTGATGCTAATGAGTCGAGATAAAGGTCTTGAATATCGCTTGGAGAGGGTTTTAGTAAAACTTGAAATTGGTAATAGTGTTGAAGGCGATTAGGATTTTCACCATAGCGGCCATCTCCTGGTCTTCTCGAGGGTTGAACATACGCTGCCTTCCAGGGCTCTGGACCAATGGCTCTGATAAAAGTAGCTGGATGAAATGTGCCTGCACCAACCTCCATATCAAACGGCTGAACGATAGCGCAACCTTTTTCTGCCCAGAAACTCTGTAATTTAAGGATTAAATTTTGAAATGATTTGGTTGTATCAAGCTCTAAATTAGACATTTAATTCGAACTAAGAAATAACGAAAATTTTACCCCACCAATCTAGTTTAAGGGCTGACATTTAAGTATTTACTGAAGCTGAGATAAAAAAAATGCGGGAAAAATCCCGCATTTAATCAGCATCAATAAAATTAATACTTGTAAGACTCTGGTTTGAATGGACCCTCTTTAGGCGTATTAATATATTTTGCTTGCTCATTGGTCATAACAGTTAAAACGCCACCGAAGCCTCCAACCATACCAGCAGCAACTTCCTCATCTAGTTTCTTTGGAAGCAGCTCAACACTGATATTGGCCGCTTTTTGATCTTCAGGCAGGTCGGCAAATTTCTTATCAAAAAGGTGCATTTGAGCGAGTACCTGGTTAGCAAAAGATCCATCCATGATTCTTGAAGGATGCCCAGTTGCATTCCCTAAGTTAACCAATCTTCCCTCAGAAAGCAAAATCAAGTAATCACTATTATCATTTGAGCGGTAGATGCGGTGAACTTGAGGCTTGACTTCATCCCATTTCCAATGATCACGCATATATTGAGTGTCAATTTCATTGTCAAAGTGTCCGATATTGCAGACCACAGAGCCCGCTTTAAGGCATTGAAGCATAGCTGCATCGCAAACATTAGTATTGCCTGTAGTTGTAACTATCAAATCAGTATTAGCAAGTAAATCCTTGTTAATACAATCTACAGAGCCTGTATTGACACCATCAATATAGGGAGAGACTACTTCAAAGCCATCCATGCATGCCTGAAAAGCACAAATAGGGTCAATCTCGGAGATTTTAACTATCATCCCCTCTTGACGAAGTGACATCGCTGAACCTTTGCCAACATCACCATAACCAATAAGGAGAGCTTTCTTGCCAGACATCAACATGTCAGTTCCGCGCTTAATAGCATCATTCAACGAGTGACGACAACCATACTTATTGTCATTTTTTGCTTTTGTCACAGCATCATTTACATTAATAGCTGGAACCTTAAGTTCACCATTCTCAATCATTTCTAGTAGACGATGAACCCCTGTTGTTGTCTCTTCGCTGATGCCATGGATTTTATCGAGCATTTCAGGGTATTTTTCATGAACCATGCCAGTGAGGTCACCACCATCATCAAGAATCATGTTGGCATCCCATGGTTTGCCATTATGAAGAATGGTTTGTTCAATACACCACAAAAACTCCTCTTCAGTTTCACCTTTCCATGCGAAGACAGGAATATTTCTTGCAGCCATTGCGGAAGCAGCATGATCTTGCGTTGAAAAAATATTGCAGGATGACCAGCGTATTTCGGCGCCAAGATCAATCAGTGTTTCCATCAGGACAGCCGTTTGGATGGTCATATGAATGCAGCCCATAATCTTTGCACCTTTAAGTGGCTGCTCTTTGCTATACTTTTCTCTAAGCGCCATCAACGCTGGCATTTCAGATTCAGCTAGTTCAATTTCCTTGCGACCAAAATCTGCAAGGTTTATATCAGCAACCTTATAATCATTGCTTAAGCTATTGAGGTCGAGATCAGAAACCTTAAAGTCTTTACTATTTACTGTTGAATTGCTCATTTATTTTCCTTGTTAGTTGAAAAAAATGAGCGTCGTTTTGATTGCCAAGCCTGATTGAGAAATTTCTCATTGCAACGCTCCTTGGCAGATATAAATTATACCAAAAACAAAATCAAAAGAAACTATTTTAGTAGGTCAGCTCTATTTGTTTTTTCCCAGCTTATTGTATCTTCTGTCCTTCCAAAGTGACCATAACTTGCAGTTTGCTGATAAATAGGTCGCTTTAAATCCAACATTGCAATCAAGCCTTTAGGTCGAAGATCAAAATGCTCTCTAATTAAAGCTACAATTTCATGATTAGGTATCTCACCTGTTCCAAATGTATCGACACTAATACTCGTTGGTTCTGCGACTCCAATAGCATAGGAGACTTGAATTTCACATCGTTTAGCAATGCCAGCAGCAACAATATTTTTTGCAACATATCGAGTCGCATAGGCGGCACTTCTATCTACTTTAGATGGATCTTTACCAGAAAATGCCCCACCTCCATGTCTTGCCATGCCGCCATATGTGTCGACAATAATTTTCCTTCCAGTGAGTCCTGCATCACCTACAGGTCCTCCAATCTCAAAATTACCGGTTGGATTAATATGATATTGAGTTTCGTTCGTAAGCCATTTTTCTGGAAGAATAGGTTTGATAATGTTTTCTAAAACACTTTCTCTTAACTCGCCTAAGGGAATATCTCCATCGTGTTGAGTGGATAGAACAACAGCATCTATTCCAACAATTTGATTTCCTTCATAAATACAAGAAACTTGAGATTTAGCATCTGGACGAAGCCATGGTATCTCTCCACTAAGCATCAAATCAGCTTGTTGCCTCACAAGTTGATGAGAAATCATTATAGGTGCTGGCATTAACTCTTCAGTTGAATTTTCAGCATAGCCAAACATGAGTCCTTGATCACCGGCTCCTTGCTCATGATTTTCACTCTCGGTAACTCCCATTGAAATATCTTGAGATTGCCTTCCAAGTAGATTTGTTATTGAGCATGTCGCTCCATTAAAGCCATACTCTTCTTGATCATAACCAATAGCTAAAATAGTCTTTCTGACTATAGCTTCATAGTCAATTTCAGCTGCAGTTGTTATTTCCCCTGCTAGTACAACTTGATTGTCCTTAACTAGAGTTTCGACTGCAACTCTTGAGTTAGGGTCTTGATCAAGAGCAGCATCTAAAATAGCATCAGATATTTGATCACAAACTTTGTCAGGGTGTCCGGCTGAGACAGATTCAGAGGTAAAAATCATTTTTATAATCCTATTAAATTCAAAAAAAAGCTAAAGGAAAATTTATTAAAAATGATCTGCTTTAGCTTGTTTTAGCCGCAAAAACGGCAACGCTAGCAATCGGAACAAATCAGCGTTGATTAATTATAGCCTTATGAATACTAATGTAAAGCCTAATCGAGACTTATTTTTAAAGATAATGCACTGAGAAATGGAGCAATGATTAGGCTCATAATTAAGATAAATCCTAAAAAATATAACTGACCATCAATTGCTAGGTTTGACTGAGCATGAGAAACTGCACTGGTTGAAAAGATTAAAATTGGAATATAGAGTGGAAGTATCAACAAGGACAATAGCATACCTGAGTTTTTTATTCCAACAACAAGAGATGCTCCAATGGAGCCAATTAGACTCAAGCATGGCGTAGCGATAATCAAGGTCACTATCAAAATATTGATGCTTTGAGAGTCAAGAAAAAGTGCCATACCAAGGAAAGGAGATAAAATAATAATTGGAAGTCCCGAAAGAATCCAATGAGCTAGGGTTTTTGCTAATAAAATGAGCGAAAGCGAATGATGAGACATGATCATTTGTTCAAGAACACCATTATCAAAGTCATAGTGAAATAATGTGTTGAGAGATAGCAGAACGGACAGCATTGTTATTACCCAAATGATTCCTGGAGCCAAAGTTGATAAAGTCTCAGCATTAGGACTTATTGCAATTGGAAATAACGAAATAGAGATCACAAAAAACATCAAAGGATTAAGAAAGCTTGAAGGATTCCTAAGTGCCATTTTGAGATCCCTTAATATGGTTGTGAAGAAGATATTCAAAGTGAAATCTCCTTTAGATTTTTAATATTGCATTCCTGATGCGTAGTGAAAATACAGATTCCACCGTTATTGCAATGCTCATCGATTCTTTTTTCAATAATCCTAATTGCATTAGAATCAAGTGCGGAAAATGGCTCATCTAAAAGCCAAACTTTCGATTGACTTATAAACAGAAGAGACAGTGCAATTCTTTTTTTCTGGCCAGCTGACAGCGTGCCAACAAGATCGTTCTCATAGTTTTCTAAACCCACGTGCTGGAGAGCCAAAGAATAATCAATTTCGATGCTTTCGCCTTCAAGTAGTGAGCTGTATTTTAAATTTTCAATGCAAGTTAGCTCTGGACTTAGGCTTGCTAAATGTCCAAGATAAAGAAAATCGAGCTTATATTTCTCACTGTTCAATTTATAGGAGTCATAATCTATTTGGCCTGTCTCAAACGAACTTAGTCCAGCAATAATTCTTAACAAAGAGGTTTTTCCAGAGCCATTTGGACCTGAAACTCTTAAGGCTTCACCAGAGTTAATCTCAAAAGAAAGATTTTCAAAGAGAAGGTTGTAGCCTTTTTGACAGCTTAAATTGTTTACTTTTAGTTTCGACATTAATCTACTTTAATTAGTACCTAAAATCACTAACAGGTAGTGTTTTAGCTAAAAGATAAAACGGCGTAACAATTAATTATCTAGTGTTAAACCTTGAAGCCCAGTTTTGTCAATTTCAGCTAGTATATTATCATCAAATATTAATCTTAAGCGATATTGAATCTTGGTTTCACCCTCAATTAAGGAATGATTAATGTAGTCCCACTGATACTGATGAAAGGGGTCAATGATGCTTGGAGAGCCTATTAAGTTTATTACCATCTCCTTACTCATCCCAATTTGCAGCTGGTTGACTTCATTCATGTCTAAAACCGATCCTTGCAGAATTGTGGGTTTATAGACTTCAATTGATGGTAATTTTGGTTTCGCCCAGCTGGGTAGAGAAAGTTTAGGCATTTTAGGGAGCTCAGGCATTGAAAACTTTGGCATTTTTGGAAGTTCAGGTGCTTTTGGAAGGGTATCTGAACAGCCATAAAGCAGCATAGAAGCAAGCAAAATAAAAGTTAATCTTTTCATCTATTGTTTAGCATATAAAATATATAAAGGATTTTACCTTAAGGATTTTTTAATGGATGCAGAAGATTTAAAAAGTGCTGGACTTAAAGTCACCCTTCCAAGACTTAAAATTTTAGAGGTTCTCGAGAGCTCTTCAAGTCATCACCTGAGTGCGGAGGATATTTACAGAGTTCTTATTGAACAAAATGAAGAGGTGGGTGTTGCAACAATTTATAGAGTTTTGTCACAGTTTGAAGAATCAGGTATAGTCCAAAAATTAAATTTTGAAAATAATCAAGCAGTCTATGAGTTATGCGGAGCAGAGCATCATGACCATTTAGTTTGCGTGAAATGTAATAAGATTATTGAGTTTCAGGATGATGTGATTGAGAAGCATCAAATTCAAATTGCAAAAAAACACGGATTTGATTTGACTGATCACTCTCTCTATCTTTATGGATTGTGTGAGGACTGTCATTAACCTTACTCTACCTTTGTAGGTTATGGATGATTTTATTTATAGAGCTCTAATTGCATCGATTGGTGTCTCATTAATTGCAGGTTCGCTAGGATGTTTTGTCATCTGGAAACGACTTTCCTATTTCTCTGATTCAATTTCACATAGCGCTCTTTTAGGTGTTGCATTGGGCATCGCAAGTGGCATAGGCATTAATTTAGGTTTAGTCATTGTGGGTGGATTGTTTGCAGCACTCATTGTTATACTTCAACAAAAAGATTTCTGGTCAAGTGACGCTGTTCTAGGGATTTTCTCGCATGTATCACTCTCTTTAGGAATAGTAATTCTGGGAATTGTAGGAAATCAAAATACTGATTATTTTGCTTATCTCTTTGGAGATATTCTCTCAATTACGTCAACAGATCTTTATTGGGTTTTTTTGGTAGGGGTAATAGTCGTTTTAATTTTAATAACTCATTGGAAAAAGTTGCTGCTGCTAACACTCAATGAAGAGCTGGCAAAAGCTGAAGGAATTAATAAGCTTTATTATGATCTTCTTTTCATGTTTCTAATTGCCTTAGCAGTTTCAGTTTCAGTTCAAATTGTTGGGGTGCTTCTTATTACCTCACTGCTGATTATTCCTCCGGCAATTGCGCGAGTCTTTTCAAATTCACCAGTCGTAATGATATTCACTTCAATGTTGGTGTCTATTGCGGCAGTATTACTAGGCCTTTATCTTTCAATTGATTATGATCTTGCAACCGGGCCAACAATTGTAATCACATTGGGTGCTTTGTTTTTTATCGCGCAGTTTCTACCTAAAAAAACTTAAAGGCTTGCATTAAGCTCTGTCAATTGATTAGTTTGTTGCTCAATAATTAGAGGGTCAATTATTGATTCTAAATCACCTTCCATAACCTCGTTGAGTTTATAGAGAGTAAGGTTAATGCGATGATCAGTAACCCTTCCTTGAGGATAATTATAAGTGCGAATTCTTTGCGATCTATCTCCACTACCAACCAACTCCTTTCGTTGAGAGGCTTGCTCCTTTTGCTGTTCCTGTTGTTGAGCGTCTAAAATCCTTGATGCAAGTACAGATAGAGCTTGAGCTTTATTTTTGTGTTGAGATCTTCCATCCTGACATTCAACTACTGTACCAGTAGGGATATGCGTAACTCTCACAGCTGAATCCGTTTTATTTACATGTTGGCCACCAGCTCCAGATGCCCTAAATGTGTCAACTCTAACATCATTCATGTTGATATCCACCTCTTCAATATCAGAAACTTCAGGCATCACAGCAACAGTGCATGCAGAAGTATGGACTCTTCCTTGAGATTCAGTTTCAGGGACTCTTTGAACTCGATGAGCGCCAGATTCAAACTTTAGTTTTGAATAGACATTAGTACCACTAATTCTCGCAATGATTTCTTTAAAGCCCCCATGTTCTCCAACGCTTGAACTTAAAATTTCAAGCTGCCATTTGGATTTTTCAACATATCGGGTATACATTCTGTAAAGATCGCCTGAAAAAATACTGGCTTCATCACCACCAGTTCCTGCTCTTATTTCAAGAATAATATTTCTTGAGTCGTTAGGGTCTTTTGGAAGCAGGGCTTTTTTAAGATCTAACTCCAATTGCTCTAAAACTTTTTGACCAGAAGATATCTCCTCCTCAGCCATTTGTTTCATCTCATCATCTTGTTCACTTAACAATTTTTCAGCAGCTTCAATGTCATCAATCGTAGATAGGTATGATTTATATTTATCATTGACTGGTGTTAGCTGTGAATGTTCAATGGAAAGCTCTCTAAACTTATTTTGATCTGAGGCAATGGATTGATCAGATAGAAGAGCATTGATTTCTTCAAGGCGCATTGATAATTGCTCTAACTTTGAAAGGATAGACTGATTCATTAACTTTCGATCTTCGAATGTGTATTTGTATCTTTATCGACTGAAACTTTAGAATTAGCTTTTGATTGGACAGGTCTTTTAATTTGTTCTAAGGATTGATGCAATAACTTATTAGTGAGTTTGTCAGCCAGTTCCTCCACCACAAGGTCTGGACTAGAGCCGGATTTAAGTTTTCTCAAAGCTATTTGCAATAGTTCATCTTTAAGTAAATCGGCTTGCATTCTATAATTTTTAATAACTTCTTCATTAGGAATATTATTGAGCCAGGCCATGAACTCAATGCTGCTGAGTTTGATTATTTTTTCAGCATCAACTTTTTCTTTGAGTCTTTCTTCTAGGTTGCTGTTCGCAATTTGCTGTAAATCATCAACTGTATAAAGAAATACATCCTCAAGTTGATTAACCTCCGGCTCTATATCTCTTGGAATCGCCAGATCAATTAAAAGCATTGGTTGATGCTTTCGCTGAAGAAGTACCGTTTCTACCAAACCCTTACCTATTATTGGGATGGGTGCTGCAGTGGATGAGATGACTATATCAGCCCGATGAAGATTTTCAGATAAACTTTTAAGAGCGATAGCTTCAGCGTTATGTTTAATTGCAATTGGCTGAGCATTCTCAAGTGTTCTGTTAGCAAAAATCATATCCTTAACACCTCTTTTACTGAGATGTTGAGCGCTGAGTTCAACCATTTCACCAGCCCCAATCAAAAGCACAGTTTGATTTTCTAAGTTGGTAAAGATTTTCTCACTGAGCTTAACAGCACAATAAGCAACAGATATTGGAGAAGATCCAATATTGGTATCAGTTCTTACTTTCTTTGCAGTTTTAAATACATGTTGAAAAAGTTTTTCCAGGATCTTGTCTAGCGCACCATGCGTTTTTGAGATTTGATATGCTTCTTTAAGTTGGCCAAATATTTGTGGCTCACCAAGGACCAATGATTCAAGACCACATGCCACTTTACAGATATGGTCAATAGCTTCATTAGATTCAAAAAAAGAAACATATTCAACGAGCGATAAATGATCAATAGCGTGAGTCGTTGCTAAAAATTTTAATAGGACCTCATTAATATTTTTTGAATTATGGGAGACATAAATCTCAGATCTATTGCAGGTTGAGAATATTACGCATGCTTTAATATCAGCAATTGATAATAAATTCGAAATGGAAGTAGGCAATTCACTTGGAGCAAATGCTACTTTTTCCCTTATTTCAACTGGGGCCAATTGATGACTAATACTAAGTACCGCAATATTTGACATTGGACAAGTCATTAAAAATTAATCGATTAATTATACCTTTCATTTCAATGACATTCCAATTTATACTTTGCGCTCAAACTTCTAGTTTTGCATAAACAATCAACCTCAGTTACGATTGGTCTAAAATACTTATCATAATCTTATAAATTAATTACTTTGCATGATAGAAGAGGATAGATTGATCGGAGGTGAGAATCAGTCCAATGAAGATCTCAAGGCTGCCTCGGTTCGACCCAATTCTTTCTCAGATTACATTGGGCAAGAAGACGTTAAATCACAAATGTCTTTGTTCATTGAGGCTGCAAGATCTCGCGAAGATGTCCTTGACCATTGTCTGATTTATGGCCCACCTGGACTTGGTAAAACTACCTTGGCAAATGTAATTGCTAACCAAATGAATGCAGGAATAAAGCAGACTTCAGGGCCTGTCTTGGAGCGATCTGGTGATCTGGCAGCAATTCTTACTAAGCTAGAGCCATATGATATTTTATTTATTGATGAAATCCACAGGCTCAACCCCGTAGTGGAGGAAATTTTGTATCCTGCACTTGAAGACTTTAAGCTTGATATATTGGTAGGTGAGGGAGTGGCTGCGCACTCAGTACAACTTGAGTTACCTCCGTTTACTTTAATCGGAGCAACCACAAGAGCTGGAATGCTTACCTCTCCTTTGAGAGATAGATTCGGAATTGTCCATAGGCTGGCTTTTTATAACCTAAAAGAGCTTCAAGATATTATTGAAAGGTCAGCATCTATTTTAAAAATAAAAATTGAGAAAAAGGGTTCAGAAGAAATTGCAAAGCGTTCAAGAGGAACACCAAGAATTGCTAATCGTCTATTAAGAAGAGTTCGTGATTTTGCAGACGTCAAAACAAAAGGAGTCATTAATGTTGAGATTGCTCAAGAAGCGCTCGAGGCGCTAAAAGTTGACGAGGCTGGGCTAGAGCAACTGGATAGAGATTATTTAGGCTTAATTATTCAAAAATTTTCCGCTGGTCCTGTTGGACTGGATACATTGGCAACTGCTTTAGGTGAAGAAAGAACGACTTTAGAAGACATGATTGAGCCATATCTTCTACAGCAAGGTTTTATTATGAGGACGCCAAGAGGGCGTATCGCTACTGATCAAGCTTTCTCTCACTTAGGGGAAGTCAGACAAGCACAGGAACAAGATTTATTTAGTAAATGAGTCAACATCGATATAGAGTTTATTACGAAGATACTGATGCTGGAGGTGTAGTTTTTTATGCCAATTATCTTAAATTTATAGAACGAGGAAGGACTGAACATCTTCGAGAGCTTGGTTTTGATCAAGGCTCTTTAGCTATTGAAAAAAATATAGTTTTTGTCGTTAAATCTTTGAGTGCAGACTATATATCGCCTGCGTATTTAGATGACTTAATTGAAGTTCAAACGAGTATCAAATTAATTAAAAATGCAAGTCTAGTTTTTGTTCAGAAAATTCTGAATTTGGAGAAAAATACGGTATTATTTAATGCGGAAGTCAAGGTTGTTTCTGTATCAAGAAATAATTTAAAACCTTGCGCTGTTCCGCAAGAAATCATGGAGAAACTTAATGGAAGAAAATAGTTTATCAATCGTCGGTTTAATCTTCAATGCGGGGCTTGTAGTTCAGTTAGTGATGATTATTTTGGTTTTGATGTCAATCTACTCATGGACCGTAATTATGGCCAAGAAGAAGATTCTGATTGATGCATCAAATGACATAGATACTTTTCATGAAGAGTTTGAAAGGAATGACAAATTAGCTACCTTATATAAAAATTTACCTCCACTCGCTTCAGATTGGACTGCCATGGAGGATATTTTTGGTTCTGGTTATAAAGAATTTACTCATACTAAGTCTACCTCCAATCAATCACTTATCATGAATTCTGAAAGAGCGTATAGGGCTATGAATACCTCTGCAAGCAATGAAATAGATAGGTTAGATTCAAGTCTTTCAATTCTTGCAATGATTGCCTCTTCAAGCCCCTATATTGGTCTTTTTGGTACGGTTTGGGGAATTATGCACTCATTTATCGGCCTTGCTTCTGTTAAGCAGGCAACGATTGCTGTTGTTGCTCCAGGTATTGCTGAAGCTCTTATTGCGACTGCTTTTGGCTTATTTGCAGCGATTCCAGCTACTATTGCCTATAACAGGCTAGTTTCACAAGTTGAAGATATTGGAAATAGATATACTGCTTTTGTTGAAGAGATATTTGTTATTCTTCAGAGACAAAAATGATTGAACTACCAAAGCGTTCTAGGCCAGATATTCATGCAGATATCAATATTGTTCCTTATATTGATGTAATGCTTGTTCTTCTGGTTATCTTTATGATGACCACTCCAATTATTGAGCAGGGAGTTGAGGTTGACCTTCCTAGTGCTCCAGCGAATGTCGTTGATTATCAAGACCAACAGCCTTCAATTATTTCTGTTGATGTTGATGGTAATTACTTTATTAACCCCATGACAAGCCCTGGTGTTGATGAAATCGAGGATTTAGAACCAGTATCTTTAAATGTGGCAATAAATCAAATTCTTGCACGAAAAGAAATTTATCCTGATATGCAAGTATTCGTTAGAGGCGATAAAAAAGTTGAATATGAAAAAGTCATAGAAATCATTGCAATACTTAAGCAATATAGCAAGATAGACAAGGTTGGATTTATGACTGAGAACCCAAATTAACTGATTTATAT
>LURN01000055.1 GCA_001628405.1 Candidatus Thioglobus sp. REDSEA-S12_B1 | reverse complement strand
ACTGCACTTGAATACCTAGAAAATAACGACGATTGGAAATCGTGGGTATCAGCTGAAGTTGCCGCTAAAGTTTCGGCAGCGCTGTAAGTATTATTTAACTTAAATAAAAAAGAGCTCACTCGTGAGCTCTTTTTTTCATAATAGTTCACTATGATTAGAAAACTACTCACGTACTTAACTTTTCCAATTATTTTTGTTTGGCTCCTCATAACGAGTTACAACTCATCAAGAAGGAAGCCTGACAGCGTCATGGAACTTTTTACTGATCCAAGCTGGCTAAATGACTGGCCTAAATGGCTTGATATTCCTCTAATGAAATGGATTAATGATGGGTTTAAAGTTTTTAATGAGGAGTATGGGATCTATTTTGAAATAGTGAATAATTTCTTGCTTGGTGCAATTCTTTCTCTTAAGAAATTTTTAATCATGATGCCATGGCCACTGGTCATTGCACTTGTAGTCGCAATTGTATTCTTTTCAAGTGGCAGAAAACTAGGGACTACAGTTTTTGTTGGTATTTGTACATTCTTTATTGGCTTTCTTCATCCAAAGTTTTGGGATAAAGCGATTGAAACAACATCAATAATGATTATTGGAATTCTTATATGCATCATTATTGGTATTCCTTTAGGGATTACCATGTCTCGAAGTAACAGAGTACGAAATGCAATACTTCCAGTCCTGGACTTAATGCAGACAATCCCAAGTTTCTGTTATCTTATTCCAGGCATTATGCTTTTTGGTTTGGGAGCCGTTCCTGCTATTATTGCAACAGTTATCTACGCAGTCCCGCCATTAGTAAGATTAACTGATCTTGGGATTACTCTAGTTGATACCGAAGTGATAGAAGCAGCCGAAGCCTTTGGCGCGAGCAAAAAACAGAAGTTACTTGGTGTTCAGCTGCCATTAGCACTTCCAAATATTATGCAAGGAATTAACCAATGCACGATGATGGCGCTAGCTATGGTCGTTATTGCCTCCATGATCGGTACAAGAGGCCTTGGAGATGAAGTCCTGTTAGGGCTTCAACAGCTTAACGTTGGTAAGGCGACTGAAGCAGGACTAGCGATTGTTTTACTAGCAATTGTTTTAGATAGAATTACACAGGCCTACGGCCAAAAGATTCAAGATAGAAACAGCCCACCTAAATAATTTCATACTATGTCAAAAATCGAAGTAAACAATATATATAAAATATTTGGCCCTAAGCCTCAGCAGGTTTTACCAATGGTCCAAGATGGAGCTACCAAAGAGGAAGTGATGGAGGAAACGGGTCACACCGTTGGTCTCGATAACGTCTCACTTTCTATTCAAGAGGGTGAAATTTTTGTCTGTATGGGGCTTTCTGGTTCAGGAAAGTCAACCCTGATTAGGCACATTAATCGGCTAATCGATCCCACCGCGGGAGAGGTTCTAGTTAACAACGTTGATGTTTGCAGTTTAGATGAAAAAGAAATCTTAGAGTTCAGAAAAAAAACCATGAGCATGGTATTCCAGCGTTTTGGCCTCTTTCCTCACAAAACGATTATTGAAAACGTTGCCTATGGTCTCGAGATTCAAGAAGTTCCTGAAGATCAAAGAAACGAAATTGCTCAAGGACAAATTAATGCAGTAGGATTGGAGGGCTTTGAGCATCAGTATCCAGCTCAACTATCTGGTGGAATGCAGCAAAGAGTTGGCCTGGCAAGAGCACTTGCAACCGATCCTGAAATTCTCTTAATGGATGAGGCTTTCAGCGCCCTCGACCCGCTCATTAGAAGTGAGATGCAAAATCAATTGGTTGACCTTCAAGCCAAACTCAAGAAAACTATTGTATTCATCACTCATGATTTAGATGAATCCCTCAAACTGGGTGACCACATAGGTATTCTTAATGGCGGAAGGCTGGTTCAGGTTGGAAGACCAGAAGACATTATCTTAAATCCTGCTGATGATTACGTTAAAGCATTTGTGCAAGATGTTAACCGTTCAAAAGTACTTAGGGCAAGAACTGTCATGACCAAACTGGATAAATTTGATAAATCATCAATCAATCCATCCTCAACATATAAATTTGATGAGGACACCTATATTGAAGATATAGTCCCGAAGGTTCTAAAGGACAGGTCAACAATTGAGGTTATCAATAAGGACGGAACAACTACCGGCTTTATAACTTCTGACGAACTCTCTGTTGCACTGACCAAAACAAAATAACCACTGATTGGATGCAGTGAGTAAAAATATAATCATTTCAGCAGCTGCAGATGGAATCGGATGGAGTATCACAAGCTCACTCCTTGAGGAAGGTTATACAGTTTATGCTTCAGACATTAACCAAAAAAAAATCGATGAACTTAAAAGCCACCCTCTAATCAATGAGAGGTTATTTGTTGATAATGTTGATGCAGCTGACATAAACTCAGTAAAAAATTACTTTGAATCTATTAAATTATCAAGCATTCATGCCTTGATAAACAATGTTGGTGTTGCTGGACCAACTGGCACAATGGAAGATATTTCGGTGGATGATTGGAATCAAACCATAGAGACTAATCTAAATAGCCATTTTTATTTCACAAAAAATGCCATACCACTTTTGAAGCAAAATAATGGTGGTTCAATTATAAATCTTTCATCTACTGCAGGAATCTACGGCTTTCCATTAAGAACACCATATGCTGCTTCAAAGTGGGCAATTATTGGCGTTACTAAATCATTGGCTATGGAACTAGGTAGGTTCAATATCAGAGTAAACGCAATCTGCCCAGGCTCAGTATCGGGAGATCGAATTAATCGAGTGATTGAAGCAAAAGCAAAGTCCCTTAACATTGCAATTAGCAAGGTCAAGGAAGACTTTGAAGAAATGGTTTCTCTAAAAACTTTCGTTGATAAAGAAGATATTGCTAATATGGCAGTATTTCTCTTATCTAGTCAAGCTCAAAAAGTCTCAGGCCAGATTATGACCGTTGATGGAAATACAGAAAGAATGAACTAATTAAGTTTATATACTTGATTATATTAGCCTAATGAAGTCCCGCAATATATTCAGATAAAGCATCAATCTCTTCATTAGTTAAGCCCATTGCAACATTGTTCATCATTTCGTTAACTCGCTCAACTCCATCAGAACCAGTCTGCTTGTTGATTGAATATTGACGGAAAGCTTTTAACTGAGATGCAGTATATTCTGCATGTTGAGCTGCAACTGCTGGAAAGCCTGCTGATGGAATACCTTCTCCTTTAGCGCCGTGACATGCAATGCAAGCTGTTGTTTGAGTTTCCATTTTACCGCCGACATAAATTTTTCTACCAAGCTCAATTTTTTCCTCGGAACCTTTGGCAGAGTTTTCACTAATTGTTTGGATTGAATAGTAAGCAGCAATATCTTCCATATCCTGATCAGAAAGTGTGGCAGCAACGCCAGCCATCATTGCATTATTTCGCTCACCAGACTTAAAGTATTGGAGTTGTTTTAAGAGATACGCTTCTCCTTGCCCAGCCAACTTAGGAAAGTTTGGAATCGTACTGTTTCCAGCAAGGCCATGACAACCCATACATGTAGCAGACTTGGCCTGACCTGCTTCTGCATCTCCAGCAGCAAGTGAAGGACTCCCAATTAAAGTTAAAATAGAAGCAATAATAATAAGCGTTTTTTTCATTCTCAATCTCCAAAAAATTCCATGAGATTATACGTGATAAATATAGGTTAAGAAACCCTCAAATTGCTTAAAAATTTGAATTGTAAAATTTACCTTTGTGGGTCTTGAATAGAGAGGTATTCTGCTATCGATCTTTCAAAACCTTCGGCCATTGGCGCCATAGCATTCATATATGAATTCTGGCGTTCACCTGACTGAAAATATTCAAGTTGCTGAATAATCCAATCAACATCTTTTCCGGCTAAAGAAGGAATTGTCTCATCATTAGAGCGTCCACTTTCACCATGACAACTTGCGCACCCAAGTGCGCTATACATTGCTTCACCTTCACTATTAGCTAGAGTGCTAAAAGAGAAGGCGGCCAAAACAAACAAAATCAATGTATTAAAAACTTTTGTCATAGTTTGCAGCTCTTTGGAGCATTAAAAACAGATTATACACATTTCTGAAGCGGCCGACTCTGGCTGATGAAGCTTACTTACCCTTCCATTTAGGGAATCTTTTTTCAGAGAAAGCTAGAGGCCCTTCCTTAGCATCCTCAGAATTTAGCATTTTATGATAGGCTTCAATTTTTCCTGATCTCATCAAATCGTATGCATCCTTCAAGTCCATCATTTCTGTAGATCTTATAACTGACTTAATTGCTGCTAGAGAAAGCGGAGCAGACTTAGAAATCTGATTGCCCCACTCAAGTGCCTGATTAATTAAATCATCTTGAGGACAGCTTTTATTAACAAGTCCATAATGTTCTGCCTCAGCAACATTCATTCTTCGACCTGTCATGAGCATATCCATGGCAACTGATTTAGGAAGTCGACGAGGAAGTCT
>LURN01000054.1 GCA_001628405.1 Candidatus Thioglobus sp. REDSEA-S12_B1 | reverse complement strand
GTTCAATTTAACATTTCCTGAAAGAATATATTTGTCTTCAATGATTTCACTCTCATCTGCTTCAATATCGAGAGCTCCTGTATTTTCTGAAAATTTCTCGACTGGAAATATTGTTTGATATTCAGGACAGCGGTCACACAAGTTTTGATCGAGTGCACAGCTAAGGTTAACTCCATTGGCATTAGCAGATAAGTGAATAAAAAAAACTATAAGAAAAACTATGTATTTTTTCATAAGTTTAAAGCCAATAGAAAAGTGATATTTTATCACTATAAGTAATAAAAAAAATAGCTCTGATTTAGAATCTTTATTGAGTTTTTAATTTAGATTCTTGATTCCATTTATGGGTAAAATGAGTTTTCTGTTAGGTATACAAATAAATTCTGTTAACCCTTGTTTTTTGCAAATGTGACCATATCTTAACACTAACTTAATTTTTTTTTAAGGATACTGCGTGAGTAATAATAAAAATAGAGCCGAAATGGCTTGGAATGACAATAACAATCAAACTCCTCCTGAGTTAGATGAAGTTATTAAAGATTTTAAAAATAAATTTAACTCTACATTTGGTGGAAGGTCATCAGGTAACTCAGGTGCAAGCAAGGCAGCAAAAGGGAGTTTTAAATATATTTTTATCCTTGCATTTATTGTTTGGCTAGCAACTGGAATCTATATTGTTGATCCTGCTGAAAGAGGCGTTGTGCTTCGATTTGGCGCTTTTCAAACTGCTACAACTCAGGGACCCCATTGGCATATTCCTTATCCAATTGAGTCAGTATATAAGATAAATGTTGAACAGATTCGTTCTGCAGAAATTGGCTTTAGAAATGTTCAAAATTCCTATGGTGGTGGTGTGAGCTCAGAATCACTCATGCTGACCAAGGATGAAAATATGGTTGATGTTAAGTTAGCGGTTCAGTATAAGGTTGCGGATGCTCAAGCGTTCCTGTTTAATGTATTTCAACCTGAATTAACACTAAGTCATGTGGTTCAAAGTGTGATTAGACAAGTTGTGGGTGACAACACGATGGACTATGTTTTGACAACAGGTCGAGAGCAAGTTGCCCAGGAAGTTAAGACTACTTCTCAGGCTTTACTAAATGAGTACAATACCGGGCTTATGATTACTGCAGTTACTATGCAGGATGCTCAACCACCAATTCAACTTAAAGCAGCATTTGATGATGTTGTTAAGGCGCGTGAAGATGAGCAACGTTACATTAACGAGGCAAGGGCATATGCAAATGATATTGTTCCAAAAGCTCGTGGTGCTAGCCAAAGACTCATAGCAGAGGCAGAAGCATATAAGTCTGAAGTGGTTTCAAAGTCTGAAGGTGAGGCATACCGTTTTACCCAAATATTAACCGAGTATACAAAGGCTCCTGAAGTGACAAAAGAGCGACTTTACAGGGAAACATTGGAAGATGTTTTGAGCTCAACTAATAAAGTTATTGTTGACTCGAGTTCGAACTCAATGATGTACTTGCCTATTGATCAGTTAATTAACTCTTCAAAGACAACAAAGTCAACTTCCTCAATGAACTCCTTCCAGCAGACTCCTTCTGGGAGCTCAAATGATCAAAGTGTATTACGTTCAAGGGAGAATAGATAATGAAAAGAATTATTATTGTATTAGTTGTTTTGGGCGCTATTCTTCTTTCATCAAGCCTCTACACGGTTAATGAAACCCAGGTAGCCATTAAGTTAAGACTAGGTGAAATTGTATCTGTTGAAAACGAGCCAGGACTTAAATTCAAAACCCCATTTGTGAACAATGTTGTTTCATTTGATAAGAGAATTCAAACTTTGGATTCAGCTGCTGAATCTTTCTTGACTGTTGAGAAAAAGAATGTTGTTGTTGATTCTTTTGTGAAATGGCGAATCGTTGATACAGAGAAGTTCTTTATTTCGACGGGCGGCGCAATGGCGTCAGCTAACTTAAGACTGGCTCAGAATAATCAGGATGCACTTAGAACTGAGTTCTCCAAAAGAACTATTATTGAAGTAGTCTCAGACGAGCGTGAAGCAATCATGGCAAGTGTTAAAGAAAAGCTAAAAACAATTGCTGAAGATGAATTTGGTATTGAGGTTGTTGACGTCCGTATTAAGCGTATCGAGCTTGCTCAAGAAGTTAGAAATTCAGTCTACAGCAGAATGGAGACTGAAAGAAAAAGTATTGCCAACAAATTCCGCTCAGAGGGTGCTGAAGAGGCTGAAAAGATTCAAGCCTTTGCAGATAAAGAAAGAACAATTATCTTAGCAAACGCTTACCGTGACTCTGAGAAGATTCGAGGTGAGGGCGATGCAATTTCTGCAAGTAATTATGCTGAAGCATACAATCAAGATAGTGATTTTTACTCATTCTACCGTTCACTTGAGTCATATAAAAAATCCTTCAGTGAACAGGGTGATATTTTGGTATTGAATCCAGAATCAGAGTTTTTCCGCTACTTTAACCCAGCTAATTAATTTAGGGTCATGAGTAATTGGCAGCTACCCGAGGGCATCGATGAGCTCACTGGTAATCAGGCCAATGCATTTGAAAGTGCTAGAAGAGAATTACTAGATCTTTATCAAAGTTGGGGGTACGAGATTGTTGTACCTCCGATGATTGAGTATGCCGATAATTTGGTTTTAAATTCCAAATCCATTGATGACAAAACTTTTAAGTTTCTTGATTCAGCATCAACTCGTATGCTTGGGGTTCATTCTGATATAACACCTCAAGTTGCCAGAATTGATTCTAAAAGAGATAATTCTGAAGACATTTATAGGTACTGTTACATCAACGCTATCCTCCAAACTAAAGCGGATGATTTTTATGCTTCTAGGTCCCCAATTCAGGCTGGTGTCGAGCTTTATGGCTTTAAGGGAATAGATGCTGATATAGAGGTTATTGTATTGATGCTTTCATCCTTAAATATCTTAGGGATATCATCTCCAACACTTAGTCTGGGTAACACAGCAATTTTTAATGCTTTGTGTGATTCAGCCAATCTTGAAGATAAAGATAAGTCTGCTCTAAGAGATATTTTCCGAAGGAAATCAGTCCCAGATCTAAATAATTTTCTAAGTCAAAATCAAATTAAAGAATCTAGTAAATTTAAGTCTTTAATTAATCTTGATGGCGATGCAGAAGTTCTTGATGATGCATTAAAAATTTTCAAGGGCATGCCTTCAATCATTGAAGCTATAAATGATCTAAGAAAACTGAATGATTTTTTCAAAGATTATGATATCAAGCTAATGTTTGATCTTGGTGAGGTAAAAGCCTATGAATATCATGACGGCATTGTGTTCGCAGCTTATAGTCAAAAATTTTCAAAAGCTATCGCTCAAGGTGGTCGTTATGATGGTTTAAGTCAGTCATTTGACTCAACTAGAGAGGCGACAGGATTTTCTTTTGATCTAAAATTTTTAATTCATCAACAGGCTAGTAAAGTTAAAAGCAAGAAGGTGCTAAATGCACCAAACATTGATAATCCTGACTTTATCAAGTTGGTTAATCAATTGAGAGCCCAAGGTCACATTATTAAGACGGATTTGAAAGGGACAAATGATGTTGACTTTGTAAACAAAAATGGAAAATGGAAGTTAAAGGGATAAAATGGGAAAAAATGTAGTAATCATTGGCACTCAATGGGGTGATGAGGGGAAAGGAAAGATAGTTGATTTGATTACTGACAAAGTTAGTTCTGTTGTTCGTTTTCAAGGCGGACATAATGCAGGCCACACATTGGTTATTGAAGGTAAAAAAACGGTTCTTCATCTAATACCATCTGGCATCCTTAGAAAAAATGTCAATTGTTATATTGGGCATGGCGTGGTTTTATCTATGACTGCTCTATTGAAAGAGATGAATGAGTTAGAAGACTCCGGAGTGGAAGTAAGTTCTAGACTTAAGATAAGCCCTGGATGCCCATTAATCCTTCCCTATCACATAGAGCTTGATAATGCTCGTGAGGCGCACAGAGGTAAAGCAGCAATTGGAACCACTGGAAACGGTATTGGGCCAGCCTATGAAGACAAGGTAGCCAGAAGGGGGCTTCGTGTAGGAGACTTGCTAGATGAAGATTTATTTTCTGAGAAATTAAAAGAAGTTGTTGATTATCATAACTTCAGTTTAAAGAATTATTACAAGCAGACACCCGTTGATTTTGAAAGTGTATTGTCTGAAGCTTTGAATCAAGCAAAAATCATTAAACCAATGATTATGGATGTTGCAGATGAACTTCACCAGCAGATGGATAACTCTGAAAATATATTGTTTGAAGGAGCCCAAGGCGCTCTTTTAGATATTGATCAGGGCACTTACCCCTTCGTCACTTCATCAAATACGACTTCTGGAGGAGCGGTCACTGGATCCGGAGTAGGAGTCAGAGATATTGACTATGTTCTAGGGATAGTAAAAGCCTATACAACAAGGGTTGGTGGCGGACCTTTTCCAACCGAGCTGGATTATGATGTTAACACTGATGAAGGTGATCCAGTTGGAAGAGAACTGTGCTCAAAGGGTCATGAGTTTGGAGCAACGACCGGGCGTCAAAGAAGATGCGGGTGGCTTGACTTGGTAATACTGAACCGCTCGTTTAGACTGAAAAGAACTTCAACTCCACCATTCTCTGCAGAGGGATATAGCGCTGCAAAACCGATTTATATTGAGATGCCAGGTTGGAAAACTTCAACTATTGGAACTCATTCCTTTGGAGATTTGCCTAAAGAAGCCCAAGACTACATCAAAAAAATAGAAGAGTTGAGTGAGATTCCTGTAGATATTCTCTCTACTGGCCCTGACAGAGATGAAACTCTGATATTAAAAAATCCATTTGATTAGTTATAACTAAGACTAAGCTTGCTTTATACTTAGCACATTATGTCAGACCCTCACTATCTTCGTGAAGCGGAAAAATATGAGAGCCCTATTCCGTCTCGCGAACACATCTTAAGTTTTATTCAAAAAAACCCAAAAAGTAAACGTCAATTATTTGAACTGCTCTCAATAGAGGACGAACAAAAAAAGGCTTTTGAAAGACGTCTAAGGGCAATGGTAAGAGATAAGCAGCTAAGCTGCAATAAAAGTGGAGTTTACAGGCCTTTCTCTAATAGGGGGCTTATATCAGGCACTGTTATTGCCAACCCCAAAGGATTTGGCTTTGTTTCAGTAGACAAAGGCGGCAAGGATCTTAGACTTTCAAGTCAACAAATGAAATTAGTCTTTCATGGTGACAAGGTAAAGGTACGTCTCCTAAATCGAAAGCTGGATGCTGAAATTGTGCAAGTGACTCAAACAGTTAGCACTCTAGTTGGTCGTCTCCATTTAAATCATAATGAATGTTATGTGGTGGTTGATGACAGAAGAATAAAGCATGAAATAGACATTGTTGAGCTCATTGATGGATGCAAAGACAACCAAGTGGTTGTTGTTGAAGTTTTAACCTCACCAACACTTGAAAAAAATGCATCAGGTAAAGTCAGCTCTATCATTGGTAATTTTTTGGATGAGGGCGTCGAAGTCGATTCAGCTATTCATCGTCATGGAATTCCTGCTAATTTTGGAGATAAAGCATTAGATGAGTCTAAAAAACTGCCCAAAAAGGTGCTTGCAAAAGACAAAAAAGGCCGAGTGGATATAACAAACCTTGAATTGGTAACGATTGATGGTGAGGACTCCAGGGACTTTGATGATGCTGTTTATGCAGCCCCGTCTTCTAATGGATGGAAACTAATTGTTGCAATTGCAGATGTTTCACATTACGTAAAAGAAGGCTCTGAGCTCGATTCTGAGTCTTTGGAAAGAGGAAATTCAGTCTACTTTCCTCACCGAGTCGTTCCAATGCTTCCCGAAGTAATATCTAATGGACTATGTTCTCTTAATCCTGAGGTAGAAAGGCTCTGCTTGGTTTGTGAAATGGAGATTGATTCTCTGGGGTCTCTTAGTGAGTATAAGTTTTATCCAGCAGTGATGTTCTCTCACGCTCGCTTAACCTATACAGAGGTTAATGAAATGCTTGAGAGCAAGAAAAGCAAACTCAGGAAAAAATACAAAAAAATTGAAAACAACATCGATTATTTGTATGGCCTATATCAAACTCTGAGAATTTCTAGGGAAAAAAGAGGAGTCATGGATTTTGATAGAATAGAGAGCCAAATCCTCTTTGATAATCAAGGAAAAATTGAAAACATTGTTGCTCGCAAGAGAAATGATGCTCATAGGCTAATTGAAGAGTGTATGCTCATGGCAAATCAAGCTGCAGCAAAATACCTTCAGAAAGAAAATGAGGATTTTCTCTATAGGATTCACCCCAAGCCAACACCAGAAAAAGTAGAGGTAACTAGACAGTTTCTAAATGCAATTGATTTAAGGTTAGAAGGAGGTTTAGAACCAGACTCAAGCGACTTTGCTAAACTTCTTAAAAATGCTGCAGGAAGAGAGGATGAAAATATTATTAAGACAGTAGTCTTAAGAACTATGAAGCAGGCAACTTACACCCCAAATAATGAAGGGCATTTTGGTTTAGCATTTGAAGACTATACTCACTTCACATCCCCGATACGTCGTTATCCTGATCTTTTAGTACATCGAGCAATCAAAAGAGCTTTATCAAAAAACCATCGCGACAAATCCAATAGAATGGTCGAATTAGGTGCACACCTCTCGATGACTGAAAGAAGAGCCGATGATGCCTCTAGAGATGTTGAGCAATGGCTTAAGTGTGAATATATGAGGGACAAGGTAGGAGAGAGCTTTAATGGAGTTATTTCTGGAGTTGCTGGTTTTGGACTATTTGGGGGAGGGCGAATCTATCGACTTGGAGACCCAATCAAAGTCAAGGTTGCCTCAGTCAACCTTGATGATAGAAAAATAGAGTTTATTCCAGTTTAGAGTTAACTTATTCAGTAATTGCGCCTCTTGACGCAGACTGCGCAAGCTTTCCGTACTTAGCTAAAACACCTTTGGTGTATCTTGGTTTTGGCTGTTTCCAGTTTGCAAGTCGATCACTAATGGTTGATTCGTCAACCATGAGCTCAAGACGATTACTTTCTGCATCAATAAGTATTTCATCGCCATCTTCAATAATTGCTAGTGCTCCTCCGGTATAGGCTTCTGGCGTGATGTGTCCAACAACAAAACCATGGGTACCACCTGAAAATCTCCCGTCAGTAATAAGTGCAACTTTGCCTCCAAGTCCTTTACCCATTACTGCTGAAGTAGGCGCTAACATTTCTCTCATTCCTGGACCGCCTTTAGGCCCCTCATAACGAATGACAATAACATCACCCTCAACAATTTGATCTTTTAAAATGGCTTGAAGAGCATCCTCCTCACAGGCAAAAGTCTTTGCACTCCCTCTAAAGGTTAAGCCTTCTTTTCCGGTTATTTTGGCAACAGCACCCTCGCTGGCTAAATTGCCTCTCAATATCCTAAGGTGTGAATCCTTCTTTATAGGATTATCTAACGGCATAATGATTTCTTGATGAGGCGCATAAGGCTCCACATCTTTTAAGTTTTCAGCAAGTGTTTTTCCAGTAACCGTCATGCATTCTCCGTGAAGCATGCCTGCATCCAAAAGCATTTTCATCAGAGGAAGTGTGCCACCAATTTGAACAAGCTCACTCATCATGTATTTTCCTGATGGCTTAAGGTCAGCTAAAACAGGAACATTTGCACCAATTCGGGTAAAGTCATCAATTGACAGTTCAACATTTATAGCGTCTGCCATAGCAATTAAATGAAGAACTGCATTGGTCGAGCCGCCTAAAGTAATAATTAGTGTGATGGCATTTTCAAATGCCTTTTTAGTCATAATATCACTTGGCTTAATGTCTTTTTCAAGAAGGTTAAGAACAGCCTCACCAGCCCGAGAGCAGTCATTATTTTTGTCATCAGAGATGGCATCCTGAGCGGAAGAATTTGGAAGGCTCATCCCTAATGCCTCAATAGCTGAGGCCATTGTATTTGCAGTGTACATTCCCCCGCAAGATCCTGGTCCTGGAATTGCTTGAGACTCAATCTGTTCAAGCTCAATATCATTAATATCGTTATTTGCTCTTTTACCAACAGCCTCAAAAACACTAACAATATCAGTATGGTTAGCGCCCGGCTGAATAGTTCCTCCATAAACAAAGACAGAAGGGCGGTTAAGCCTTGCAAGGCCCATCACACAACCCGGCATATTTTTATCACAACCTCCAATCGCAACCACTCCATCAAACCCTTGGCAAGATGTTACAGTTTCAATTGAATCAGCTATGACCTCTCTGGAGACTAAGGAATATTTCATTCCTTCAGAGCCCATCGAGATTCCATCTGAGATAGTAATAGTATTAAAAATAACGCCTTTTCCACCAGCATTATTAACCCCTTTCTCTGCTTCACTTGCCAAATCATTAATATGCATATTGCATGGGGTTACCATAGACCAGGTTGAAGCAATACCAACTTGAGGCTTTTTAAAGTCCTCTTTTTTGAAGCCTACCGGATAAAGCATCGCTCTTGATGCTGCTCGCTCATAACCATCAATTACGACAGATGAATATTTTCTAGAGTTTGACATTACTTTTAAATTAGCAAAAAAATATAAATTTTAGACTAAAATAACCCGCTTCTATTATCATTTTAAGGCTGCAAGTTGAGTAAACCCCAACAAATTATTGAATTAATGGAGCCATTTATTAAGGAAGGCAGGCTGCTGCCAAGAAGCCTCGAGACGATTAATAATTGTGTGGATGATTTTGTTGTTATTGAAAATGAAAATAAAATTATTGCTTGCGCTGGTTTAAAGGAATATCCAAAAGAAAGAGCAGGTGAAATATATGCTTTGGTTGTTAGCAAAAATTTTCATAATACAGATACCTCTTCAAAATTGATGCATCTTCTGTTAGATAAGGCCAATGATATGAATTTAAGTTCAATTTTTGCGTTATCAAAATATGGTGGAAGGTTTTTCTTTAGGTTTGATTTTCAAGAGGTTGAATTGAGTTCTCTTCCTGAGTCGAGACAAAAGAGTTATGATTACGAAAGAAGCTCAAAGATATATTCAAGAAATCTTTGAGTAAATATGAATCATAGATTTTTGAAGTAAAGCTAATTATGAAACTTAAAGATCGAATTCGTGGATACCTCCCGGTTGTGGTTGACGTTGAAACATCAGGATTTAATGATCAAACAGATGCCATATTAGAGATTTGTGCAATCATATTGGGTATGGATGACAAAGGGTCCTTTGTTCCAAAAAAAACGCTTCACTTTCATGTTAAACCCTTTGAGGGCGCTAATATTGATCCATCAGCAATAAAATTTAATGGCATCGATATTGATAACCCTTTTAGGCTTGCTGTGAATGAAGAGAATGCTCTAGCTGAGATATTTGAGGAGGTTAATCAGGCGCTAAAAGCTGAGGATTGTTCAAGGTCTATTTTGGTTGGCCATAACGCTTTCTTTGATCTTGGTTTTGTCAAAGCAGCAACCCTAAGAGCGGGCCTTAAAAGTCCTTTTCATCAGTTCTCAACTATAGACACTGTGAGCTTATCGGCTATGTATTGCGGCGAAACTGTTCTCGCAAAAGCAGTCTCTAAGATTGGGATAGAGTGGGATAATAATGAGGCACATTCAGCGCTTTATGACACACAAAAAACTTCCGAGCTTTTTTGTAAGATTTTTAATTCTAAATCTATAGAATAGTGAGATTAATCTTTTTCAATTACTCTTAAATATTTGTAATCAAACGCCCATTTAATGAAGTCATCAGTCTTGATTTTATTGCTTCTGAATCTCTCCCTTAATAGATGATTTTCAACTCTTTGAAAAAAAATTAAGCTTAAATGCTTATCTTGAAGTATTTTGATTTCATTAAGTTTAATCTTGTAAAGAGTGGGTTCGATTAGATT
>LURN01000053.1 GCA_001628405.1 Candidatus Thioglobus sp. REDSEA-S12_B1 | reverse complement strand
TTAAAGTCGTTTTACCGTGGTCAACGTGACCAATTGTTCCCACATTCACATGTGGTTTGGTTCTTTCAAATTTTTCTTTTGCCATTTTTAATCCCCTGTTAAGAATTTAATTTTTCAATAACTTCATCTGCAACATTTCTAGGTGCAGCTGTATATTTAGCAAACTCCATTGAGTAATTTGCACGCCCTTGTGACATTGAGCGAAGATCTGTCGCATAACCAAACATTTCAGCCAAAGGCACTTCAGCTTTAATTTGTTTTCCGGCAGGAGTATCGTCCATCGCACTTACGATGCCTCTTCTGCGATTAAGATCACCCATTACATCACCCATATAGTCTTCTGGTGTTGAAACTTCTACTTTCATCATAGGCTCAAGTAGCTGAGGGTTAGCAAGCTTAACACCTTCCTTGATACACATTGAAGCAGCAATTTTAAATGCCATTTCATTTGAGTCAACATCGTGATAAGAACCATCATAAACGGTTACCTTAACGTCAACTAATGGGAAACCGGCAATTACACCATTTTGCATTTGCTCTTGAACACCCTTATTAACTGCAGGTACATATTCTTTTGGAATTACACCGCCTTTAATTTCATCCACAAACTCATAACCACTTCCTGGTTCTTGTGGCTCTATACGAAGGTATACATGACCATACTGACCACGACCACCAGATTGTTTTGCAAACTTGTGCTCATGCTCCACCATGGATGTAATTGTTTCACGATAAGCAACCTGAGGCGCACCGACATTACACTCTACATCGAACTCACGCATCATGCGGTCAACAATAATATCTAAGTGAAGTTCGCCCATTCCAGCAATAATTGTTTGACCAGACTCTTCATCTGAAGAAACTTTAAAAGATGGATCCTCGTTGGCAAGCTTACCTAAAGCAATACCCATTTTTTCCTGATCAATCTTAGTTTTTGGTTCAACAGCAACTGCAATTACTGGATCTGGGAATTCCATTCTTTCAAGAATGATTTTGTCTTTCATGTCGCATAAAGTATCACCAGTCGTTACATCTTTAAGACCAATTGCTGCTGCAATATCACCAGCTCGTACTTCTTTAATTTCTTCACGATCATTGGAGTGCATTTGTACAATACGTCCAATACGCTCTTTTTTACCTTTTGAAGAATTGAAAACAAAATCACCAGACTTTAATACGCCTGAATAAACCCTAAAGAAAGTTAAATTACCAACAAAAGGATCGGTAGCAATCTTAAAACCTAGAGCAGCAAACGGCTCATTGTCTGATGGTAGTCTTGGTGCCATTGTTTCTGCAGCATCATCTAAAATTCCACTAATTGGGTCAACATCTAGTGGAGATGGCATATACATAATCATCGCATCTAGAACAGCTTGCACACCTTTGTTCTTAAAGGCAGAACCACAAAACATCGGAATTATTTCATTTGCGATTGTTTGAGCTCTTATACCCTCATTAATCTCATCAGCTGAAAGTGTGCCTTCTTCAAGATACTTCTCCATAAGTTCTTCATTAGCCTCAGCGGCAGACTCAATCATAAATTCACGCTTTTCTTCAGCTAAATCTTGAAGTTCTGCTGGAATATCTTTGACCTCATAAGTTGCCCCTTGATCGGCCTCATTCCAGAAGATTGCTTTCATTCTTATAAGATCAACAACTCCCTCAAAAGCATCCTCTGCACCAATAGCAATTTGCATAGGGACAGGGCTCGCACCAAGCCTCGACTTAACCTGGTCAACAACCCTTAAGAAATCAGCACCAGCTCGATCCATCTTATTGACAAAACCAATTCTTGGAACATTATATTTATTAGCTTGTCTCCAAACTGTTTCTGATTGAGGTTCCACACCACCAACAGCACAAAAAACGGCGCAAGCGCCGTCTAAAACTTTAAGGGACCTCTCAACTTCAATGGTAAAGTCCACGTGACCTGGAGTATCAATAATATTAATACGATGGTCATCAAACTGAGTGTCCATACCTTTCCAAAAACAAGTTGTTGCAGCAGAAGTAATAGTAATACCTCTTTCCTGCTCTTGCTCCATCCAGTCCATTGTTGCACTACCATCATGCACCTCACCAATCTTGTGAGTACGACCTGTGTACAAAAGGATACGTTCAGTTGTGGTTGTTTTTCCGGCATCAATATGTGCCATGATTCCGACGTTACGATAACGATTAATTGGTGTAGTTCTTGCCATGATTAAGTCCTTAAATTACCAGCGGAAATGAGCAAAAGCTTTATTAGCTTCCGCCATTCTATGGGTATCTTCTTTCTTTTTGAATGCAGTACCTCGACTCTGAACCGCGTCCAGAACTTCTCCTGCTAATCTAAGCTTCATGCCTTTCTCACCACGCTTTCTTGAAGCCTCAATAATCCATCGCATAGCTAAAGCCATCTTACGATCTGCTCTAACTTCAACTGGGACTTGATATGTTGAGCCACCTACGCGACGAGATTTAATCTCTACTTGAGGACCAATATTATCTAAGGCTTTTTTGAAAGTTTCAATTGGCTCAGCGTTACCCTTAGATTCAATAGTATCTAGAGCATCATAAACAATCTTTTCTGCAACTGATTTTTTCCCATCAAGCATCAAGATGTTTACAAATTTTGCTAGTACGAGATCGCCGTACTTCGGGTCTGGTAATATTTGTCTTTTCGGTGCGGCTCTTCTTCTCATATTAGTATTCTCTTAATAATTATTTTTTAGGTTTTTTCGTGCCATATTTTGAACGACCTTGCATTCTGCCATCAACACCAGTTGTGTCCAAAGCACCGCGAACTGTGTGGTAACGAACACCTGGTAAATCTTTAACACGACCACCACGAATTAAAATTACTGAGTGTTCTTGCAAGTTGTGGCCCTCACCGCCAATATATGTAGTTACTTCTGCAGAATTTGTTAATCTAACACGAGCTACTTTTCTCAGCGCAGAGTTTGGTTTCTTGGGTGTAGTGGTGTATACGCGAGTACAAACACCACGTTTTTGAGGGCAGCTGTCCAAAGCTGGAACACCAGTTTTAACAATCTTTTTACTTCTTGGCTTTCTTACCAATTGGTTAATCGTTGACATATAGCTTTATACTCCAAAGTATTTAATTTTTGCCCACATACCGGGGTCAATAAAGCGGGCAATTATACTTTGGTGCTATCTATTGTGTCAATCAATATCGGTCTTTTTTTCGATACTTTCAAAAAAATTTAAACAGGCAGAGTAGACCATATTAAAAACTTCATCAAATTTACCCTCATAATAGGGATCCGGAACACTTGCACCTGGATATTCATGAGAATAAGTTAACATTAATTCAATCTTAGAATGACTATCAGCTGGACAGATAGATTTCAACCTTTCTAGGTTGTCATAATCCATTGCAATGATATAGTCATAATAATAAAAATCACTCTCATGAACTTGTCTGGCTCTCAGGTTTGACAAATCTACCCCATTATCGATAGCCGTTTGTTGTGCTCTTTGATCAGGAGAGTTACCAATATGATATGCATGTGTCCCAGCAGAATCTATTTCGAAATTATCTAACTCATTGTTGTTTTTTACAATAGAGCGGAATGCACCCTCAGCTGTTGGAGATCGGCATATGTTTCCCATACAAACAAATAAAATTCTATTTTTCAATTGCATTGATAGATAATAATTTTGTAGGTCAATTATAAGGCCCAAATTATTTTAATAAGATTTATAATCTATATTAATCTAATAATTCTTCTTTGGCTGTGGGTAAATCATTAATAGAAATTGCGAAATCAGTCATACAAACTGAAACTGACTCGGTTTTATTGCTCAAAGATAGAATTGATAAAAATTTTGAGGAGGCCTGTCTTACATTAAAAAGATGTGCTGGTAAAGTAGTTCTCATTGGAATAGGTAAATCTGGCCATATAGCTAAAAAAATCTCATCTACCTTAGCCTCAACAGGAACCCCTTCTTTCTATTTACACCCAGGAGAAGCCGGTCATGGTGACTTGGGGATGATTGCTGAAAATGATGTTGTTATGATGATTTCATATTCTGGTGAAGCAGATGAAATTATTTCGTTACTTCCAGGCATGAAAAGAATGAATGTGCCATTAATCAGTCTTACTGGCAACTCAAACTCCTCTATTGCACTGTCAAGCGACTTTCATTTGGATGTTAGTGTCGAAAAAGAAGCTTGTCCAAATAATTTAGCTCCAACATCAAGCACAACAGTAGCTTTAGTAATGGGTGATGCAATCGCCATCTCTCTAATGACTGCTAATAACTTCACACCAGATGACTTTGCTATGTCTCACCCTTCGGGATCTTTAGGAAGAAGACTTCTTACACTTGTTTCAAGCATTATGAAATCAGGTGACGAAATTCCAATGGTATCCAAGGACACATTACTCCTTGATAGTCTTTTAGTCATGAGCGAAAAAGCACTTGGAATGGTCCTTATCGCTGAAAATGGGAGGTTAGCTGGCATCTTTACTGATGGAGATTTAAGAAGAGCTCTTGAGTCCAATATTGATTTTCAAAAGTTGGCTATTGAGGATGTCATGACGAAAGATTGTAAATCAATTGAGCCTCAAGAACCTGCATTAAAGGCAATTCAATTGATGAAAGAACATAGTATTAATTCTTTTCCAGTTGTTGACTCAAATAACAAAATTGTTGGTGCCATTAATATGAATACATTGATTCAAGCAAAGTTAATCTAAATCACTTATATTGTTAATGTAGTTATTATTAGCAAATGGAAATAAAATCCCTTTTAAGGAACATTGTCAATACATCTGAAACATTTGATGTTTCTGGACTATCACTAAACTCTAAAACCCTTGAAAAAGGTGAGTTATTTGTTGCTCTTCAAGGCGAAAAAAATCATGGCGCTGAGTTTATAGGTAATGCTATTGAGAATGGATGTATAGGGGCTTTAATTGATGGGAGAGACCTTGAATGCAATGTCCCAACTATCAGAATTGATAACTTAAGAAAACATCTTCCAACTCTTGCTAACAACTTCTACAATAAAGCAAAAGATATAGAACTTATTGCTATCACTGGCACAAATGGCAAGACGTCTGTTAGTCATTATATTTCTCAGTTATTGGATTTTTTAGAGGTAGATAACGGTGTCATAGGCACACTTGGAATGAGCAAAATCCAAAAGAAAAGCATTAATACAACCCCTGACATCTTCTCCATTTACAGCACTCTTGAAAAGTATAGCAATCTTGGAATCAATCTAGCTATTATAGAAGCCTCCTCACATGCCTTAACACAAGGTCGTCTAGAGGGGCTCTCATTTATACAGGGAATCTTTACTAATTTAACTCAAGACCATCTAGATTATCATCAAACGATGGAAAATTATCGAGAGGCTAAGGCTAGTTTATTTCAGCATAATTTCTCAAAACGAGCCATTATTAATAGAGATGACGAAAGTCATCAATATTTTTTAGATTCTTCTTCTGACAAAAATCCACTAACTTTTGGAATAGACGATTTTGAGTTTTTCAAAAACAGTGAAAATGGCTTTATTTGTCAGCTCAATGACTATGTATTTGAATTGCCACTAGTGGGTGAATTCAATTTGTCTAATGCAATAGCTGCATACAGTAGTGTCAAATGTCTCGGCTACAGTGATGATCAAATTATTCCTTTTTTAGCAAAGCTTTCCCCTCCAACAGGGAGAATGCAGCAACTGGAAAATAGCAATATTTGGATAGACTACGCCCATACTCCAGATGCCCTCGATAATGCATTATCTACACTCAAGAAGCACTACCCTGAATTCAAAATTAGGGTTATTTTTGGCTGCGGTGGCGACAGAGATAAAAGCAAAAGACAGATCATGGGAAAAATAGCAAGCGAAAATGCTGATAGCATCATTCTGACAAATGACAACCCCAGAAGTGAGGAGCCTCAAGTAATCATTGATGATATTCTAGCTGGCACTAAAGTTGAAAATGATATTCAAGTTATTTTAGACAGAGGTGATGCAATAACCTCAGCTATTCAAAACCTTGGAGAGGACGAAGTATTGCTTATCGCTGGCAAGGGTCATGAAACAAATCAAGTCATTGGCTCAAAGTCCATTCCATTTAGTGATATCGAGGTGGCCCTAGATGCTCTCATCTGATATTCAAACAATTGCCAAAGTCGTTAATGGGAAATTAGCGAGCAAAGAAGCTAAAAGGTTTACTGGTTTTTGTACCGATACCAGATCAGAGGTCAAAGGAAAGATTTTTATTGCACTCGAGGGTCCAAATTTCGATGCTCATAGCTTCATTAAACTAGCTGAAGAAAAGGGAGCTTGTGCAATAATAGCTCATAAAAAAATAGATTCAAACCTACCTATCATCCAGGTTAGGAATACTGAGAAAGCTTACCAAGATATTGCCTCCTGGCATCGTCAATCTCATTCACCTGTTGTTATAGCTCTTACTGGAAGCAATGGTAAAACATCAACAAAAAATATGCTAAATTCGATATTATCTCTTGTAGCGCCAACGTTATCAACAAAAGGCAATCTGAATAATCATCTTGGTGTACCTCAAACACTTCTTGACCTTCAAGATACTCACGAGTTTTGCATTATTGAGATGGGCGCAAATCATAAAGATGAAATCACACTCTTATGTTCCATCGCTCGTCCAGATATTTCGATCATTACCAATGCGAATAATGCTCATTTGGGAGAATTTGGAAGTGAAGAAAATCTAGTTAAAGCCAAAGGTGAAATTATTGAATCTTTATCCAAAGATGGAGTAGCAATTCTTAATAACTCTTCTCCCCATATAAAAGTATGGAAAGAAATGTCTGGAACAAAAAATCTAAGGTTTTTCGGCGATGATAGTAGTGTGTATGCAACTAAAATTACAGAATTTAAATCTCACACTAAATTTAATCTTAACTTTACTAATCAATCACTGGATATTAATCTTTCAATGATTGGATTACACCAAGTTGAAAACGCTCTAGCTGCAACTTCATGCGCAATAGAGCTGGGTATAAAGCCTGAACTGATCAAGAAAGGCCTCGAAAACACTATGCCTGAGAAAGGGAGACTAGAACTTATAGAACTAGAAGATTTTAAAATTCTTGATGATAGTTACAATGCAAATCCGCAGTCAATGAAGGCAGCAATTGACACTCTATCAAACTTTTCTGGAGAGAAAATCTTGGTTCTTGGTTCAATGGGTGAACTCGGAGAAGATTCAAAAAAATTACATCAAGAAATTGGTCAGTATGTTCGACAGTCAAATATTGATTATCTATTAACAATTGGGGAAGATGCAAAAGAATATCAAGGGATTCATTTTGAGGATATCAACTCAATCTATGAATCATTACAAAATAAACTTAAAAGTTCTACAATTTTAGTTAAAGGGTCAAGAATGATGAGGCTGAATGAATTGGTTGATAAATTAGTAAATACCACAAACTCTTCTTGACCTTTAGATGAAACATGGCGATAATTACGCAGCTGCGCTCGTAGCTCAACTGGATAGAGTACTCGGCTACGAACCGAGCGGTTGCAGGTTCGACTCCTGCCGAGCGCGCCAACCTTTTAAAGTTTATTCTAAACATCATGAGTCTTTGATAGAATTATCCCTACTATGATGACTCTTCCAAACCTTATAACTCTGGCTAGGATTTTTTTAATACCTATCTTTATCGGTTTATTTTATCTTCAGCCAAACTATCTTGATGGAGAGCCTCTAGGCTGGATAAATAATGCATTAATTGCAATCTTTATAATCATAAGTGCAACAGACTTTATTGATGGGTTTTTAGCCAGAAGACTGAATCAAGTTTCTGCGCTCGGTGCTTTTCTTGATCCAGTTGCTGACAAACTAATGGTGTGCACCGCACTCATTCTTTTAATCGATTACTATCACACCTGGTTTATAACGATTCCTTCAATCATCATCATTTCTAGGGAAATCTTAGTTTCTGCTTTGAGAGAGTGGATGAGTGAGGTTGGGAAAAGAGCCAATGTTGCAGTATCTTGGATTGGTAAGTCAAAAACATTTGTGCAGATGGTTGCAATTCTCTTTTTACTAATTCACCAACCTCTATTATTTTTTTCATTCAATGAGATAAACATGATGGGAAGAATTTTACTTTTCATTGCCACTATTTTGACCCTTTGGTCGGGCATAAAATATCTTATTGCGGGCTTAAAAACATTTGACAGTTAGAAAAAAAACACTATAATTTCAGACCTTGTGCGGGAATAGCTCAGCTGGTAGAGCATCACGTTGCCAACGTGAATGTCGCGAGTTCGAATCTCGTTTCCCGCTCCAAATTCAAACTGCGTGTTTTAGCCTGTAATAAAACAGGCTTTTTTTTAGTTGAAACTAAAAATGGCTGGGTAGCAAAGCGGTTATGCAGGGGCCTGCAAAGCCTTTTAGACCGGTTCGACTCCGGTCCCAGCCTCCATTATTCATTATTTCCCAAATCGTTCTTAGAGTATTGTTAATGACATTCATCAAAAACAAGTGCCTGGCATTTCTCGCACTTTGCTTTATCAAGTCGATCATATAAGACATGAATAGCTTCTGACTTAGTATCAAAGAAATTCTCGCGCCCTATTTCATCAACAAAGTTGACCCTCTCCATAAAATCCATAGTTTGAGTCTTAACTGCGACAAAATAAAGGCTTCCATTTTTCGACTTAAGGCGTTTATTTTCAATCAAGAGAGCTTCAATACCAGCAAGATCAATAAAGTTGACACCACTAGCAACAATCAAAATGTGATAAATCCTTTGGTTATCGACAATCCTACTAATTTGTTTTTGAATATGATTTATTGAACCAAAATAAATGGACATATCAATTCGAATTATCTTGAGCTGAGGGCACTGAACTAATGGCGCTTTTCTGATACTCTGTAAGCGTCTATCTCCTTCTCCTGGAGGTGTTGCAAACGCCAGAGTATGAACTTCAGGGGTAGAAGTTTTGGCGATAAAGAGCATTAATGACAATAGCACTCCTAAGTAAATAGCGAACTCTAATTCAAATAGTAAAGTTGCAAGGAAAGTAGCCGTAAAAATGACGCTTTCAGACTTGCTGTATTTAAACGTTTTTTTAATATTTTTAAAATCAACTAAGTTATAGGCCACAAGTAGAATAACTCCTGCCATTGCTGCTAGAGGCAAGTAAGCAATAAATGGCGCAACCAAAAGCACAATAGCAATCAAGAAAACTGCAGCAAGAATTGCTGATAATGGAGTCCTAGCACCAGCCTCAAAATTCACGCCTGATCTTGTAAATGAGCCAGAAGATGCGTAACTTGAAAGGAAGCTTCCAACAATATTAGAAGCACCTTGACCAATAAACTCCTGGTTTGCGTCAATTCTTTGATTAGATTTTGTCGCGATAGATCTTCCAATAGACGAAGCCTCAATAAGCCCCAATAGAGCAATAGCGAATGCTTCTGGTGCAAGTGATTTTAATGACCCAAGAGAAAAGTCAGGTGTCGATAAAGGCGGAAAATAAGCTGGCATTGCTCCAACAGTTTTAATGTCATCAGTAAAGTTACCTAAATAAAAGGCTAGAACACCTCCAACAAGCATCCCTATTAATAGATTAGGATATTTTGGCCTCAGAACTTTGACTATTATTGCACTAAATAATGTGCCCAAACCAACCATCAATAGATAAATATTGAACTCAGCAACACCCCAATATAAATCAAACCAGGTATGAATAAAGTCTTCACCTCTTGGAATGTCAATTCCTACAATATAGGGAATTTGGCTACTTGCAATTAAAAGAGCCGCTCCTGCAGTAAAGCCAATCACAACGTTGTGCGATACAAAATTAATTAATAATCCAAATTTCGCAAGGCCAAAAACTAGCTGATAGACTCCAGCTAAAAAAGTTAGGGTTAATGCCAATGAAACAAACTCTTCACTTCCTGGGACCGCATATTTACTAACCGCTGCAAATACGACAATTGAAATTGCTGTTGTTGGACCAGAAACAAGATGAAAGGAAGAACCAAAAAGTGCCGCAATGATAGGAACAACCATTGCAGTATATAGTCCATACTCTGCGGGCATTCCAGCTATGGTAGCAAACGCAACACTCTGCGGAAGAACAATTATTGCGCCCGTTAAACCAGCAAAAAAATCAGCCTTAATTGTTTCCAGGGTAGTCAGCCTAAACCAGACTATAAAAGGAAAAATTTTTGCTAATTGATTCATAAAGGTAAAAGTCTTTAAAGTGGGTGTTTACAGTGGGATGTAGATTATATAGTAAATACAATCTAAATTAACCTAGCAAAAAAATATTAATTCATTTAAAAAAACACTACATCTGAACAAAAAACATATAAATTGCAGTGCCAGTTACAATACTTAATAGAGCATTTCTTTTATATACATGAAGACCTATTGTTATAGCAATTGAAAGAAAAGTATAAACAGATTCAAAGGAATGATAATTTACATCTTTCAACATATAAACTACAAGAATCATCATAACCATAGGTGGTGTGCTCTTCGCAACATAGTTGAGTAAAGAACTCTCTTTACCTGTTCCAAAAAGGACGAAAGGGATGAGTCTTGTAAAGTAAGTTGCTAATGCCATTGCGATTATGACGCCTATTAAATATTGTAATTCATTCATAATGATTAACCTTTATTAGACGCAACAATACTATTGAAATAATCGAGACCATAATGGCAACTAGCAACATGTGATCTAAAAAAAACACAAGTGCAATTATGGATGAAATAAAACCAACAATAAATGGCAGCAATTTCCTAACCATTATCCATTGCTCAATCAAGAGGACTACAAACAAAGCGGTTGCAGCAAACTCCATACCATTTGTATTAAAAGTTAGAATATCTGCGAGCAGTGCACCAATCGTACATCCGAATACCCAATATATTTGAGAGAATAGTGTTATGTAAAGATAGTATCGTTCTTTTTGAAAACTCTTAGGAACTTTGATCGTTGTTAAAAGAGCATATGTTTCATCTGTCATTCCAAATATTAAATATAGTTTTCTTAGATTCCAATTGCCAAAACTTTCCAAGAATGAAAGCCCATAAAACATATGCCTTGAATTTAAAAAAAAAGTTGACATCGCAATTTCAACTATCCCCAAACCTACGGATAAAAACCCAATTGCCATAAACTGGGCCGCCCCTGCATAAACAATAATTCCCATAAGAGATGCAAAGTACCATGGATATCCAAGATCTTGAAACAACAGACCAAACGCTATTCCTAAAGGAACAAAGCCAAACATAATTGGCAACGAAACTTTTATTGCTGATTGAATCATTTCAATAAATAATAATTTAAAAAAGCCAAAAAGAACTATTATAAGAAATTTCAAACAAAAAAAACTAAAGATATATATTAATTCATGTATACTTTTTTGCTAGAAAAATGAGCACAGATGTGATTCAAGTTTTAATTGTTTTATTTTAATAATTAAACCTATGATAACATATCACTAACTCATGTATATGAGTTAGATAATTCTGGAAATATTAATACTTAATTTACTATTAACTTATGTCTAAGCTTGTTCCTCCTCATGGTAGCAATGTACTAAAGCCGCTTGCCCTAAGTGCAAATGACGCATTGCAGGAGAAAGAGAGGTCTGAAACACTTACAAAAGTTTTTTGCACTTCAAGAGAATTTGGTGACCTCATCATGTTTGGTATTGGTGGATTTACACCTCTCGAAGGCTTTATGAATAAGTCTGACTGGCTGAATGTTTGCAAAAATATGACTTTAGATAATGGTACTTTTTGGCCAATTCCTATAACTCTCTCGACTGATGATGAAGACATTAATGAAGGTCAAGAGATTGCTATCGTGTATGAAAAAACAAACGAAACAATTGCCACAATGCTCGTTTCTGAAAAATACACAATTGACAAAGAACTTGAATGCAAAGAGGTATTTAAAACCACAGATACAGATCACCCAGGTGTCGCAATTGTAATGTCTCAGGGAAAATACAACCTTGCTGGCAAGGTAAAAGTCATTTCTGATGGTGGATTTCCTGATCAATACGGTGAACTTTATATGACACCTTCGGAAACCCGCTCATATTTTGAATCAAAAAACTGGTCAACGATAGCTGCTTTTCAAACCAGAAATCCAATGCACAGGTCCCATGAATATCTAGCAAAAATTGCCATAGAAATTTGTGATGGCGTCATGATTCATTCAACCTTGGGAGAGCTTAAACCTGGAGATATTCCAGCCGAAGTCCGTTCAGAGGCTATTTCTACATTAATTGAAAATTATTTTGTTGATAACACTGTTATTCAATCTGGCTATCCTTTAGATATGAGATATGCTGGCCCTAGAGAAGCATTATTACATGCATTGTTTAGGCAAAATTATGGCTGCTCTCATTTGATTGTTGGAAGGGATCACGCTGGTGTTGGCGATTATTATGGCCCTTTTGATGCACATAATATCTTTGATGATGTTGATAGTGATTTGATAACAAAACCCCTCAAAATTGACTGGACATTTTGGTGCAACAAGTGTGGAGGTATGGCGAGCATGAAAACATGCCCTCATACTCCTGAAGATAGATTACTGCTTTCAGGATCAAAACTAAGGCACCTGCTGAGTGAAAATGAAGAAGTTCCAGAAAACTTTTCAAGACCAGAGGTATTAAAAATTCTTCAAAATTATTACGCAGGAATAAAGGAGAGAGATAAAGTAAAGGTTGAACTTAAAGGGCATTCGGCGAAATAGATTAATATGAATAATTTAGAAAAAATCTGGTCCATTAGTTTTGAGTTTTCTGGTTCTATAAAATTCACACTTCTAGAGCTTGTTTCTTCTACAATTGCACGCTCGGAAATGTAGTGCATTTAATTTGAAAAAATATTTGTAAGACAATTTAATAAAGGAAAAAAAATGATCTCAATAAACCCATTTTCTGAAATAGGAACTTTCATCCCATCATTAGTGATGCAAACATACGTAGTAGCTATGTTTTTTCTCGTCATTGGAGCAACCATCTTTGACGTCATTCACAAAAAAAGTGCAAAGTACTTTTTTAACAACTCAGTAAAAGCTAAGAAATCTGCAACAAGAAATGTTAGTTCTGGTGAGAAAGCATCTTTGGCTTTTAAAACAGCAACCAATGAAGTACTCACCTCTTCTGAATTTTGTAGTACTAGAAGAAGACTAGCTCATCTTCTAACCATGTATGGCTTTGTTCTTTTTGTTATTGCTACTGTTGTAATGATTTTTTCATACTCTACTCCAAGTTCTATTACACCTTCCCTATGGCCATTAATGTGGCATTTAGGCGCTGCAATGCTTTGTCTTGGTGGATATTGGTTCTGGTTTTTTATTAGAGTTGATGTAGCTGCTGAAGGTAATAAATGGTATAGGGTTATGAGAGCAGATTTATTTGTCCTCTCTCTAATAGCAATGGCAACCTTTGCTCTAATTTGGTCTTATCTTCAGTCAAACCAGATTGCTGTTTGGCAAACTTTATTTTTTGGGCTATTTATCATCTCAAGTACTGTTCTTTTTGGAGGTGTACTTTGGTCTAAATTTGCTCACATGTTTTACAAGCCTGCTGCTGCTTATCAAAAAAGAGTTACCAAAGCAGATGGGTCAAGAGAGAATCTTCCAGAGCCAGCTGACTTACCAGAGAAATTTGGTTTAGGAATCAAACGTGAAGCACCACGTCACTATTAATTAATTTCGGAGAAAATATTATGCCAACATTTGTATACATGACTCGATGCGATGGATGCGGTCACTGTGTAGATATCTGTCCATCAGATATTATGCATATTGATAAAACTATTCGTCGTGCAGTTAACATCGAACCAAATATGTGCTGGGAATGCTACTCATGCGTGAAAGCTTGTCCACAAAATGCTATAGATGCAAGAGGTTATACTGATTTTGCTCCTCTAGGCCACAGCGTAAGGGTTCTTCGTGAAGAAGAAAAAGGAACAATCTCTTGGAAAATTAAATTTAGAGATGGCAGGGAGAAAAATTTCCTTTCTCCTATTACAACCCAACCATGGGGTGAAAAAATTCCTAAACTAGGTGAATTGGAAGTTCCAGATCAAGAAGCACTTGACTCTCAATTATTATGTTTTGAACCAGACGCACTTAATGTCGAGACGGGTCTGCCTGTAATCAGCAAGGATAAGCTTAAAGAAGGAGTTTACTACTAATGGCTAAAAGAAAAACTGTTTGGGAAGATTGTGACATTCTAGTCGTGGGCGGAGGTATGGCCGGAACTGGTGCAGCCTATGAGGCTAGGTACTGGGGTCGTGACATGAGAATCATTTGTGCTGAAAAAGCAAATATTGATCGAAGTGGTGCTGTTGCTCAAGGCCTATATGCCATCAACTGCTACATGGGTATGCAGTGGGATGAGAACCAACCTGAAGATCATGTCAGATATGCTAGGAATGACCTGATGGGCCTGGTTCGTGAAGACCTTGCTTTTGATATGGCTCGTCATGTTGACTCAGCTGTTCATAAATTTGAAGAGTGGGGACTTCCCATTATGAGAAATGAAGAGACTGGGCGTTATCAGCGTGAAGGTAAATGGCAAATCATGATCCATGGTGAGAGCTACAAACCAATCGTTGCTGAAGCAGCTAGAAATTCAGTTGATAAAATTTACAACAGAATCATGGTTACCCATCTTTTGATGGATGAGTCCAAAGAAAACCGTGTAGGTGGAGCAGTAGGATTTAACTGTCGTACTGGTGATTATCATGTATTCCGCGCCAAAGCAGTCATTGTTGGTGCTGGTGGCGCTTCTCATATATTTAAGCCTCGATCAGTTGGCGAAGGAATGGGAAGGACTTGGTACGCTCCATGGAGTAGCGGCTCAGCATATGCATTACCAATACAGGTTGGTGCAAAAATGACGCAGATGGAAAACCGTATTGTTTTGACTCGTTTCAAGGATGGATATGGTCCCGTTGGAGCTTACTTTCTTCATCTCAAAACTTATACACAAAATACCTATGGTGAGGAGTACGAATCCAAGTGGTATGAGCATACTAAGGCAATGGTTGGAGAATATATTGACCATACACCGACTCCTACATGCTTAAGAAATCATGCATTTATAGAAGAGGTTAAAGCTGGAAGAGGCCCAATCCACATGGTAACCATGGAAGCATTCCAAGATCCACATCTTGAGGTCATTGGATGGGAGAACTTTTTAGGAATGACAGTGGGCCAAGCTGTTGTCTGGGCATCTCAAAATATTGATCCAAAATATACCAATCCTGAATTAACTACTTCAGAGCCATATGTAATGGGTTCTCACGCTACCTGTTCAGGAGCTTGGGTGAGTGGGCCAGAAGATATCTCACCACCAGAGTACTTTTGGGGTTACAACAGAATGCTTACTGTCGAGGGTCTCTTTGGAGCTGGAGACACTGTTGGAGGCACTGCACATAAATTCTCATCAGGCTCGTTTACTGAAGGCAGGATTGCTGCAAAAGCAGCAGTTAAGTACATCCTAGACCTTGGCGATGAAAAAATACAGGTCAGTAACAAACAGTGTGATGACCTTAAAGAAATCATTTTCAAACCTCTAGAAAACTACACTGTTGGAAGAAATGAAATTACAGCTGGAACTGTTTCACCAAGCTATCTATTGCCAATTCAAGGACTTCAAAGACTTGAAAAAATCATGGATGAGTATGTTGGTGGTATCAGTGTCAACTACATGACAAATGGCAACCTTCTCAAAAAAGGTATTGAATTACTAGGAATTCTTCAAGAAGATCTTGAGCATCTTGGTGCTGAAGACTTGCATCAGTTAATGCGAGCCTGGGAGCTTAAGCATAGAACTCTAACGTCAGAGTGTGTTGCTCAGCATACCTTATTCCGTGAAGAAACACGCTGGCCAGGATACTATTATAGAGGTGATCACATGAAGTTGGATGATGACAATTGGCATTGCCTAACGGTATCAAGGCGAGATCCAAATTCTGGTGAATGGACGATGGAAAAAGCGCCGCTATACCATATAGTTGATTAATTAAATTTCTTAACTATTTTAAATTGAGGCCTCTTTAGAGGTCTCAGTTGTTTTATATAATAATATCTTTGCGAACTTAATTTAAAGGTTAATTAAATGAATCTACTCGACAAGACTGATGAAGAAATTCTCGAAATTGCTAACCCAATGTGGGATGATCTGGTTGAATCTTCAAATAAAAGGGATTATCTAGGGTTTATTAAACACTTCTCTAAAGAGATGTTGATGGGCGCTAATGAAATTGAAATTGGAAAGCAATGGACAAAGAATAAAGTGCTCTCTAGTCTCTCCATTGATCGAGAGTATTTGGGATGCCTTAGAAGAGGAGACTATATTACTATTCTATACAAACAAACTAGTACCGAGGTACCAGGAGAATTTTTGGGAAGACTAGTTTTAGGTATTGAGGAAGATGAAGTCAAAATTTTTGGTGCGACAATTTTCTAAGATATTTTTATGGCAGATACAATTTCTACAAATAAGTTTGTTGAATTAACCTACAGGATTGTAGATAAATCCAATGGTGAAGTTATCGAACAAGTCGAAGACCCTTTGGGATATGTGCAAGGAGATAATACTTTATTATTCAATCAAGTAACCAAAGAACTCGAAGGCAAATCAGTTGGTGATGAGGTTGAAATTCTTTTAAAGGCCGAGGATGCTTTTGGCCCAAAAATTGATGAATTAATTTTTACTGATGACCTTAATAATGTTCCACTTGAGTACAGATATATTGGTGCTACTGTGACAATGCAGAACGATAAAGGTGGAACAAAAGACTTTATTGTTTCTAATATTGAAGATGGAAAGCTCACTATTGATGGGAATCATCCTCTAGCAGGCAAGGATATTATTTTTTATGTTGAAGTTTTATCTATACGTGATGCTACTGCAGATGAAATTATTGAGGGCGGTTCTATCGATTAATAGGATTTTCAGTTAAAAAACTAACAAAACTGAGTCAAAACTATTTAAAAAATATCATCAAAAACCTGAGGCTCAATAACCCACTCTTGTTCATTTTTGATAGTGAGCTTTAAACATTTTGCTGCCCCATAGTTTCGAATTTTCCCAGCTGAACCTGGATTAACAACCCACGTTGGTTGGTCTTTATCAATCACTTGCTTGTGGGTATGACCATAAACAATTACCTTGGCATTTGGGTAGGCTTCCCTTAAAGAGTCATGACTGGGTTGGATGTGTCCATGCATATGGCCATGTTCAATAGCAATATTTCCTCCAGGAAGATCTAACGTCTCAACTTCTCCAAGAGAGGCGATATGGATATCATTATTTCCTCTCACAGCAATCATTTTTTGTTTTGGCTTGAGAAATTCTAAAGAAGCCTCATCCACAATATCGCCGGCATGAATAACAAAATCACAAGAGTTCATGAGTTTGATAACTTCAGGATGAATCACCCCATGTGTGTCGGAGAGGATACCTACTTCTATCACGGTTATTGTAGAGATTTAAGCCTGAGTCGCAGAGCATTCAATTTTATAAAGCCCTCTGCATCTTTTTGGTTATAGGCTCCCTCATCATCCTCAAATGTAGCTATTTTTTCACTGAATAAGCTGTTCTTTGATTTTCTACCAACAACTGATGCGCTTCCTTTGTATAACTTGATTCTGACTTCCCCGCTCACATTTTCCTGAGAGGCGTCGATAGCTGCTTGCATCATTTCACGCTCAGGAGCAAACCAAAACCCGTTATAAATTAGTTTTGCATACTTAGGCATTAATTCATCTTTAAGGTGGGCAGCCTCACGATCCAAAGTTAAAGATTCTATTGCACGATGAGCTTTTAGCATGATAGTTCCTGCGGGAGTTTCATAACACCCTCTGGACTTCATCCCAACAAAACGATTTTCAACAATATCGAGCCTTCCTATACCATGAGCTCCAGCGAGTTCATTCAATTTTTCCATAACCTTAGCTGGAGACATCATTTTTCCATTAATTGCAACTATATCTCCTTTTTCATAAGATAATTCAACGTATTCTGGCTTGTCTGGAGCGTTCTCAGGAGAAACTGTCCAGCGCCACATATCATCTTCTGCTTCCTGCCATGGATCTTCTAAGATATCACCTTCATAAGAAATATGAAGTAGATTTGCATCCATCGAGTATGGAGATTTTTTTGACTGCTTTTTATAGTCAACTTCAATATTATTTTGCTCAGCATAATTCATTAAACTCTCACGCGAGGATAAGTCCCATTCTCGCCATGGAGCAATAATCTGAATATCTGAATTAATGGCATAAGCATTTAGTTCAAACCTAACTTGATCATTTCCTTTACCAGTAGCGCCATGAGAGATTGCGTCTGCACCAACCTCTTTAGCGATTTCTACTAATCTTTTAGAAATTAGAGGTCTCGCTATAGAAGTCCCGAGTAAATACTCACCCTCATAAATTGCATTTGCTCTAAACATTGGGAAAACAAAATCTCGAGCAAACTCTTCTCGCAAATCCTCAATATATATTTCCTTGATGCCCATTGCTTCTGCTTTTAGTCGAGCTGGCTCCACTTCTTCGCCCTGACCAATATCTGCAGTAAAAGTAACTACCTCACAGCTGTAAGTATCTTGAAGCCACTTTGCAATAATGCTGGTATCTAAACCACCCGAATACGCCAATACAACTTTCTTCATTATTTTTCTATATAGTTAAATTCTTTTTTATAAAGCACTTCGCTATTTGCGTTAAGCACTTCCACTGACCATTCACCTAGCCAGGTTGGCCAAAGATTTTTTGAAGACCAAACTCTCCATCTTGGTCCGTTGATATCAAATTCAACTTCAGCCATTACCTTATTTTTATAAATCCAGCGATGCCTTATGCTTTGACCTTGAAGGTTGCGGATGTTAGTAAAAAAATAGATTTTACCGAAAGAATTGTCGAGCTCTTCAATAATATTAAGTGGCGTTCTATCTTTGATTTCCATAGCAAACTCGGCATTTGAGATATTCTCATGAGGCCAATCTGATGCTAAAACATTGATTGAAATAAGTAAGCTAGATATTATTACTAATACTCTATTCATTTACTTAACCCAATGAATAATGTGCTCAAATAATTGGTTCTCGTTGATTTCATTATCTCTGTAAGTCCTTCCTCTAACTGAAATACCTGCAAGATGGACACTTTGTTTATTCCCGCTAACAAGCGGATGCCAATCATACAAACTCTGCCCCTCATATAGTAACCGATATGCACAGGTTGAAGGAAGCCAATTAAACTTTTCTTCCCAATTTGGATTTATACTCAAACAGTCTGGGACATAATTTTGCCTATCTTGATAATGAGGACAGGAACAAGTTTCTTCATCTAGGTATTGACATGCTACATCAGTAAAGTAGACTTTACCGGAGCTATCGTCCTCAAACTTATGAAGACAGCATCGTCCACAACCATCACAGAGTGACTCCCACTCTTGCTCACTCATTTCGTTTAACGATTTACGTTCCCAAAAAGGTATACTCGAATTATCCAAAGTTAATTAAGAAATCAAATTTAAGCTAAGGTTAACTTCAATTATAAACTCAAAGAGTTAAATAATCTGTCAATCCCGATTGCAACTCCTGAACATGCTGGAAGTCCATCTTTAAGGTCATTCAAAAAATCTTCATCTACGCAGCCTATCGATTTTGACAAGAACTTTCTTTTGCCAAGCTCTGTTTCAAACCTATCACGATATTCTTTTGAGGTTTGAATCTCTTGGTAGCCATTTGCAATCTCTATACCATTTATATACATTTCAAAACGGTGTGCAATTAGCCCATCAATCTGTGCCAAAGCGGCCTGTTGTTTAGGAAAATCATAGATAAAAAATACTGGATACTCTTTAAGTTTTGGCTCTACTAGGTGCACAAAAAGAACCGTTTGCATATCCTCTATCCACTCATAATCAGAATTTAGACTATGAGCATTTAAAATTTTCTTTAAATCTTCAATACTAGAATTTAATATGTCAATATTGGCAAATTCAAAGAAAGCCTCGGAGTATGACATCTGTTTTATCGGATCATCCTTCCCAAGAATAACCAATAAGTCTTTAATCTCATCTATTAATTGATGCATACCAAATCCAACTCGATAGAACTCCAGCATTGTAAATTCATTAGAGTTGATTCTTCCATGCTCATTGTCCCGAAATACCTGACAAATTTGAAAAATATCGCCACTGCCTCTAGAAAGCATACGCTTCATTTCGAGTTCAGGCGAGGTATGCAAATAAAACTTTGAAGATTTTGATAGAGCCTGATTTACTGATACTTCAATACTATCAATATAGACATCAGTTGTTGGAGTAGATAAAAGCGAGGGAGTGACAACTTCAATAACGTTTCGAGCATAAAAAAAATCTCTAATATTTCGAGTTAAATTTTGATAACGTAGAAGATTTTCTTTGAAATGGGACATGAGTTCATGGACTAAGCACGCCCAGTATATTCATTTGTCCTTGTGTCAACTTTAATTCTATCACCAATAGCAACAAATAAAGGCACCTGAACAACAACTCCAGTATTTAGAGTAGCAGGCTTTCCACCTGTTCCTGCTGTATCTCCCTTCAGGCCAGGATCAGTATCAATTACCTCTAGAGTTACATGATTAGGTGGTGATACTGAAATTGGATTATTATTCCAAAGCGTCACGATGCATGTATCTTGCTCTACTAAATAGTTGAGCGCACTCCCCATAGACTCTTTACTAAGATCAAATTGATCAAAAGAGTTAGGATCCATAAAGTACCATTTTTCTCCGTCTGTATAAAGATATTGCATCTCAAGCTCCATAACATCTGCAGCTTCAAGCGACTCACCAGACTTAAATGTTTTTTCTAGAGTTTTTCCAGTGATTAAATCCTTGAACTTAACTCTATTAAAGGCCTGTCCTTTTCCAGGTTTTACAATTTCATTATTGACAATTGAACATGGATTGCCATCAAGCATTAATTTCAAACCATTTTTAAACTGACTGGTGCTGTAATTCATAATTATCAATCCTAAAATTTTTAAGTGGATTCAATCTTGAAATGATATTTTAATAAGATAGATTAGTCATATTTCATAATTTAAAGAAACAGCCTAATAAAATTAAGACCTCAAACTAAGAATGATAAAATATACGACCTTATATTTTAACCCAAGATTTTTTAATTATATGCACATACATGAATACCAGGCAAAAGACTTATTCAAGAAAAATAATATCAATGTACCAAACTTTATTGTAATTTCAAATGCAGATGACACTGCAAAGGCTTGTGAAAAATTAGGTGGGTCTGTCTGGGTTGTAAAAGCTCAAGTTCATGCTGGCGGAAGAGGAAAAGGTGGTGGAGTCATTGTATGTAAAGATATCCAGGATGCTGTAAATGCTAGCAAGAAATTACTGGGTTCAAATTTAATCACTCCTCAAACTGACTCAAATGGTCAACCTGTCAACGAGGTCATTATTGAGGCAGGTCAAGATATTGTTAAAGAATTGTATTTAGGTTTGTTGGTTGATAGAGGCTCAGAGAGAATTACAGTCTTAGCTTCCACTGAAGGAGGAATGGATATCGAAGCAGTTGCCTCTGAAACTCCAGAAAAAATTATTAAGAAAAAAATTAACCCACTTGGAAAAATTACACTTGAAGATTGTAATGAAATTTCTAATAGACTTGGTTTAGATAATTCACTTCATGAGCAATTTTCTCAAACACTCATGGGTTTATATAATATTTTTACAGAAAATGATGCCAACCTCATTGAAATCAACCCTTTAATCATTACAGCTGAAAAACAAATAATGGCTCTTGATGGAAAAATTGATTTTGATGATAATGCGCTCTATAGGAATGAGTCAATCATTGCACTGAGGGATATTTCACAAGAAGATGAAAAAGAGAGAAGTGCTAGTGAATATCAATTAAATTATATCTCTTTAGATGGAACGGTTGGCTGTATGGTTAATGGCGCTGGATTAGCAATGGCAACTATGGATTTAATAGAATACCATGGTGGCTCGCCCGCAAACTTTCTAGATGTTGGCGGAGGGACCACTGCTGAAAGGGTCGCAAAAGCATTCGAAATTATCCAGAGTGGCGAGAATGTAAAAGCGATTTTGGTCAATATTTTTGGAGGTATTGTTCGTTGTGATCTTATTGCCAATGGCATTCTGCAGGCAATTGAGAAAGTTGGTTTAACACTTCCAATCGTTGTTCGCCTGGAAGGAACTAATGCCAAAAAAGGTCTAGAAATACTTAATGCAAGTAACTTTGACATAATTACAGAGGCTGACTTAACGAAGGCTGCTAAACAAGTTGTGGAGATGGCTAAATGAGCGTATTAATTAATAAAAAAACAAAAGTAATCTGTCAAGGATTTACAGGAAAACAAGGTACTTTCCACTCAGAACAATCGATTGCCTATGGAACTAATTTTGTTGGAGGTGTGACTCCAGGGAAAGGGGGACAAACTCACTTAGAAAGACCAGTATTTAATTCTGTTCAAGAGGCTATGAGTGAAACAGGTGCCAATGCTTCAATGATTTACGTTCCTCCAAGATTTGCTTATGCCTCTATCGTTGAGGCAATTGAGGCAGAAATGCCTGTCATTGCATGTATTACAGAAGGGATTCCAGTTCAAGACATGATTAAGGTTAAAGCAATCATTGCCGACAGCAATTCAAGACTCATAGGCCCTAACTGCCCTGGAGTAATCACTCCAGATGAATGCAAGCTTGGTATTATGCCCGGAAATATCCATAAAAAGGGAACCGTTGGAATTGTTTCTAGGTCTGGAACATTAACCTATGAGGCAGTCCACCAGACTTCACTTGCAGGACTCGGTCAAAGCACCTGTATAGGTATAGGTGGTGATCCAGTTCAAGGAATGAATTTTATTGATTGTCTTGAGTTATTTGAGGCTGATATTGATACACATTCAATTGTCATGGTTGGTGAGATTGGAGGTAGTGCCGAAGAGGAGGCTGCAGAGTTTATCAAATCAAATGTTTCCAAGCCTGTAATCTCATATATTGCTGGGCTGACTGCTCCAAAAGGAAAAAGAATGGGGCATGCTGGTGCTGTGATTAGTGGAGGCTCAGGAGATGCCAATAGTAAAATTCAAGCACTTAACAACGCTGGTGTAAGCGTCTCCCCAACCCCAGCATTAATGGGTGAAACATTACTTGAGGCCTTATAATAGCTATTCAATATATTCTTTTAAGTTGAATGAATATCTTTATAAACAGCAGGTTTGCGGTTTCATTAATTTTCGCTATCAATGGTATGGTATTCGGTACTTGGGCCTCTAGGATTCCAGCCATTGTAGATTTTCATAACTTGTCACCAGGCTCTTTGGGCTTGTTAATTTTCTTGGCAGGGCTTTCTGCTGTCATTGCATTTTCCGTTTTTGGAAGGGCTGCAGATCGTTATGGTGCAGCCTTCATTACTAAAAGGGCTACTATTCTTCTGATACCACTAACATTAATATTTATCGCATTTGCAAACTCAATTTGGATGCTGGTTTTTGCGGTTATGTTTTTTGGAGCAATACATGGTGGAGATGATGTCGCAATGAATGCATGGGCAGCAGAGGTTGAGAGACAATACAAGCGACCAGTTATGTCTTCTTTTCATGCAATGTGGAGTCTTGGTGCTGGAATTGGTGCCGGGCTCGGCTCAATATTGGCTTTTAATGATGTAGGATATAAAGATCATTTTAGCCTCATCTCAATCGTTATTTTTTTTCTAGCTTTAATTGTTGCTTTTGTTCCTTTTGAATCTCAAACAAATAAAAAAGTGACTAAATCTCCTTTTATTTCAATTCCAAAAGGATCTTTAATGCCTGTTGCTATAATTACTTTTTTTGCATCACTCAGTGAGGGTGCTGTCGCCGACTGGAGTGCTATTTTTCTAAAAAGTGTTACGTCATTGAATGATGGAAATGCAGCATTGGGATTTACAGTTTTTTCAGTATGTATGTTTACAATGAGGTTAATGGGTGACAAAATATCGCACAAGATTGGACCTTCTGATACTGCTCGTTACTCTGGACTAGTGGCGCTAACTGGCTCATCTATTCTATTATTATTTGACTCTTTCTTTTTGCTGCTGTTGGGTTTTGGATTAATAGGGTTGGGTATAGCAGTCATTATTCCTTTGGCATTTTCTCGTGCGGGTAATGATAAAAACATATCGCAAGGAACAGCAATAGCAAGCATAGCAACACTTGGCTATGGCGGAATGTTGCTTGGCCCATTGTTTCTGGGGCTACTTGCAGAAATTACGTCAATAAAGACAAGCTTCATGATTTTGCCTATTATGGCCTTCTTTATTTTTAGACTCTCAAAACATCTCTCTATGGAATCAGAAGTCTAGCCTCTCTAGTAACATAGCGTCGCCATAACTGAAGAAACGATACTCTTGATTAATGGCATGCTGATAAGTTTGATGCATTTGTTCAAATCCAATAAAAGCGGAGACTAACATCAATAGTGAAGACTTTGGTAAATGGAAGTTCGTAATCATAGCGTCAACAATTTGAAACTTAAAGCCTGGATATATAAAAATATCTGTGTCTCCCTTCTGACTTTTTAGCTCTCCATTTATAGATGCGGACTCAAGTGTTCTGACTGCGGTCGTTCCAACAGCAATAACTCGACCTCCATTCTTTTTTGCAAGAATAATTTTGTCGACAGTCTTTTGACTGATCTCATAATGCTCACTATGCATTTTATGAGTCTCTATGTCATCAACCTTTACAGGCTGGAAAGTCCCAGCTCCGACATGCAAGGTGACGAAAGCATGATCTATGCCTTGATTTTTTAGATTAGATAATAACAAATCATCAAAGTGAAGTCCTGCAGTCGGGGCGGCTACAGCACCATCATTTTTTGCATAAACCGTTTGGTATCTTTTAGAGTCCTCATCTGAATCACTTCGTTCAATGTAAGGTGGCAAAGGAATATGTCCAATTTCATCAAGTGTTTTGAGAATTTTTTTGCCCTCAAAATTAACTTTATACATACCTTCATTTTTATCAACAACTTCAAACCGAGTATTATTTTCCAAAACAATAAAGCTTCCTACTTTTGGTGCTCTGCTCGATTTAATCATTACCAAGGCTGAAAATTCATCAACTAATCGCTCCACCAAAACCTCAACTTTACCCCCGGACTCTTTGTTTCCAAATAGTCTGGCAGGAATAACTCTTGTATCGTTGAGAATGAGCAAGTCGTTTGGTTTTAAAAACGAACCTAGTTGAGAAAAATAACTATCAATTAACTCATCATTTCTTACTAAAAGACGTGAGTCAGTTCTATTAGGACTGGGATATTGAGCAATCAGTGAGTGAGGCAAGTCAAAATCAAAGTCACTTAATTTCATTATTTCTCTTAGAGTTTTTTACGCGAAGCATTGCTGCTTCAATTTTTTCTTTTTGAGCCTTATCTTTGGCCATTTTTTCTTTTAAGGCAATGGTTCTAGATTTTAACAATTCATCTCTCTCACGTTTATCTCTCTCTATCCGCTCTTGATGAAACTGATATCTTTCTCTCGAATTATCTCGAATTGCTTTCTCTAAGGCCTGCCTTTGATTATGCGTATCATCAAATTGCGCTGAATCATTTTGAAGCATAATTGCAAATGGATCAGACTCAATCATATCAATACAATCAACAGGACAAACGGGGAGACATAAGTCACAACCTGTGCACTCTTTAGCAATTACTTGAGTCATTACTTTTGATGATCCAACAAAGGCATCAACTGGACATGCCTTTATGCAAAGTGTGCAGCCAATACAGACCTCCTCATCAACTACAGCTACTCTCCTCGGCTTTGTTTCACCATGAGATTCGTTTAATGGAAGAGTTGGCCGACCTAAAAGTTCTGCAAGAGCATCAACACCATCCTGACCTCCAGGTGGACATTGGTTAATTTCTGCTTCTCCACTAACAATTGCTTCGGAATAAGGCTTACAACCATCAAAATCACACTGAGTACATTGAGTTTGGGGCAAAACTGCATCTATCTGCTCAGCCAAAGACTTTCCCTCAGATTTTGCTTCGCTTCCCAATCCAAGAAGGATTAAATAATTCTCATTCATATTGCATGCAATTTTAAACTAAATGAACTTTTTAGTCTTAAATGACTCTTAAAGTTAAATAGCAAAAAATATTTTTTAGCTAATGAAATTTGTCTTACGAGACAACTCTGAAAGTATTTCAGGACCATCAGACCTCAAGATGACTATCTCCTCTAGCCTAACTCCAAATCTACCTTGAAGATAGATTCCTGGTTCAATTGAAAATACCATTCCTTCATCTAATATAACCTCTGAAGTTGCAGTAATATATGGAGGCTCATGAATATCAATACCAAGTCCATGGCCAGTTCGATGAACAAAATAGTCGCCATAACCCGCTTCGGTAATAACACCCCTTGCAGCGGCATCAACCTCTTTAGCCATCACTCCAGGTCTTGCAGCCTTCATAGCGGCTTGAACAGCACGCTCTACAATAGCGTGAACCTCATGATACTCTTCAGGCGGCTCACCAAGAACTGACATACGAGTCATATCACTTGGAAAAGTGCCTTTTCTTCCACCAATATCAATTAATACTACATCACCATTTTGAATTTTTCGATCCCCTGTATGGTGGTGTGGAAAAGCACCATTTGGCCCAGAGCCAACTATACAAAATTGAGGCTTTGCTCCCTCGGAGATAAAGTGTTTATTTATTGCCTCACCTACCTCAAGTTCAGTAACCCCTTCTTTTATTGCAGCAAAACCAGCCTGCATTGCTCTATCATCAATTAACGCATTTTCTTTAAGACTAGAGTATTCGTTATCATCTTTACGCATTCTGAGCGCACCAATTGTAGAGTTAGTAAACTCATAGGTCGGTTTTGGCAATGCATCTATAAGTATTAAAGCAAAATGAGAGCGCATTGCTTCATCTATTGCAACGTGTTTTGCATTTGATGAGCCAGTATAAGAAAGTGCTTCAACTAGAGCTATATCAGGGCCATTTTCATCTTTCCAGCTAAACATTTTGATATCAGAACGCTTCATTGCATCCTCTACATTAACCGATGGCATAAGGAAGGCCTCATTTTCCAATCCTATCAGTAACATGCAAGGCCTTTCATCTGGAGTAGGATTGAATCCTAGCAACCATTTCATGTGAGTTCCAGGACCAAGAGCAATTAAATCAACATGGTTTTCTTTCATAAGAACACGAACAGAATTAAGTTTGCTATGCATTGGATACTCCTAAATAGAATAAATACGATAGAAATTATAAGCCTCTTAAATCTTTGTGGGGTTTAATATATTTGAGATTTTTTATAGAGGCAGGCTTTCGCAATTAAATACGCTCTAAGAGTTTGTGATTTAACCGTAGGATGATTTTTACGATAGAACTTAGATTTATTTTGTGAAATTAGGATTCAACAAATGCTCTCTCAATGACAAAGTGCCCTGGATTAATATTTCGAGCTTCAATAAATCCTTTTGATTCTAGAATAGCGACGAAATCCTTGAGCATGCTTGGACTTCCGCACATCATAAAGCGATCATCTTCCAAGGTAGGATGGGGTTGATTCAAATCAAGAAACAATTTACCGCATTCCATAAGAGTTGTCAGGCGACCATTATTTTTAAAAGGCTCGCGAGTAACAGTAGGGTAGTAAACAAGTTTTTCTCTAACCATCTCTCCTAAATATTCATCATTTGGAAGTATATTTTCAATGTAGTCAGAGTAGGCTAACTCTGAAACCTCTCTAACACCATGAGCCAAGATAATTTTTTCAAATTGATCATAAATTTCTGGGTCTTTGATGATGCTCATGAAAGGCGCAAGACCAGTTCCAGTAGCAAGCAAATAAAGGTTTTTTCCAGGGAGCATATTGTCCGGCACTAGCGTTCCTGTAGAGCGTTTACCAACTAGAACTTCGTCACCCACTTGAAGGTTTTGAAGCTTTGAGGTAAGGGCGCCATCTTGGACTTTAATACTAAAGAATTCAAGCTCTTCCTCATGATTAGAACTAGTGATACTATAGGCACGCATTAAAGGACGCTCTTCAGATGGTAGACCAATCATTGTGAAATGGCCATTTTTAAATCGATACCCAGGATCACGAGTAGTTCGAAAACTAAATAAGTTTTCATTCCAATGATGCACATGTGTGACGCGCTCAGTCATTACTGACATATATACCTACCTTGAATTATAAATTCTATTAACTTATTTTTAAAATCCGACAATATTATACCCTTAAATAACTATCTAAAAAATAACCCCTACTTGCAAATTAGCTTCTTCCAAACGAAAACTTATTCCAAGCTCTCTCATGAAAATAATAGAGAAACATTTTAGTAATAACCTCTATTGATCCAATTGTAGCTGCAATAGTAAAACTTCCAGTAATAATGTATGAAATTAGAATCGTATCACAAGTGGCAAGAACCCTCCAAGAGATTGTTTTTCCAACAGATCTAGACTTATCCTCTTTCATCTAACACCTCCACATTCTTAGTAAGAATTAATACTGTAAGTTAAGGCCATTATTGTTAGCAGCCGCCTGATAACACAAACTAAAACCATTGGAATAATCTTCTTCATTACTACCCTTGTATGATTCCAATAATTGATAGGTTGTAATGCCTGATCTAAGCATAAATTGCAATTGATCAAGATGTGCATTGACACCTATAATCTCTCCAATATAATTCCATCTTTTACTAAGCAGATATGCTTGGGTATAACCTCTTCCATCATCAAAGTTTTTAAAATCTAGTGCAATTAATTCTATGAATTCAAGCTGATCTCTAATCAAATACACATCATCTGAAGGCTCTATGATAAGGCCTACACCTTTTTTTGATAATTCATCAAAGTTATCTAACCAATCATCAAGTGTGACAAGTTCAATTTCTTCATAGTCTTTATTAATTAGACTTGTGGGATTTTGAATCTCATCCATAAACCTTCTCCTTGAATGCATCGATACCAATTCTCTTAAAAACATCAGTGAACTTCTCATTTTTCTTACGATTATCAATATAAACATTGACAATACTTTCAACAGCATCAACAATATCATCACTGCTGACTGATGGACCAAGCTTTTTACCTATATTAGTCTCATGAAGTGTCTCACCAGCCAGTGTAATCTGATAGTACTCTTCGCCTTTTTTCTGCATTCCAAGTAAGCCGATATCGGCTATATGGTGGTGTGCACATGAGTTCTCACATCCCGAAATGTTGATATTTAAATCTCCAATATCAAGCAGTCTATTCATGTCATTAAACCGCTCCTGAACTCTATTTGCTATTGGAATTGAGACAGCTTTTGCAAGGTCGCAATAATCTCTTCCTGGGCAAGCGACTATCTGAGCAAGTGTGCCTTGATGAGGACTATCAAGACCATATTCTTCTAATGACTTCCATAATTTATGGATTTGATCTTGCCTCACAAAAGGGAAAACAATCGTTTGTCTTTTGGTTGTTCTAAGTTCACCAGAGCTATATTGGTCAGCTAGTTTAGCAAGAACTCTCATTTGCTCTGATGTCATATCTCCGGGAGCAGCTCCCGGCTTTGTTAATGAAATATTAACAATGCTATAACCAGATACCTTATGGTTTCTTACATTATTCTTCTTCCAAATACCGTAATTAAAATCTGCAACATCCTTAAATCCATCTAGACTTAAAGGCTTAATAGGCAAAGCAAAAACTTCTTTAAGGCTTTGAAGCTCTTTAAGGTTTAACTTAAGTTCTGGATCATCTTTAGTTTCTTGCCAATCCTCATCGACCAATCGAGCAAACTCACTTGCACCTAACTCACGCACTAGGAATTTAATTCGAAGCTTCTTTTGATGGTCTCGACGACCCTTCAGGTTATAGATCCTCATTGTCGACTCAAGATAACTAAGAATATCTTCAACTGGAACAAAAGAAGCAGTTTCAGGACCGACCATTGCAGCAGCGCCCAAACCTCCGCCCACATAAACACTAAATCCAAGCTCTCCTTTTTTGTTCTTAACGAGTCTCAAACCTAAATCATGGATTCTCAAAGCTGTTTCATCGAGCTTTGCGCCATTAATAGCAATTTTAAATTTACCTGGCAGCCATGAAAACTCTGGATGAAGGTTAAACCAGCGCCTAATGAGCTCACAGTAAGGCCTCGCATCCTCAATCTCACCTTCTGTCAAACCAGATAAGGGATCTGCAGTAATGTTTCGTGTTGCCTTTCCACTGGTCTGAATGGCATGAAGTCCAACATCAGTCAAATCACGAAGTAGATTAGCAATTTCAGGTAACTGTATCCAATTAAACTGGATATTTTGTCTGGTAGTAAAGTGCCCGAACCCTCTATCATATTTGTCAGCAACATCAGCAAGTGCTCTCAGCTGCTCAGAACTTAAAATCCCATAAGGAATAGCAATTCTCAGCATATGGGCATGAAGCTCCATGTAAAGACCATTTCTAAGCCTTAAACTTCTAAACTTGTCCTCATCTAATTCGCCCGATAAATGACGATTTAACTGCTTTTCAAATTGATCCACCCTTTCTATCAAAAACTGCGTATCTTTTTCGCTATATTTGTACATTTCACAAACTATTTAAAAATATGGTGGAAATTATAGTAAAATATTCTAAATAAATTAGATTTAAGTGAGAAAAAAGAAATTTGTTCTACTTGTTATATTATTAGAAGAAAAATATTATATTTTTAACCTGTTTACTATAAGATTATGGATGCTATTGACATAAAACTACTGAAGCTTCTTCAAAAAAATGCTGAGCTTACAATTCAAGAGCTATCCTCTGAAGTTCATTTGTCAACAACCCCTTGCTGGAAAAGAATTAATCAACTAAAGGACAATGGCTACATAAGCAAGACTGTAGCACTTGTTGATAGGAAAAGAGTTGACTCTAATGTTACAGCCATGGTGGCGGTTACTGTCACCAATCACAATCAAGAGAGAATAAGCCTTTTTGCTGAAATCATAAAAGAAATACCTGAAGTTATTGAGTGCTATCGAATGAGTGGTGAAACGGATTATCTTCTAAAAGTAGTTGTCAGTGATATTGAGAGCTATGATATTTTTTATAAAAATTTAATTGAAAAGGTTCAATTTCTTAAGGTGACCTCTAATTTCGCTATTGAGGAAATTAAAAGCACAACTGAAATACCCTTGACTCAAATGGAAGCGAGGGTTTAAATTCCACTAAAAGATTAAGACTTTTGATAGACCCGCGATACAGATTAGAATCAATACGCTCCCCATCCATCTTTTGAATTGTGTGTCATTTTCAATAATTCGATCATGAACCTTTAGACCCACAAAATGACCTAGGGCTGCCACAGGAATCAGCATTAACGAAAATTGCCAGTTGATATAAACGTCGACAATCAAAAAAGCACTCATCTTAATGGTAACAAGCAAAAACCATAAAACAAAAAGTGTGTTTCTGAGTCTTTTTACATCAATATTTTGCATATAAACCGCTACTAATAGCGGTGCACCATTCAGTGATGTGCCCGAGATATAGCCACCTAAAATGAGTAGTAATCGACTAACCCATCCCTCACGAGAGGCAATGTTATAGTTAAGTATCCATGTCAGTGCATAAATAGAAGTAATGGAGTAGACAATTAATGTCATCACTGTTGGAGGAAGACTAATCAAACCAATAACTCCAATTATTTTGGCTGGCAAGATCCATGGAAGTGACTGTTTAAGATAGTGCCAATCAATTGCATTGAGTGACCTTGCTAGTGCAATTCCAGAAAAAAATAGTAAATGTATCCCTATAATTGGAAGCCAATCAATGGGGGATCCACCGACCAGCATTAGAAGAGGGAGTCCTAAAACTGCCCCACCAAAACCTAGGCCTGTTCTAACGAAGCCAATCCATACAAAAATGAGTGAAATAAATAATATTTCAAATGAAGTAAATACCATAATTACAATGTTGCCCTATGGGGTATAAATTTGTAATTACATTGTAATTACATTGTCTTAATAATTTCTGCTAACTCCTCCGCAGAATCTTTAGCAAGTTTGTAATTAGCGCTTTCCACCATCACCCTGATTAGAGGTTCTGTACCTGACTCTCTAATTAAGATGCGACCAGTGTTTGATAATTTTGACTCAATCGAATTGACTGCCTGAGTTAATTTGGATTCCCCTTGAAGATTGACCTTTGATTTAGTTTTAATATTAATCAAAACTTGAGGATATTTTGTGAACCTACTTTTGAGATCATTAAGATTTTTTCCAGTCTTTGACATAACCTCTAGAACTTGAAGTGCAGCAATGATTCCGTCACCCGAGGTTGATTTGTTTAAACAGATAATATGACCTGAACCCTCACCACCAAGGACTGCTTTATGTTTAATTAATTGGTTCATGACATGTCTATCACCAACATCTGCCTCAATAAAACTAATACCAGCATCAGCAAATGCTGACTGAATTCCTAAATTAGTCATTTTCGTACCAACTACTGTCTTTGATTTTAAATCACCACTATCTTTCCACGCATTGGCGATGATAAAAACCAATTCATCACCATCAACTTTATGGCCTTTATGATCCACCATAATGAGTCGATCACCATCACCATCAAAGGCTATACCAAGATCTGCATTATTTTCCAGAACAACTTTTTGAAGGTGCTTCGTATCAGTTGCGCCGCAGTCACGGTTTATGTTGTAACCGTCTGGCGAATTATTAATCATCGAAACTGAAGCGCCCAACTCAGTAAAAACATCTTCAGCTATATGGTATGTAGCGCCATTAGCACAATCAATAATAATGTTTAGGTTTGATAAATCACAGGACTTATCAAATGTTGACTTACAAAACTCAATGTATCTCCCTACAGCCTGTTCATATCGCTTCGCCTTCCCAATCGATGCAGAATCTACACTGGTCATTGGCATCGAAATCTTTTTTTCAATTGCTTTTTGAGTATCGTCACTTAACTTTACTCCCTTACTAGAAAAAAACTTCACTCCATTATCTTGAAAGGGGTTGTGTGATGCACTTATGACAACGCCTGCAGTGGCTCCAAAAGCCTGAGTAAGATAAGCGATTGCTGGAGATGGCATAGGCCCCAGCATGCCAACATTTACACCCGCGGATAAAAAGCCAGCCTCAAGAGCTGACTCAAATAAATAGCCGGAAACTCTTGTATCTTTACCGATAATGACGCTCGCATTTTCATTTTGCTCCTTCAAGACAGAACCAACTGCCCATCCAACTTTCAATAAAACATCAGCTGTAATAGGAGACTTGCCGACTTCACCACGGATACCATCAGTTCCAAAAAAATTACTCAAAGCTACTCCCTAAAATTTTTAATTTGTTGCCATACTTTCAAAGCGTCATTTGTCTCGGCAACATCATGAACTCTGATGATATCAGCACCGTTCTCAACAGCAATCAAAGCTGCTGTTACGCTACCAATCATTCGTGAATCGACATCTCTATCTCCCAACAAGGCACCTATCATTGATTTTCTTGATAGTCCTGCCAGAATGGATACACCAAACTCATGAAACTCTGATAGATTCTTTAGTAAGGCTACATTATGACCTAAATTCTTTCCAAAACCAAATCCAGGATCCAAAGTAATCGAACTAAGTTCTATTCCAGCTCTCTCACATTCTTTGATTCTTTCTTTAAAAAAACGCTTAATATCTTCAACAACATCAACATAACTCGGATTATTCTGCATAGTTCTTGGATTACCCTGCATATGCATTAGGCAGACATCAACCTTAAGTTTTGCTGCCATCTCTATGGCTCCTTTTGCTCTGAGCGCATTGACATCATTAATGATGCTTGCACCGGATGCAACAGCTTGCTCCATTACCTCAGGTTTAGAAGTATCGATCGAAATAGGTACATCAATTTCACCTTTGAGCGCTTCAATGACAGGTATGACCCTATTGAGCTCATCACTTACACTAACAGCAGAAGCTCCAGGACGGGTAGATTCACCGCCAATATCGATAATACCAGCACCATTATTAACCATCGATAAAGCCTGCTCAATAGCTGATGCAGAGTCAAAAAATTTACCGCCATCGGAAAAAGAATCGGGTGTTACATTCAGTACACCCATTATGATTGGCTGGCTGGGATTCATGACTAAAGCAAGTTATGCAAACTGCTCTGTACCGCCATCAGCATCAGTTTTTGTATCCGATGAAGATTTAGAGCTCTTTGAATCCTCGCCTCCAGTGCCCAGTTCAGATGAGACCTCATCAGAGTCTACAACCTCTGCTGCTTCTCTCATTGGGACTCTAGCCATTAGGTCATCAATCTGATTACTATCGATAGTTTCAAACTCAACAAGTGCAGCAGCCATTGCATCTAGGATATCTCTGTTATCTTCGATAATTTTGTAAGCCGCAGAGTAATTTGTATCAATAATCTTTCGAATTTCACTATCAACTTTAGTAAACGTTTCATCTGAAATATGCTTATGTTTTGTGACTTGACGGCCTAGGAAGACTTCTCCCTCATCCTCTCCATAAGCCA
>LURN01000052.1 GCA_001628405.1 Candidatus Thioglobus sp. REDSEA-S12_B1 | reverse complement strand
ATTTTATTATTAATCAACAAATCAACAAATTAAAAATAAATGTCACAAGTTGAGTCAAAAACTGCTAAACAAAAACTCAAATTACCTAATAAATTTGAAGTACTTTTGTTAAATGATGATTACACATCTATGGATTTTGTTGTTGACGTTCTCAGAAAGTTTTTTCATAAAGAGTTCTTGGCAGCTGAAGCAATTATGCTTAAAATCCATATTGATGGTGAAGCTGTATGTGGCACATATTCATATGATGTGGCACAAACTAAAGTTTCACAGGTAATAGAATATTCTCGTAAAAATGATCAACCATTAATGTCAGTTTTAAGAGAAATTAGTTCATAGTGAATTCGGAGTAATTAGTATGTCGATTAAATCATTAAAGCCTCAAAATGATGGATTAAACGTAATTTGGAATGATGGTTCTTATGAGATTTTTCCATGGCTGTGGATTAGAGATCATAGTGAGAGTGAAAAAGATCTTCATCCTGATTCAAAGCAGAGGCAAATTGATGTATTTAGTGAGACACCCCAAGATTCTGTAATCGAAACAGTTGTTGATCAAAATTCAAAAAAAGTTGTTATTAGATGGGCAGATCTAACTGAAAGCTCAGTTTCATTCAACCTTCTTGAATCAATGGCAATTACCAGTAATCCTAATGCCCAAGCTTTGAATAATGAGACATGTTGGAATTATCCCAGTGAAATTAAAAACTTTCCAAAGATGACTTATGATGATTTTATGAGTGATAGTGGTTTGGAAAAATGGCTTATGCATATTCAAGAAAATGGTTTTGTTTTAGTTTCTGATTCACCGGTTTCGTCGGAAGCTACAAAAGATTTAATGGAGCGAATGGCTTATGTACGAAACTCAATCTTTGGTGGGTTTTCGGTCTGGGATAACCAACTTGATAATCCTGATGATACAGCCTTTACATCACTAGCAATTGAGCCACATACAGATGGAACATACGTGCATGATGCTCCTGGACTTCAAACTCTTCATTGCTTAACGAAGGATTCAGTGGGCGGAGAAAATCAGCTAGTAGATGGCCTTGCTATTGCAGAAAAAATGAGAAAAGAATATCCAGAGTATTTTAAGATTTTATCTACAATCAATATTCCTGGGAGATATATAAAAACAGACACATATCTAGAGGCAAAACGGCCTTTATTTAGACTAAATGATCAAGGCAAGATAGTTCAGGTGAGTTTTAATAATCATGATAGAGCCCCTTTTAGGCTAGATAATGATTTAATGAGTCAATTTTATGAGGCTTATAAGATTTTTCATAATTTAGCTAATGATAAAAGCCGACAATTTGAATTTATGCTTGAGCCAGGAACGGTCTTAACATTTGATAATTGGAGGGTGCTTCATGCAAGGGCATCTCTTACAGGTTATCGCCAACTATGTGGTGGGTACCATAATCGTGAAGACTTTGAGAGTAGGTTAAGGCTAATCTAACATGGGATTAGTCCACATAAATTCCATTTTTTTTTGATTAAAAACTCATTTAGTAATGTTAAAATTGAATGAAGAAGTGATAGCATTTCTCAGAAGTAAGAGAGTCAACATTGATGAACTGAGAGCAGAGCTTGAGCAATATATAGATTCTCATACACCAATAATTTCTGAAGATGCAGAGATTGATATTGTCCCAACAGTTGGATTCCAGAGAGTTCTTCAGAGAAGTGTGTATCAAGCCCAATCTGCACAAAAAAATTCAGTTAATGCCATGAATGTTTTTGTTAGTATTTTTTCTGAGAAAGAATCTCATGCCGTTTATATGCTCAAGCTTAATAACATCTCTAGGCTAGATGTTATGGAAGGAATTTCATCTCAGTTGGCTGATTCTCCGGCTGAAGAGACCAAAAAAGTTGATGGTGAAAAATCAACCAAACCTTCTTCGCTTGACTCTTTTACAAGTAATCTTTGTGAAAAGGCTAGACTTGGAGAGATTGATCCTTTACTAGGCAGAGAAGAAGAGGTTCTTAGAACGGTTCAAGTTTTATCTAGAAGGCGAAAAAATAACCCATTATTTGTTGGCCAGGCTGGAGTTGGAAAAACTGCTATTGCCCAAGGACTTGCCAAAAGAATAGTCGATGGTCAGGTCCCAGATGTTTTGAAAAAAACTACTATTTATTCATTAGATGTTGGTGTATTAATTGCAGGAACAAAATATAGAGGTGATTTTGAAAAACGACTTAAATCTGTTTTAACAGATCTTGAAAAAGATAAAAATGCTGTTCTTTTTATCGATGAAATCCATACTTTGATTGGCGCAGGTAGTGTTTCTGGAGGTTCTTTAGATGCATCAAACCTTTTAAAACCTGCCTTGGCTGATGGTTCTCTCAAGTGCATTGGGTCAACCACTTATGAGGAGTTTAGGAAAGTTTTTGAAAAAGATCATGCGCTTGCAAGACGTTTCCAAAAAATTGATATTGAGGAACCTTCAGTGGAGGATACAATCAAAATCCTTCATGGTTTGAAGAAATATTACCAATCTCATCACAAGGTTAAATTCTCTTCGGCAGCTTTAGCATCTGCTGCAGAGTTGACTCATCGCCATATGGGAGATAGACGCTTACCTGACAAGGCGATAGATGTGATGGATGAAGTTGGGGCGCTTCAACAAATAATGCCTAAATCAAAACGTAAGATTAATATTGGTGTTTCAGATATTGAGAATATTGTTGCTAAACTTGCTAGAATCCCCTCTAAGCAAGTCACTAGTGATGATAAGTCCCAACTTAAAAATCTTGAGAATGATTTAAAACTTGGAGTTTTTGGTCAAGACAGTGCAGTTGATTCATTATCAACAGCTATTAAGCTGTCTCGATCGGGTCTTTCGCCTACTGAACAGCCAATGGGCTCATTTCTGTTTGCTGGTCCTACAGGTGTAGGAAAAACTGAGATTTGCAAACAGCTATCAAGAATCATGGGAGTTAAGTTGTTGCGTTTTGATATGTCAGAGTATATGGAAAGACATTCAATCTCCAAGCTAATAGGCTCACCCCCTGGTTATGTTGGTTATGATGAAGGAGGCCTATTAACAGAGGCAGTTAACAGCAACCCATATGCTGTTCTGTTGTTAGATGAGATAGAAAAGGCGCATCCTGATATTTTCAATTTATTACTTCAGGTAATGGATCATGGTATTTTGACTGATGCAAATGGAAGAGAGGTCGACTTTCGAAATGTCATCCTAGTTATGACTTCGAATGTAGGCGCTCATAGCGTACAAAGAGCTTCAATAGGGTTTAATGAACAGGACCATACCTTGGATTATGAAGGTGAGCTTAAAAAAACCTTTACACCTGAATTTAGAAATAGGCTATCAGAAATCATTTACTTTAATTCTCTTAGTGAAGAGGTAGTAGTGTATGTTGTTAACAAATTTATTTTCGAGCTTGAAGATGTTCTAGAGCAAAAAAATGTTTCACTCATTGTTTCAGAAAGTGCCAGAAAATGGTTTGCAGAAAACGGATATGACTCAAAAATGGGTGCACGGCCAATGTTTAGACTCATTGAAAAAGAAATTCGCAAACCTCTTGCTGACGAACTTCTTTTTGGAAAGCTGAGTTCTGGTGGAACTGTTAAAGTTGGTGTTCAAAAAGATAAAATTACGTTAAATATCTCTTAAATGAGAATTCTTATAAGTAATGATGACGGCTATAAAGCTGATGGAATTATTCAGCTTGCAAAGTCAATAGATACAAACATTTATGCAATTGATGCCACTCCAAGTGATTCTGTTCATTTAGCACTATGCGGCTTTATCAAAGAGTCAATTGATTTGGTTGTTACTGGTATTAATTTTGGTGCAAATTTGGGTGATGATGTTATATATTCGGGAACAGTAGCTGGAGCTATTGAGGGTAGGTTTTTGGGGCTTCCATCTATTGCCATGTCATTAGCTAGTTGGGAGTGTAATCATTTTGATACTGCTGGAAATATTGCCAAGATCCTTGTCGATCAAATTGATAAAGCTCCATTAGCTAACAACACTATTATCAATGTGAATGTGCCTGATGTTCCAATGCATGAGATTTTAGGAATTAAGAGTACTCGCCTAGGAAGTCGTCACAAGTCAGCACCAAGTATTCAGGATTCGAAAGATCCATCATTGTATTGGATTGGAGAAAATGGTAAAGAGGCTGATAATGGAGAAGGTACTGACTTTCATGCAATTTCTAACAATTATGTATCTGTGACACCTCTTCAGATTGATTTAACAAAATATTCTGAAGTTAATCAACTTTCTAATTGGTTGGAAAATATTAACTATTGATTCCAGGTGTCTCTTAAACCTACCGTTTTGTTAAAGATCAGACTTTTATCAGATCTATCTCTGCAAAAGTAGCCTTCACGTTCAAATTGATATGCCTTTTCTACTTCAGCATTTTTGAGATTGGGCTCAACATAGCCATATTTAATGATAAGTGAATCTGGATTAATTATTGATGACATATCTTCAAATTTAGAAGGATTCGCATCTATGAATAGGCGATCGTAAATATTGAATTCTGCTTGAATTGCTTTAGAAGACTCCACAAAGTGAATTACTCCTTTTACTTTCCTGCCATCAGCAGGATTTTTACCTAAGGTGTCAGGATCATATGTGCAAAAGATAGTTTTTATATTACCTTCTTTGTTTTTTTCAATTCGGGTTGCTTTTATAATGTAAGCGTTTCGTAATCGGACCTCTTTATTAATTGCTAGTCTTTTGAATTTGTTGTTTGGAGCAATTTCTTGAAAGTCAGCTTTATCAATATAAATTTCTTTACTAAAGTATATCTCTCTATAGCCCATTTCATTATTTTGAGGATGGTTAGGGGCTTTAAGTAATTCAATTTTATCTTCAGGATAATTTTCAATAACAATCTTAACTGCATCAATAACTGCCATTGACCTAGGGGCATTTGTATTTAAGTCATCTCTTATAGAGGATTCTAATATTGAAATATCTGTAAGACTATTCACTTTAGAGACTCCAATCCTCTCAGAAAAATCCCTGATTGATGCTGGTGTGTAGCCTCTCC
>LURN01000051.1 GCA_001628405.1 Candidatus Thioglobus sp. REDSEA-S12_B1 | reverse complement strand
TCATCTTTTTCAAGCGGATATTTTCGTAAAAATTTTGCCTGAAAAAAAATATCGTTTATTTAAGGAGAAAACAATGAAATTAATGAAAAAAACAGCTATCGCTGCTGTTGTGGCACTTTCTGCCTCAATGACAACCTATGCTGAAAAAGTTAATATTGGCGATCCAGGTTGGACTGGCGCAACAGCAATTGCTAATCTACTTTCCGCTGTAATTACCGACAAAATGGGTGGTGAAGTTGATATAGTACCGGGTAACAATACTGCTATCTATGGTGCAATTGATCGAAGTAAGGGTGAAATTGAAGTTCATCCCGATATATGGCTTCCTAACCAAGAAGCCTATACCAATGATCTAGTGCCTAAAGGAACACTGAGATTAAGCTCTAATAGTTACGAAGGAAACCAAGGTTACTGTGTTTCTCAAGATTTTGCTAATAAGATGAATATTACTTCAATTTTCGACCTTGGAAGACCTGAAGTAGTAGCCGCAATGGATAGTGATGGAAATGGAAAAGGTGAGTTTTGGATTGGAGCAGATGGTTGGGCTTCAGCTAATGTTAATGAAGTAAAAGTCAGAGACTATAAATTGTTAGATGCTGGTATTGAGCCAATCAGAGCTGCTGAAGCTGTGAAAAATGCTCGTGTACTTGACTCTATCAAAAAGGGTGAAGGATATGCATTCTATTGCTATAAGCCTCATGCGATATGGGGAATGGCTGATGTTGTAATGCTTACTGAACCTACTCATGATCCTGAGAAATACAAAATGATTCAACCAAAAGCTGATGCTGATTGGTATGAAAAATCATACGTTGCTTCTAAAGAGAGAGATCCTGCAGAAGTTGCAAGAGACTGGATGTCTCAAAATGAAGATACAGTTGATGGCTGGTTAGGATTATAATCCTAACTAGTTAGACCCTAGAACCGGCGTTTTTTGGGCGCCGGTTTTTTTTCAACCAATTAATTTATCATGTCTACTGAAAACCAAGGCAGCTTCATAGAAATTCAAAATGTCTCAAAGATTTTTGGAAACACCTCCAAAGAGGCTATCGATGCTATTGCAAATAAACAAGTATCCAAGCAAGAGGCTTTAGAAAAGTTCAATTCAGTTATTGGTGTTTCTGATGTGTCATTTGACATTAATCCTGGAGAAATTTTCTGTGTTATGGGGCTTTCTGGTAGTGGTAAATCTACTCTTGTAAGGCACATTAATAGACTTTTAGAGCCAACCATGGGCAAGATTCTCATAGATGGTCAAGATGTGATGGCGCTAGAAAAACAAGATCTTCAAGAATTTAGAAACAAAAAAATAGGCATGGTTTTTCAAAACTTTGCTCTCATGCCACATCGTTCAGTCATTGATAACATTGCTATGCCACTTGAAATAAGGGGTATTAATAAAAACCAACGCTATGGTAAAGCTAATGAAATTTTAAATATCGTTGAACTCCAGGGGTGGGGTAATAAGTATGCTCATGAGCTCTCTGGAGGAATGCAGCAACGCGTCGGTCTTGCAAGGGCTCTAGCAGCCGACCCAGAGATACTCTTGATGGATGAGCCATTTAGTGCTCTTGATCCATTAATCAGAAGACAACTCCAAAAAGAATTCATTAAGCTGTCTAAACAATTAAAGAAGACAACAGTATTTATTACTCATGATCTTGACGAAGCTGTTAAGGTAGGTCATCGAATCGCTATTATGAGGGATGGAATGGTAATTCAGGTGGGCACACCTGAAGAAATCGTTATGAATCCAGAGGATGATTATGTTGCTGATTTTGTAAAGGGTATCTCACGATTAGAAGTTGTAAAAGCCAAGTCAATTATGAGACCAGTAGGTGAATTCATTCAAAAAAATGGTGCAATACCTAAAGATGCTATAAAAATGAACGAGAATGATGATTTAAGCAGTCTAATTGAGCATTCAGTGGCTGAAGATAAACCAATTGTAATTTGCGATAAAAAAGGAAGTGAACTTGGCGTAATTTCCCAAAAAGAGCTTCTTATATCAATTATTGAGGGTCAGGATGAGTAAAGATAAATACATAAATACTGACCAAATTAGAGATTTTGTGAAAACAAGTCCAGATTATTATGTTCGTGAATTTGAAAAAATTAATAATAATTCCAAGTTTGTCTTATCTTTTAATCTTTTTGCATTTTTATTCGGGTCAATATGGTTCGGTATAAGGAATATATGGAATTGGTCTTTAGCTTTCTTAATTATTGAGGCTTTTGCAATTGTACAAATTGTTAGAGGTTTTTTTGGAAACATTAGTGCTGAAGCCTACATAAAGATTGAGAAGATTCAATCTACAATTGATTTTCGTGAGAAACAGCTTCAAGCAGCAATTGAAAAAAACTCCGATAAAGTTGAAATGTTTAAGAGAACAATTAAATCTCTTGAGGATTCGATTGAAGGCTACTTGCAGGAGGCTCAAGCCATTGAAGCCTCAGGAGTTTGGATTGCAATCAGTGGGATTATTCTTTTTCTTTTGATTAGATTTGCTCAAGGCATTCTTGCAAACTCTATTCTTGAAAAACGTTTCTCTGAATGGCTTTCAAACAAATTGATTAGCCCTGGAATGCAGTTTAAGAATTATTTATTAAGCATATCTTTTGCACTAATTATTGTAGTTTTTTCTGCAATTCATTACAGTTTTCCTACACTGATAGACATGTTTGCTGATTTTCCAACGCATCCAGACATTAGGCTCACATCAATTGATGGGGTTGAGAGAACCTTTGATTATGCCGTAGTTAAGGGCGACGTTCTATTCAGCGCAATTACAGTTGGAATTCGTTCAGTTCTTGATTCTTTGGAAATGCTATTTGTTACCACGCCGTGGATTGTTGTAATAAGTGCAATTGTCCTAATGACAGGGCTCTCAGCAGGGCCTCGAGCAGCACTTTATTCGCTTTCATTTTTAGCTTATATGGGCTTTTTAGGTTTTTGGATTAAGGCGATGACTACTCTGGCGCTACTAGGTACAGCAGCGATTTTAAGTATATCAATAGGAATACCTCTTGGTATTTACTGCTCAACACGACCTAGATTTTATGCATTTATTAGACCTATTATGGACTTTATGCAGACTATGCCAGCATTTGTATTTATGATTCCTGTAATCGCATTTTTTGGAACTGGAAAGGTATCTGCTGTTATCATCACAATGATATTTGGTGGTACACCTGTAGTCAGGTTAACGGTTCTTGGATTAAAAGGAGTTCCTGAATCAATCAGAGAGGCTGCCATCGCTTACGGCGCTTCAAAATGGTACTTGTTAACTAAAGTCGATTTACCCTTAGCGATGCCGACTATTCTTGCTGGAGTAAACCAAACAGTGATGCTAAGTCTTGCAATGGTTGTAGTTGCCTCACTAATTGGTGCTAAAGGCTTAGGCCAAGACGTCCTTGAAGCTCTTCAATATGCAAATGTGGGGCAAGGTATCCTTGCTGGAATTGCTATCTTATTTTGCGCCTTAATCCTTGATAGAGTTATACAAGGAAAGAAAAAGGACTAAGCTAAAAAGCTATTCAAAAGCCCACTCAAACGCTGGAATAGCTGCAGATCCTCCAGTATGAAGAAACAACACTTTGTCAGTGGTTTTGAAGAAGTTAGATTGAACCAGTCCAATCAGCCCATCGAAAGCCTTTCCGGAATAGACAGGATCTAATAATATCCCCTCTCTAGTAGCCATAAGACTTAACGCTTTTCTCATACCATCTGTAGGTTCAGCGTAGCCTGGACCAACGTAACTATCATCCACAAAAACATCCTCTCTATTAGGCGCTGAACTATCAACATACTTAAGGGAATTAGTAGCCAATTGGTAAACCCTCTCTTCTTGAATTGATTTGTTATCCTTGATGCTTATTCCAATAACTTTGATTTCACTCTGAAAAATTGTTTTACCAGCTACAAGGCCAGCATGTGTTCCTCCGCTTCCTGTTGCCAGTAAGATGTGGGTAAATGGATTATTGTTTTGATTTTCAATTATTTCACGCATACACTCAATATAACCAAGCTCTCCGAGATGATTGCTACCACCGACTGGAATGAAATAAGGGTTTCCTCCACTGTGTTTTTTTTCTTCCACTATTTCATCAGCATAGTCTTTGACATCCCTGTCTGGAGGGCACAAAATCATCTCAGCACCAAAAACTTTATTTAAAAAAACATTTCCCGAACTCATATAAATTTCCGGAGCGTCTTTAAGTCTTTGCTCAAGCACTATAAGGCATTTAAGCCCCAGTCTTGCACATGCTGCAGCAGTTTGTCTGGCATGATTAGATTGAATAGCACCAACCGTAACTACCAGGTCAGCATTTTTATCTATTGCATCAGCAAGTATAAATTCAAGTTTTCTAGTTTTATTACCTCCTGTTGCTAGACCAGTACAATCATCTCTTTTAATGAAAATTTGCGGCCCACCTAAATAGTCAGAAATACTCTTTAAATGCTCTATAGGAGTAGGAAAATGACCTAAACTAACTCTTTTAAAATTTTCAATCATGTTGAGTATTTGCTTGAAATATATTTTTATTAAACGATTTTATAGTTAAACTTTTAAATCAAATGGAAATTATAAAAAAAAGTGCTATTTTTTCACCTTGTCAAACCTATAGATATTCATTAACAAGAATATGGAATGATAAAAAAAAACCGATTTTATTTATTGGCCTTAACCCTTCAACAGCAGATGAAAATAACGATGATCCTACAATAAGAAAATGCATGCATTATTCATATCAATGGGGTTTTGGAGGACTAATCATGGTCAATCTATTTGCTTTTAGGGCGACTCTCCCAAATGATTTAAAAAAATCAAAATTTCCTGTAGGCAAAAATAATAATCAATTTATTATTAATTCAATAAAGGAGAGTGAAATGGCAATAGCTGCATGGGGAAATGATGGGAAGCTTTATGGAAGAGACAATGAGGTTCTTGAATTGATCTCAAACCCAATGTGCATTAATATTAACAAGACTGGCCAACCAGCACACCCACTCTATCAAAAAAATGATGCCACTCCTAAATCCTACAACAATAAATATAGCCTCCTTAAGTTGAGTTAGACACATTAAATAATCAATAATGCATTCAAATAAGTGTTTATCTTTAATCTATGAATTACGTTGTTATTGATCCAGTAATAGCCGATTTAGGATTTATTAAGATTTATTGGTATGGGGTAATGTATCTTCTTGCTTTTCTTTCGGCCTACATGCTTGCAAGGTATCGTTGCAAAACTCAGCAATTATGGAACTTAAAGCATGTGGATGACCTTATTTTTTATGGTGCTCTAGGTGCTGTTCTAGGAGGAAGGCTAGGATATTTATTGTTTTACAATTGGCCAATTTTTATTTCAAATCCACTCTCTTTTTTCAATTTTCAAAACGGTGGAATGTCCTTTCATGGTGGATTTCTTGGTGTTTTGTTGGCGATGGTTATCTTTAACAGAAAACACAAGTTTTCTTTCTTTCAAACTACTGACTTTATTGCCCCTTTAGTGCCTTTAGGACTTGGATTTGGCAGGATTGGTAACTATATAAATGGTGAGCTTTGGGGGAGGGTAACAGAAAGCTCATGGGGGATTTTAGCGCCTGATCAGAGTGGGCTATGGGAAAGGCGTTTTCCAACTCAACTATACGAGGCTTTTTTAGAAGGCTTTGTATTATTTTTAATTTTATGGTTGTTTAGCAAAAAGAATTCGCCACTGATGTCAACTTCAGCTCTATTCCTCATATTCTATGGCGTTTTTAGATTTATAATTGAATTTGTTAGGGCTCCAGATTCTCATATTGGCTACCTAGCGTTTGATTGGCTTACTATGGGTCAATTACTGAGTCTTCCAATGATTTTCATTGGAATATTTTTATTACAAAAGTCATACAGTTTAAAGAGAAGAGCATGAAGCAATATTTAGATTTTTTAAGGCTTGTTAGAGACAAGGGCGCGGAAAAAACTGATCGAACCGGTACTGGCACTAAAAGTATTTTTGGTTATCAAATGCGCTTTAAACTAACTGAGGGCTTTCCTATCGTAACCACCAAAAGAGTTCATGTGCCCTCAGTTATTCATGAGCTCCTATGGTTCTTGAAGGGGGATACTAACATCAAATACCTCAAAGAGAACAAGGTTAACATCTGGAATGAGTGGGCTGATGAAAATGGTGATTTGGGCCCAGTTTATGGAGCTCAATGGAGAAAATGGAAAAACTCTGAAGGAGTGGAAATTGACCAAATTAAGCAAGCCATTAATCTAATTAATAACTCTCCAGACTCTAGAAGAATCATTGTATCCAGTTGGAATGTGGGTGAATTAGAGAGTATGGCTCTTCAGCCATGCCATGCTCTTTTTCAGTTTTATGTTGCCGATGGAAAGCTATCCTGTCAGCTGTACCAGAGAAGTGCAGATATATTTTTAGGTGTCCCCTTTAATATAGCATCATATGCTCTTTTAACGCATATGATTGCGCAGCAATGTAATCTAGAGGTGGGTGATTTTGTTTGGAGCGGCGGTGACTGTCACATCTATTCTAATCACTTTGAACAAGTTGATACTCAACTTAAAAGAACGCCTAAAAAACTTCCAACTCTTTCCATCAAAAGAAAGCCTGAAAGTATTTTTGAATACACTTATGAAGACTTTGAGTTAATTGATTATATGCATGATGATCCTATCAGAGCACCAGTAGCGGTTTAATTAATGGAAAAACTTCAAAAAAACCTCTCTTATCACTTCAGTGATATTACACTTCTAGAAATGGCATTAACTCATCGAAGTGTCAGCAAAAATAATAATGAGCGACTTGAGTTTCTTGGTGACAGTGTATTGGGCTTTATAATCTCTGAAGAGCTCTTTGTGCGCCACCCAAATATCGATGAGGGACAACTTTCAAGGCTTCGATCTCACCTAGTCAGAGGTAATACATTAGCAAATTTAGCGAAAAAGCTGAATATTTCTGAAAATCTCAATCTTGGTCAAGGTGAATTAAAAAGTGGCGGATTTAGACGAGAATCAATTCTAGCAGATGCTTTTGAAGCAATATTAGGGGCTATTTTTTTGGATTCTGACTATTTGACTGTTAAAAGAATTACTTTAATGTTATTTGATAACCTTTTAAATGATACAAAACCAGAAGATTCCCTAAAGGATTTTAAGACTCAACTTCAAGAACTTCTCCAGAAGAAAGGCCACTCCCTTCCAAAATATGAACTCTTGCAAACCAAAGGCAAAGATCACAATGCAATTTTTTATGTAAGCTGTCTGGTTGATGAATTAAAGATTAGTGTAGAAAAAAGCGCAAAAAGCATTAAAAGAGCTGAACAAGCCTGTGCTCAATCAATACTTGAAGAGATTAAAACCTTATGAGTTTCCAAGCAGGCTCTATCGCTGTTGTAGGTCGTCCAAATGTTGGAAAGTCAACCCTTGTTAATGAGCTCATTGGTCAAAAGCTCTCAATCACCTCTCACCGTCCGCAAACAACTAGGCATCGCATCAATGCAATTGATACTCAAAAATCTTATCAAATGGTCTTTGTAGATACACCAGGGATACATATTGGAAATAGTAAAGCGATCAATTCATATATGAATAGGGCAGCTAGCTCTAGCTTTAACGATGTCGATATAATTATTTGGATTGTCGAAGTTTTTAAGTGGACTAAAGAAGATGCGAGAGTTTTAGAGCATCTTAGTCGTGCCAATGTTCCAATTTTGCTATGCATCAATAAGATTGATAAGGCAACTACAATTGAAAAAATACTTCCATTTCTTGAGTCATTAAATGAAAAATTTCAAGCGACTGAAGTTTTTCCTCTTTCAGCTTTTGAGCGCTCAGATATTAAAAAATTAAGAAAGCTAATACTCAAATATTTGCCTGAGCAAGAGGCAATTTATAATGAGGATTACATAACAGATCGATCTCAAAAATTTATTATCTCTGAATTCATTCGTGAAAAACTTATGAGAAACTTATCGAATGAACTACCCTATGATATTACTGTTGAAATTGAAAGGTTCGAATTGGATGGCAAACTTTATAGAATTGCTGCACGCATCTTTGTTGATAAGGCGTCTCAAAAAAGCATTGTCATTGGTCATAACGGAGAGATGTTGAAGAAAATTGGTCAAGAGTCAAGACAAACAATCGAGGGCTTCTTAGAGGCAAAAGTTTTTTTAGAATTATGGGTCAAAGTTAGGCAAGGCTGGTCTGATGACAAAAGAGCGCTTGCATCCCTAGGTTATGACTAAAGTTGAGAATACACCTGCTTTTCTAATTCATCGAAGGATGTACCAGGGAAGTTCACTATTATTGGATTTCTTTACAAAAGATTTTGGAAGACTAAGGTTAATTGCAAGAGGTGCAAGAAATAGTAAAACTACGCTTCAAATGTTTCAATGTTTGAGTATCTCGTTTAAGGGCAGGGGAGATTTAAAAAGTCTATCTCAATGGGAGATAGCTGATCAACCTAGACGTCTTCAAGGTGATGACTTAATATTAGCAATGTATGCAAATGAACTTATCCTTAGACTACTTCCTGAAAGTGACCCAAATGGCGATATATTTAAGTCTTATTGGATTTTATTGGAAAATCTATTCAATCTTGATTCAAATGAAAAAGAGTACGCACTTCGTAAATTCGAAAACCAATTGTTGGAAGATTTAGGCTATGGTTTAGATTTTGAGCACGATATACATGGAGAAGATATTAGTTTAGATTTATATTATGAATTTATTGAACATCAAGGCTTTGCTTCTAACAAAAATGGAGTATTTCTTGGTAAAACTCTTCTCAAATTAGCAAATGATGCAAAGATAAATCTTGATTCAAATGAATTAAGAGTTTTAAAAAAAATGAATCGAAAAAGATTAAAATCACTCCTTGGTGACAAACCACTCAAAAGTAAAGAGTTGTTTTTTGTGAAATAGTTAAATTATGAGTATATATTTAGGCGTTAATATTGATCATATTGCTACATTAAGGCAGGCTAGGGGTACCAAATATCCCAGTTTAATTGAAGCAGCAAGAATATGTGAAAACTCTGGTGCAGACAGTATAACTCTGCATCTAAGAGAAGATAGAAGACACATTCAAGATCATGATGTAGAGGAACTTAAGCATTCACTAATCACTAAAATGAATTTAGAGATGGCGGCGACAGATGAAATGCTAAAAATAGCAACCAATATTTCACCTGAGGATTGCTGTCTTGTTCCAGAAAAAAGGCAGGAACTTACTACAGAAGGGGGCTTAGATGTTGTTTCTCAACTTCACAGAATGAAAGAAGTTTGTGCAGAGCTCAGCTCTAACAATATTAAAACTTCTTTGTTTATTGATGCTGATAAAGTTCAAATAGATGCTGCTATAGAGTGCGGCGCACCTATTATTGAAATTCATACTGGACACTATGCAAATGCTAAAAGTAGTGAAGAGTTAAACTCAGAACTTTTAAAAATTGTAGAAGCTTGTGAATATGCTCATAGTCTAGGTTTACAGGTTAATGCTGGTCATGGTCTTACAATGCATAATACTCGTGCCATAGCAGAAATTGATTCCGTGGTTGAATTAAATATTGGACACTCAATTATTGCAAGGTCTTTATTTGTAGGGCTTGCTAGCGCAACATCTGAAATGAAACAGCTACTAAAAGAGGCAAGAAATCAGTGATTTATGGCATTGGAACAGATATTGTAAGTATTGAAAGGGTTCAAAATAT
>LURN01000050.1 GCA_001628405.1 Candidatus Thioglobus sp. REDSEA-S12_B1 | reverse complement strand
GAATTAGCTGCATTTGAAGCACAGCTGGAAGCTGAATTAGCTGCTCAAGAAATGATGGCAGAGATTCAAGAAGAGATGGCAAGAGCTGAAGCTCTAGCTGCTTTCCAGCAAAAGCTAGAAGATGAGAGGGCCGCAGCAGCAGCTGCGACTGCAGCCTATAGAGAACAGCTTGCAATAGAAGAAGAATTAGCAGCTTTTGAGGCTGAACTTGAAGCTCAACTTGCCGCTGACGCGCAAGCTCTTGCAGCTGAAAAAGAGATTGCTGCTTTTGAGGCTCAACTTGAGGCAGAACTAGCTGCACAGGAATTAATGGCTGAGATTGAGGCAGAAATGGCTGCAGCTGAGGAAGAAGTGATTGGTGAAATTGTAGTTGAAGACGAAGTGATTGAAGTTACTCAAGAGGCTCATGAAGCCTGTAAGTATGCTCTTGGATTGTCGGATGCCAATATTGCCCTTTTCGAAAGCGCTTTGGCTGATGGAACGCTATTTAACAAGGGACCACAAAGTTCTAACGGTACAGAGTTTGGACCTACAAGATGGGATGCTTATGCAAACTGTGTCAGTAACTATGTTAATCCGTTCTAACGTTTGAAACAATTAGTTATGTTGATTTAATATAACTTTAATACAAAATAAAAAACCCAGGTTAAGTCCTGGGTTTTTTTATCTATAATCCTTTTTATGAATAAAATTTTAAGTAGCTTTTTAATCTCATTTTTTATCTTATCAATCTCAACTTTAAGTCACTCTGGGGGTGATGAGATTTCAGTTCTTGAAGACGATCTAGATTTGATTCTGATGCAAGACCCATGCTTTGACCAACTTGAAACTGATATCGATGAGGAGAGTAACCTCACTTCAGTGATGGTTTTGAGTGGTGAAGGTGAGTTTAGCCAAGGCGATGAAATAATGAGCTCAAGTAATGCCAAAGCTATTGTTGATTCATATGACTCAGAAACAAATAAGCTCACTTATTACCAAACTGCTCAAACAGGATTCAAATCTTTCTCAATTGGTGAAAAGCTTGTTGGCAAAGGCTCTAATGTTGTCACAATAGAAGAATTTGTTATGGACTTTGTAGTTCCTTGTTCAGACTTGGTGGTTTCGATTGAAGAAGATCCGGAACAAATGATATTTGTTTTTGCTGATTCTGAAGCTGCAATTCAGGCAAAGAAAGCGGCTGAAGAAATGATGGCTGAAATCATTGAGGAAATGGAAAGACAAGCCGCACTTGAAGCCTTCCTTCAAAAGCTAGAGGAAGAAAAAGCTGCTGCTGCAAAATCCACTGCTGCTTATCAAGCAAAAGTAGCTTATGAAAAAAGAGTTACAAAGATTAAGGATGACTTGCTTGCTGAGTTAGAAGAGTTTAATGTGTCTGGTGAGTATAAGTCTAGTATTTCAGATGAGCTCATTAAGGACGCAACAGCTAAGCTAGAAGATGAAGAATTTGTTGGAACGATTTCTGGCGAGATTGTAACCGAGGCTATTCATGACTACTGTAAAGTCAATCTAGGCTTGACAGAAAGTAACATTGAATTATTTAAAAAAGCATTGGCGGGCGGCTATCTAGGAAATGTTGGGCCGCAGGTAACAAACGGAACTGAATTCACCGCGAATAGGTGGCAAAAGTACATTGATTGTGTAGGATCAAAAAGATAAACTACTTTTCTAAATTTCAAGAAGTGAGTTTTCTTTATCGCTCAGTGATTTGTCAATCGATGCAATATGTTGATCAGTAATTTTTTGAATGTTGTCCTCTGCCTTTCGCGCTTCATCTTCAGAAATTTCTTTTTCTTTCAGTAGTTCTCTGAAGTCAGATATCGCATCTCTTCTTATATTACGTATTGCCACTCTTGCATTCTCTGCTTCATCTCGAACAACCCTTACTAGCTCCTTCCTTCGATCCTCTGTGAGCGGTGGAAGAGGTATTCGCATTACCTGGCCCTGAGTATTAGGGTTAAGCCCAAGGTCAGATGTCAAAATGGCCTTTTCTATTGGGCCAACCATGTCTTTTTCCCAGGGCGACACTTTCAAAGTTCTTGCATCCTCCGCAGTAATATTGGAGACTTGCGTAAGCGGAACCATAGTTCCATAATATTCTACGGTTACCTGTTCAAGTAATGAAGGATGTGCTCTGCCAGCACGAATTTTACTGAAGTCGCTCTCTAAAGAAGAAAGTGATTTGTCCATTCGACTGTTTGCATCACTATGAATTTCATTAATCATCGTTACTCTCCGTTTTGACTGACAGTTGTGCCAATTGCATGGCCTTTAATTATGTTTGCAAGTGCATAATTATCCTCAAACATGCTAAAAACACAAATTTTGATGTTGTTGTCCCTGCAAAGAGCAAAGGCAGCAGTATCCATTACCTTAATGTTTTGTTCAATAGCTGAATCAAAGGTTAATGAATCGAATTTAATAGCTGATGAGTCCTCCATAGGATCACTGGAATAAATACCATCAACCTTTGTCGCTTTAAAGACAATGTCAGCACCAATCTCTACAGCCCTGAGCGCTGCTGCAGTATCAGTGGTAAAGCACGGACTCCCAGTTCCTGCAGAAAAAATAACGACCTTACCTTTCGAAAGCTCACTTTTTGCCTTGGTATGATTGAATGGCTCACATACTCCACCACCAATTGAAAAACCTGACATAACCATTGAGGGAATCTTGTTTCTTTCAAAGGCATCAGATAAGGCCAAGGCGTTCATAACAGTTGCCAGCATACCAATATGGTCCCCAGTGATTTTATTCATTCCTTCTGCAGATAGGCTGGCACCTCTATATAAATTTCCACCACCAATAACGATAGCAATTTCAACGCCTAGGTCAAGCGCTGATTGAACTATACTGACAACCTTTTTTAGCATATCAGAGTCAATATTTTGACTATCGCTTGACAGCGCTTCACCGCTCAATTTTAGTAAGATTCGTCGATAGGAAACCATAGGCTAAGAATTCAATACAAAATAGTGATTTTACACAAGGGATGAGTATAATTAACCCTTTGTCCGTCATAAAATACAGAGTTTATGGATTCAATTAGTATTCGTGGAGCAAAAGTCCATAATCTAAAGAATATAGATGTTAGCCTCCCAAGAAATAAGCTAGTTGTATTAACTGGACTTTCTGGATCAGGAAAATCTTCTTTAGCTTTTGACACGATTTATGCTGAAGGCCAAAGAAGATATGTTGAGTCGCTTTCGGCATATGCAAGACAGTTTTTGTCTTTAATGGAAAAGCCAGATGTTGATCATATTGAAGGTCTTTCTCCTGCCATTTCAATAGAGCAAAAGGCCACATCGCATAATCCACGGTCTACTGTTGGCACCATTACAGAGATTTACGATTATCTGAGACTTCTTTTTGCAAGAGTAGGTACGCCAAGATGCCCTGATCATGGCGTCAAACTTCAGGCTCAGACAATTTCGCAAATGGTTGATTCAATTTTGGGGCTACCAGAGGATTCCAAGATAATGATTTTGGCTCCAATCGTTAGAAATAGAAAAGGGAGTCATCAAAAGCTTCTCAAAGAGTTATCCCATGAGGGTTTTTTACGTGCACGTATTGATGGAGAAGTGCAATTCCTTGAAGAGGTTGAAGAGTTAGATGGAAATAAAAACCATACTATTGAAATTGTAGTAGACCGTCTTAAAGTAAGGCAAGATATATCATCAAGATTATCTGAGTCTCTTGAAACCGCTCTAAATATGAGTTCTGGAATTGCTATCGCGAGCCCAATGGATTCAGATAGCGAATGGAAAGAGATGACTTTTTCCGCGAAATTTTCTTGTATTCATTGCGGCTACTCCCTCAATGAGCTAGAACCTAGACTTTTTTCATTTAATAATCCAGTTGGAGCTTGTGAGGCATGTGATGGTTTGGGTGTCAAAGACGTGTTTGATGAAGATAGGGTTGTTGCTAATCCTGAGCTCAGTCTGGAAGATGGCGCAATATATGGCTGGAGTAAAAATAATGCATATTTTTATCAAATGCTCTCGCTCGTTGGAAATTTTTATAACTTTAGCGTATCGACACCATTTAATGAGCTTTCAGATGAACACAAAAAAATTATTCTCTATGGTAGTGGAGATCAATCAATAGATTTTTCTAAAATAAAAGGTAGAAGAGGCTGGTCAAGCAGAAAAAAACCTTTTGAAGGCATTATTCCAAGAATGATGCGTCGTTATGCTGAAAGTGAAATTCGTTCTGTAAGAGAGGATCTCTCAAGGTACGTTATTAGTAAACCATGTGCTAGCTGTCATGGTGATCGATTAAATGCAGCTGCTAGAAATGTCTTCATTAATGATAATAATATAGCTGATTTAACAAAATTAACAATTGATCAGGTCTATGATTTTTTTGAAAAGCTTGAGCTTGATGGCCAGCGAGGAGAGATTGCTAGCAAGATCTTAAATGAAATTTCCCAAAGACTTCACTTTCTTATAAATGTTGGTTTGGACTATTTAAATCTGGAAAGAAAAGCGAATTCTTTATCAGGTGGTGAGGCTCAAAGAATTAGACTGGCTTCACAGATTGGCGCCGGTTTGATTGGCGTTCTCTATGTTCTTGATGAGCCCTCGATAGGACTCCATCAAAGAGATAACCAAAAATTACTAGATACATTAACCTACCTGAGAGATTTAGGTAATACGGTGATTGTAGTTGAACATGATGAAGATGCAATAAGGCAAGCAGACTATGTCATTGACATTGGACCAGGGGCAGGTATCCATGGTGGTGAAATTGTGGCAACTGGCTCACCAGATGAAGTTATTGCCAATACTCGCTCAATAACTGGAGATTATTTAAGTGGACGACTAGAGATTGGCACTCCGAAAAAGAGAAAAAATTCATCTGGATGGTTAGAAATTAATGGCGCTAGCGGGAATAATTTAAAGGATGTCGATTTGAGAATACCTGTCGGAGTTTTAACCTGCATTACCGGCGTTTCGGGCTCAGGAAAATCTACTTTGATCAACAATACTTTGTATGAATTGGCTGCTCAAACTTTAAATGGTGCGCAAACTGATATTGCTCCGTTCCGAGAGGTAAAAGGTATGGAGCAATTTGATAAGGTTGTCAATATTAATCAGAGTCCTATTGGAAGAACACCGAGATCTAATCCAGCAACTTATACCGGCGTGTTTACCTTGATTCGTGATCTTTTTGCTTTGACTCTTGAGTCAAGATCTAGAGGTTATAAGTCTGGTCGTTTTAGTTTTAACGTTACGGGTGGTAGGTGTGAGGCCTGTAAAGGGGATGGTCTAATTAAGGTTGAGATGCATTTTTTGCCTGATGTCTATGTCTCATGTGACGTCTGTAGTGGGCATCGATACAATAGAGAGACATTAGAGATCAAGTACAAAGGCAAATCCATTGCAGAAGTTTTAGAAATGACAGTTGAAGATGCATTGGATTTCTTTAAACCGATTCCTAAGATTAATCAAAAAATACAAACTCTAATGGATGTTGGTCTTTCGTATATCACCCTAGGTCAGAACGCTACAACACTCTCTGGAGGCGAAGCGCAAAGAATTAAGCTTGCCAAAGAGCTTTCTAAATCAGATACTGGTCAAACCCTTTATATCCTGGATGAGCCCACAAGTGGGCTTCATTTCCATGATATCAAACAGCTACTATCAGTTATTTTTAGACTAAGAGACCGAGATAATACAATCGTCATTATTGAGCATAATCTTGATGTTATTAAAACTGCTGATTGGATTGTAGATTTGGGCCCAGAGGGTGGAAATAAGGGTGGAGAAATTATAGCTTGTGGAACACCTGAAGAAGTTGTTGAGAATAAGAAATCATTTACCGGACAGTTTCTCAAGAAACACCTTTAAAACTACCCACTGAACTCAATAAGAATCATTGTAAATTCAGTTTTGCCATTAACCTTGTGAATCTTAATGGGTTGAAAGTTATTTTCTGCAGATAAATTTAATGTCAGCTCTAAATCATCACAAATTACTCTTGAGGTTTTAATTTCGGCTCCATTAATCTCTATATTTTCCTCTCCATCGAGTCTAAATTTGAGATATTTGACGCCATCTTGATCGACAACTTGATAAGTAAATTCCTCTTGGTTAGGTTGTTTAAGCATGTCATTCGATAGAGCTAGATAAACGCTCAGAGGGTCAACAAGAAGACCTGGCTTTATTTCCCATTGTTCACCGGTGCTAGAGATAGCGTAATTTTTATCAGTAGCTATGTTGATTTCATAATTCTTTTTAATTTCATCTTTAATTTTTTCTATGACACTAAAGTAATTATTTATGACCTGTCCGTCAACCTCATTTCCAGTACTTTTTTCAGATCTAGAGTAGTCATATAAGGCTTTCCATAATGATTCTGTTTTAGCATCTGTAGTGAATATAAACTGATCATCGTTGACACTGAGATTTAGGGTGGCTGTTCCAATTTTCAAGTTACCCATTTTTGTATCAGCGTAGAGCTCATACTTTCCTATATAGGGAGAGAGTGCTAGAGAGTTGGTAAAAATTAAGCTTAAGAATAAGAAAATAATTTTCTTCATATTTTTTTTCCATCAAGTGTCGCAGTCACTTCATTTTTGAGTTTTAGCCTTCTTTGAGTATACCAATGAATGACTTTTGGATAAAGAATATGCTCTCTTTCTAATACCTTTTCTGCGAGTGATTTTTCTGTATCGGTAGTATCGACTTGAACAGTCTCTTGGCTAATTATTGGTCCTTCATCAAGTTTTTCTGTAACAAAATGAACAGTTGCACCATGCTCTTTATCGCATGCATCTATTGCTCTTTGATGAGTATTAAGTCCTGGGTATTTAGGAAGTAATGACGGGTGTATATTGAGAATTTTTCCAGAGAAATGATTGATGAATAATGGTGAAAGTATTCTCATATATCCAGCAAGAATAATCAGTTCGACATCAAGTTTATCGATTATTGAGATAAGCTCATTGTCAAAAGCATCTCTAGAATTAAAGATTTTTGAATCTATAAAATAAGTATTTATATTCGCTGATTGTGCCCTCTGCAAGCCAAAAGCATTATCTCTATTGCTTATAACTGCTGAAATTTGAAGGTCAATCTTATCTGCATGATCAATAATAGATTGTAAATTCGAACCGTTTCCTGAAATTAAAATAACGGCTTTCATTTTTACTCGATAGTGACTTGCTCACCATTTGATTGAACAACCTCACCTATAAGCCAAGCTTCTTCACCACATGCATTTAGATGTTTGATTGCTTCAACAGAAAATTCTTTTGGAATGATGACAACCATTCCAACTCCGCAGTTAAGAACTCTATACATTTCAGAAGACTCAATGTTGCCATGATTTTGAATCCACTTGAAGATTTCGGGCTGAATCCATGAGGTAGAATCAAGTTTTGCAGCCAAATGGCTAGGCAACACGCGAGGAATATTTTCAAGAAGACCACCTCCAGTGATATGAGAAATCGCATGGACAGGCAGAGTATTGACGAGAGACAAGATGGATTGAACATAAATTTTAGTTGGCTCAATTAATGACTCCAGTTGCTTAGAGGTTGGGGTTGTCTTTTCTAAGACTTTTCTAATTAACGAATATCCATTAGAGTGCGGCCCAGAAGAACCCAGGCCAATAATGTGGTCACCTTCATTTACTTTAGACCCATCAATTATTTTATTTTTTTCAACAATTCCAACGCAGAAGCCAGCCAAATCATACTCTTCACCATTGTACATGCCAGGCATTTCTGCTGTTTCACCACCAATTAATGAGCAGCCAGATTGCCTACAACCCTCTCCAATTCCCTCAATAACCGAGGTTGCAATATCCGGATTTAATGATCCAGTTGCATAATAATCAAGAAAGAATAGTGGTTCAGCGCCTTGAACTATCAGGTCATTGACGCACATCGCCACAAGATCAATTCCTATTGTGTCATGCTTTTTGAGCATTTCTGCTACCATGAGCTTGGTTCCAACGCCATCAGTTCCTGAAATAAGTACTGGATTTTTATATTGATCTAGAGGGATTTCAAACATTGCTCCAAAACCTCCAAGACCAGCTAAAACTCCTGGCCTCATAGTAGATTTGGCGATTGGTTTGATTTTTTCTATCAGTTGATTTCCTTTGGTAATATCAACCCCTGAGTCCTTATAAGTCAATGACGACATCTTGTTTTCCGTATAATTAAGGTCTTAAAAAATGGATTATATCAAGCAAAAAAATGAGCTTTTCAATGCTTCCTAATGCGCTTTCAATAATACGCATTATTTTAACAGTTCCAATAGTTATAGCGTTACTAAAAGAGCAGTATCTTCTGACATTAATGCTGTTTCTGCTAGCGGGCATTACTGATGCATTAGATGGATGGATTGCTAAGCACTTTTCTCTTCAATCAAGACTGGGTTCTATTTTGGATCCAGTTGCTGATAAGGTCTTGTTAACTTGCTCTTTTATCACGCTATATTGGATAGGTGTATTGCCATTGTGGCTACTCATGATTATTTTTGTTCGAGACGTAATCATTATTGCTGGTGCTCTTGGCTATTTTCTTGGAGAAGAAAGCACTGAAAGTGATCTGTTAGAACCAAGCCTGATTAGTAAAGTGAATACTGTGCTGCAGATTGCCTTGGTTCTATATCTTCTTCTTATTAAGCTATATATTGGAATAGATGGATTTCAAGATATGGTCTTTATTATTGTTGCAACATCAACAGCCCTAAGTGGGGCAGATTATGGTCTTCTATGGGTCAAGAAGTTTATTTTACAAGAGACAAAAAAATGAACCAACTTGGTTTACCAATTAGTCTTAACTCTTCAATGCTTCTAGAAAATTTTGTTGCAAATAAGGAGCTATTAAGATCAATCAATCAAATCTTTGAAGGCCAAATGTCTTCTGAGCTTTATATTTATGGCTTGTCCGGAAATGGAAAAACGCATGCTCTTCAAGGCGCAGTTTTAAAGTCTTTAGAAAATGATAAAAATGCAGTATTTATCGATTGTTCAGATTCAATCCCCGAGCATTTAGTAGATTTGATGGATCAAATCAAATTAATGAGCTTCGATAATGTTCATCTCATTGCCAGAGAGAATGAAGAAATATTTTTTGACTTATTTAATCGGGCTAGACAGTCTGAAATCACTATATTAGTTAGTGGAGATTGTCTGCCTTCAGACTTAGATGTGATGAAAGATATTAAAACTCGACTCAGTTTGACTGCTGTTTATAAACTTGAAGAGCTCAATGATGAGCAAACCATGAGTGTTATAGACAAACAGATGAGTGAAAGAAACATGTCGGTTGAGTCCAAGGTTTATGAATACTTATTTAAGAATTACTCAAGAGATTTAAAGTTATTATTATCTACAATGGATGATTTAGATAAGGCCTCTCTCGAGACTAAAAAGCCAATTTCAGTCCCCTTTGTCAGAAACCATTTGGGGCTTTAGAGGTAAATTATGGAGCACTTGCCAATTTTTATCAATTTAAAGCAGAAGCCGGCTTTGGTTGTTGGTGGTGGAGATATTGCTCTAAGAAAGATTAACTTATTAATTAAAGCTCAAGCAAAAGTTAACTGTCTTTCTCCATTATTTTGTGAAGAGATTAAAAATCTTTCTATAGGTGGTGAGGTAAATTTAATTGAGAAAAGCTTTGATGAAGAAGACATTAAAGATTATTCAATAATTATTGCTGCAACAGATGACTCATCTGTCAACGCATTGATTTCAAAATTAGCCCATAGTCAAAGAATTCCAGTTAATGTGGTTGACTCTCCAGAGTTATCGAGCTTCATAATGCCATCAATTGTTGACCGTTCACCTGTCATTATTGCAGTATCTTCTGCCGGAAAGGCACCAGTCCTTGCAAGAATTATAAGGGCGAAACTAGAAACTGTTATCCCAAGTGCTTATGGATTACTTGCTGAAATTGCAGGAGAGTATAGGCAGAAAGTTAAGAATCGGTTTTCAAATATTAAAGACAGAAGAGCATTTTGGGAATCTGCGTTTTCTGGAGTGATTGCTGAAAAAGTTTTTTCAGGTCGTATTAATGAAGCAAAGGGTGATATTGAGGAGCAACTTGAAAATTCAGTAGAGATTGACTTGGGAGAAGTTTATCTAGTGGGGGCCGGTCCAGGTGATCCCGATTTATTAACATTTAAAGCTTTGAGATTGATTCAACAGGCCGATGTTGTTCTCTATGATCGCCTTGTTTCAAAGGGGGTAATGGAACTAGTTCGAAGAGATTCAGAATTGATTTATGTTGGTAAAAAAGGTGGAAGTGACGAATCTACTAGGCAAGAGGACATAAATGAACAGTTGGTTAAACTTGCAAAGTCAGGCAAGAGAGTTTGCCGATTAAAGGGCGGCGATCCATTTATTTTTGGAAGAGGTGGGGAGGAAATAGAATCTTTATCTGAGCATGGAATTCCATTTCAGGTTGTTCCTGGCATCACTGCTGCATCAGGCTGTTCATCCTACGCAGGAATACCACTGACTCACAGAGACTATTCTCAGTCATGCAGATTTGTAACTGCGCACCTAAAAAACGGTACAACAAATCTGCCATGGGAAGAGTTTGTCATTGATCAGCAAACCATTGTTTTCTATATGGCATTGAGTGGTGCAAATTATATTTGCGAAAAACTCATTGAGCATGGAATGAGTAAGGACATGCCAATTGCAATCATTGAAAAAGGAACAATGCCGGAGCAAAAGGTCTATATTTCATCATTAACTAAATTGCCAGATCTATTAGCAAAGGAAAATATTCATGCGCCAACTCTGATGATTCAGAATTCTTCGCGGGAGTGGTGGAATTGGTAGACACGCTGGATTTAGGTTCCAGTGTCGCAAGACGTGAGAGTTCGAGTCTCTCCTTCCGCACCATAAATTTGATTTCAAGAGCTCTTATGAGCTCTTTTTCATAACATCCCAGATTACATTTAGTTCACTCTTACTTGGCTTTTTAAGATTTCTTAACTTTAGGTTTTTAATGATGGTTTCAGTTGTGGACCAGTTGATTTGCATAAGCAGATCAAAATCAATATCTTTAAAATGCCCTTCTATAAACCATTGCTTCAAATCAGCCATAGACTTTTCAAAATTTTTAAAGCCTATTGCTCTTGCATCTTCAGAAACCATAGGATCGTTATCCACCAAACCTAAAAAAATAAATTCGTTGTAGTTATTTAAAAAATACTCAATAATTTTTCTTGAGCCATTTTTGATTTGAAGTTCCACACTTGAATCATTAGGCATATTTTCATTTAAGTCAGAAAAAGCATTTTTTTTAATGCTAAGGTATATCGTGTCAATTAACTCTTGCTTTGATTTGAAGTGAACAAATAGTGTTCCAGAAGCAACCCCTGCTTTTTTACTGATTTGAGCAGTTGAAGTTGATTGAATTCCTTGACTAGCAAACAACTCAAGGGCACTCTGAAAAATTTTATCTTTGGTTGAAAGCATTGTCATTAATCATAGATTACTCCAGTTAATTCTTCAGATAGTTTCCAAAGTTTTTTTGCGTTATCTGTATTATACGATAGTTCATTTGACTTAACCAAGACTGGGTAACCTCTCATGCCACCCATTGATGGAGAGCCAAAATAATTACCTGATTCTGCAGTCAGGTCTGTAGCAGCTCGAATACCTCCTAACGCTCCAATTGAGACTTTTTGTGCGGCGATTTTATTTAAAATTTTCCATATTCTTGAGTAACGTTGAAGTTTAGTGTCAGTGTATCCGGGATGAGACGCAAGTACTTGAGGATTGCCTTTAGTTTGTCTTAGTTTGCGTGATAGTTCATAAGTAAAGTATAAATTAGCAAGCTTGCTGTCACTGTAGGCCCTCCAGGTTCTGTATTTTCTTTTTTCCCAATTTAGGTCATCAAAATCAATATTTCCAGAGAGGTGGGCAATACTGGATACATTTATAATTCTTGAGTTTGGTGTCTTTTTTAGAAGAGACATCAACTGACCTGTTAAAGCAAAGTGACCCAAATGATTAGTACCCATCTGGATCTCAAACCCATCTTTCGTTTTTGAATAAGGGCAGGCCATAATGCCAGCATTATTGATAAGACAATCTAATGTTTTGTATTTCTTAGTAATCGACATAGAGAAGCTACTGATTGATTCAAGGCAAGTTAAATCTAGTTCTTCAATATCTATCTTTGCATTTTTATTTTCAGCAAGAATTTCGTTAGCTACAGACTCAGCTTTTGTAAAATTTCTAGCAGCCATAATGACAGTTGCATTTTTTTGAGAAAGCACTCTAGCTGTTTCCTCGCCAAGGCCGCTCGTTGTTCCAGTTACTATAAAAATTTTGCCTGATTGATCAGGGATATTTGATTCGTTCCAATTTTCTTTTTTCATTTCTTCCTTAAATAATATTGCATTAATTTCTTAGTTTTTCCCACCATGATTTTTTTGGTATGTTGCCTAATTCAAATACTTCGCCAATCATTGGCGTTGCAAGATTTACGTTCTTTTTTGCCGCCTCTTTAGTAATTCGGATAATTGGCTCATCCCAAGGATGAATTGATAAATCAAATTTTGACCAATGGATTGGAAAAAGGATTTCTGCTTTTAAATCGATACTGGCTTGAACTGCCTCATCCGGATACATATGAACATTCGACCAGTCAACGTTGTATGCGCCGTTCTCAATAAATGCAATGTCAAAGGGTCCATATTCCTCACCTAATTCTTTAAATGTTTCTGAGTATCCACTATCTCCGCTGAAATAAGCACTTAATGAATTTGACTTAATAATCCAAGAGCCCCATAACGTTGAGTTGCCATTAAAAACCCCTCGGCCACTAAAATGTAGCGCAGGAGCAAAGATAAATTCAATATCTTTATACTTATTGCTCTCATACCAGTCAAGCTCAGTAATTTTATTTTTATTTACCCCCCACCTTTCTAGATGAGCTCCAACTCCTAAGGGCACAATAAAATAATCTACTAGGTCAGATAAATCTTTAATTGCTTTTGAGTCAAGGTGATCATAGTGATCATGAGAAATGATGACAACATCAACCTTTGGAAGGTCATCAATTAATATCGGATTTTCAAATTCAAATGGCTTACCATTAAAGAAGTTGCTTTTACTGTTAGAGTTAAATGATGGTAGAGGAGATGCTCTGTTGAATACAGGATCAGTCATCACTACCAAGCCCTCAGTATTCATAAGAAGGGTAGAGTGGCCAAGCCAAACAAATTTTCCTTCAATTAAATCTTTCCCTTTAAATTTTATTGTTGGAATTGGCTTTAATGGATTTTTATCTTCAGGTGGAGAGAACCAATCTTTTAAAGTTGCTTTTTTTTCTGAAGAACGAAAGTTAGTATAGTTTGTTTTTATATTTTGGAACTTTCCTTCAATAAAATTTTGAGAATCTTCAATTGTTTTTTGTGCTAAGTTATCTGGAGTTCCTCCAAAAGCTGGCGATACTTTGAGAAAAATAAAAATAGCAATAGCAGCTACTATTAGAATATAAATCAGATATTTTATGATATTAAGTATTGTAAAAAGAATTTCCATAGTAATCTCTAGAGGTTAATTCATCATGCTTGGATCACCAGATGGCCATGCAACACCTACATCACTTCGATTGAGCGATGATATTGTTTCTAAGTCTGGAAGATCAATCTCAAATGAATCAAGGTCAATATTTTGTTCAATACGAGTTGGGTTTGTGGATTTTGGAATGATATGAAATCCTTTTTGAACAGCCCATTTAAGAAGAATCTGTGCCTCAGTAACACCATACTTTTTTGCCATCACTTTAAAGATAGAAGATGATTTTTTACCATCAGCTATCATTTGTGTAGATTTAGAGCTATCTTCCCCCTCTTTTGCTCTCCAGTTAGAGAGAGGAACTAGACTGCTATAAGCAATAATACTGATATTATTTTGCTTTAAGTAGGATGCAAGTTCAGTTTTTTGACACCATGGATGAATCTCAATTTGATTTGCCTCAGGTAAGGGTAGTCCAGCAGATTTTATTTCTTCAATGTGAGATATATTGTAGTTGCAAACACCAATTGATTTAGCTTTGCCAAGTTTTTTAATTTCTAACATTGCAGCCCACTGATCAACTCTATCATTTTGGCAAAATGGTGCATGAATTAGAAACAAGTCTAAATAATCAACTTGAAGTTTTTCAAGACTTGTTTCTATAGAATTTAAAGTTTCTAAATACGACATGGGTGACTGGCCCCAGGACTCGTTTCCTGTGAATACTTTTGATGTTATAAAGATATCTTTTCTAGAAATATTTTGATCTGAGAGAGATTCGGCCAAAGAAAGGCCAAGTCCTTTTTCATTTTCATAAACTTGAGCAGTATCAAAATGTCTATAACCAGCTTTTAAAGCAGCCGGTATACATTGTTTTAATTCTTGATTTGAAATTAAATAGGTTCCAAGACCCACTTTAGGAATAGAGATACTCATATTTTTTTTATTATTTATTAAGTAAAAATATTATTATATCTTATAATGAGTGAGTAGTCAGTCATTTTAATATTTTTTGGGATATTCCTTTTTAATTTAGCAACGTCTATTAGGATTAAACATAAGAAATCCTGTAAAATATTAGCTCTTAAAAACACAATAAAAGTATG
>LURN01000005.1 GCA_001628405.1 Candidatus Thioglobus sp. REDSEA-S12_B1 | reverse complement strand
CCCATGGACCTCAAAATTTACAGCATCTTTCATAATCACCTCAATAAATTAATTTGAGTTTAGCCTGATAAGTGTATCAGCAGCAGCAACTCCATTTGTTTCTTTTAATACCAATAGCGGATTTATATCGAGCTCTTCAACCTTATTTGCACTGATTAATTCAATGACTGATAAGACAGTATCTATCACAGCTTCGATATCGCCTTTTAAGCCACCTCGAAAACCCTCGAGGAGCTTAAAAACCTTTAATTTTGATAAAGCCCGATGAATATCTTCTCTTGTAGCTGGCAAAATTAATACCGAACTATCTCTTAATAGTTCAACCAATACGCCGCCTCCGCCAATAACGATATGTCCTCCAAAAGTAGGGTCAAAATCAACACCAATAATAAGTTCGCAAACTGAATTTTCAACCATTTTTTCAATAAGAAGCTCAGAACTTAAATTAAATAAATCATCGCACGCATGTTGCAACATTTCTTCATTTTGGATGTTCAGCCTTACTCCATTTAATTCAGTTTTATGGGCTAATTCGCTTCCAGATACCTTGAGGACGACTGGATAACCAATATCTTCTGCAGCTGTTAAGGCTTCATTTAAATTTTTAATAAGAAATCCCGTTGGTATGGTAACTCCATATTCTTTTAAAAGCTTTTTTCCTTCAAATTCTGTTAATTGATTTTTAGTTTTAGTGTCTGACTGGCTATTCAGAAGCCTTATTTTAGGCAATGGCTTACTTGCAAAAGCTTTGCTAATTTTGTAAGAGTGATTGAGAGCCTTTAAACAAACGTCTAATCCAATCATTGGTGCAATATTCAAATTCAAGCACTTCTCAATAATTCTTTTGGGCATGCAGTCAGCCATAGATGCCAGAACTATTGCTTTTTCGGTTGTACCGCTAAGTGCATCGGAAAATGCCAATAAAGTTGTATCCCAGTCTTTTTGGTCTGCCTCTTGTGTTTTAGGCCAGTCCAGCAGCAACATTGTTGCAGCAAATTTTCCACCAATCATTGCTCTGAAACACTCCGATGTTTTTTGACGATCGCCCCAAACAAACGTGTGATAATCAAGCGGATTATCAACATCAACATACTCATTGAGTGTCTCCTTAACTTTAGCCTTGTGAGCAGAAGTAAGAGATGGAAAAGTAATCTCTAAATCATCAATTAAGTCAGCCATCATTCCTGCCTCACCTCCTGAGCAGCTCATTGAAGCGACACCACCGTGTTCAATCACGCCCAAAACGCTGATGAGTTTGAGAGTCTCAAGAAACTCCGGAACAGTTTCTACTCTAGCGATACCAAGTCGTTCAAAAAATGCATTATAAAGCTCGTCAGAACCCGTTAAAGAGCTTGTATGGCTCAAAGCAATCTTAGCAGAGACTTTTGTTTTTCCTGATTTAATGGTAATGATTGGGACCTTCATTTTAAGTGCTCTTCTAGCAGCAACATCAAATGACTTAATATCAGAAATCCCTTCGATATGAAGCCCAATTGCTTTGACTCTTGAATCGTCCAGCATCGCGTGAATAATGTCCGCAATGTCAGTATTTGTTTGATTGCCAAGAGTAAACATGTAAGCAATTTGAAGGCCTACAGACTGCATAGTCATGTTTAAACCTATGTTCCCACTTTGGGTAATGACTGCTACGCCTTCAGAAACTGATTTGCATCCATGAACATCTGGCCATAATGCCACACCATCAAGACTATTAATAAATCCATAACAATTTGGGCCTATAAGAGGCATTCCATCAGCGGCTTCAAGTAATTTTTGATTTCTAATTAATCCTTGTTCACCAACCTCTCCAAAACCAGAAGCATACAAAACAGCGCCGCCACCGCCCATTTCCCTTAAGTCAGAAACAATTTCAATGGCAGACTCCGCATTAACAGCTATAAATGTAGCATCTGGCGCTTCTGGCAAGTCTTTAATATCTTTAAAACATTTGATACCTTCAAGTGACTCAAGGTAGGGGTGAACTGCCCATATTTGATTGCTGAAACCTAATTTGAGCGATTCACTGATTGCAAAATTTGCACCACGATTTCCAACCACAGCAATTGACTTCGGAGCGATTAAGCGATGCAAATTGCTTTTACTCATTTTGTGCTACTCAAAAGGTCTAAGCAATGATCTAGAGATGATATGCCTTTGTATCTCGCTGGTTCCATCCCAAATTCTCTCTACTCGATGATCCCTCCAAATTCTCTCAAGAGGAAGCTCATCCATCAACCCCATGCCACCTAAAATTTGAATAGACTCATCAGAAATCATTGCAAGGGCCTCGGTTGCCTTCAGTTTTGCCATAGCAGCATCACTATTCGTCATCAGACCTTGAGAATCCTTCCATGCAGCCTTTAGAGTCAAAAGTTCAGCGGCATTAAGCTCCATTGACATATCCGCAAGCTTAAACGAAACACCTTGAAATTTTCCTATTTTTTGGCCAAATTGTTCTCGAGTTGCGGCCCATTCTGTAGCAATTTGTAAAGCCCTTTCAGCCCTTCCAAGACACATAGCGGCAACCGACAATCGGGTAGCACCTAGCCACTCGTTAGCCACATCAAATCCATGATCAACCTCACCTAGGACCTTTGACTCATGAACACGACAATTGTCAAAATTAAGTATGAAATTATGATAGCCTCGATGGGAAACACTGTTATATCCAGGCTCAACAGAGAAGCCGGGTGTGCCCATGTCCACTAAAAAGCTTGTGATCTTCTTCTTTTCACCTCTGGAAGTTTGTTCAACACCAGAGGCAGCAAATAAAATAACATAATCAGCCATATCTGCGTGACTAATGAAGTGTTTAGAGCCATTAATAACAAAAAACTCACCATCTCTTTCAGCCTTGCACTTCATAGAGCGTACATCAGACCCCGCATTTGGCTCCGTCATCGCAAGACAGTCAACCTTATCTCCTCGAATTGTTGGGAGCAGGTATTCATCAATCTGAGCATCTTTACAAGCCAATAAAATATTACTTGGTCTAGCTACAATATACTGAAGACCAAAATTTGCTTTTCCCAATTCCTTTTCTAATAAACATAAAGTAAGAGAATCTAATCCACCTCCACCATGAATTTCAGGCATATTGCATGCATAAAGTCCACTTTCTATTGCTTTTTGTTTAATTTGCTCTACAAGGGAATCTTCAATTCTATTGCTCTTTTCAACCTCATCTTCAAATGGATAAAGCTCCTTTTCAACAAAACTTTTAACTGATTCAATAATCATTTCTTGTTCATTTGTCAGTCCGAAATCCATCTTTTTCCTTTTTTTAATTAAGTTTTTTTAATTTTCATTACCCGGCCTTTCTGCTTTGGTGATGGTAATTTTTTATGACCACTCCAAATCTTTTGAAGTATCTCTAATACAGACTCATCTATCTCACTTGCTTTTGCTTTCTTCATATCAACATGTATTAGCATTTGTTCTGTTGTTGCTAATAGCTCTCCATTGTCTCCATGATACATGTGATGAAAAATGTGTAATCTCTTTGAGTCGAGACCCAATATTTGAGTAGTGAACTCTAGGGGTTCATCCTCAGATGCTTCTAGGTAATAATTAATGTGAGTTTCAACAGTATAGAATGACTGCCCTGCCAATCTGTAATCATTATCAATACCAATATATTGAAATAGTGCATCTGAAGCATCACCAAATGCATAAAGGTAGAATGACTCGCTCATATGACCATTGTAGTCAATCCAATCTGAATGCACTTTAGCACTGTAAAGCGCCAGCGGCTTGTCTAATTTATCAGTCTCTGAATAGTATTGATACTCCCTTGTTAAATATATTTCATTGTCCATAATCAATAAAACGCAATTTCAGAAATAGAATGTTTTGAGAACTAAATTAAATATGATTATATAATGGAATCAAAGGCTCTCATCTCATGAATTATGCATAATTTTTATCGTCAAGCTAGATTTCTTTTATCTTGCCCATCACTTAAAGGATGCCCAGATGATAGTGGCTATGAGGTGATATTTGCTGGTCGCTCTAATGCTGGCAAATCAAGTGCTATTAACACACTCACTGAGCAAAAAAAATTGGCAAAAGTGAGTAGAACTCCTGGAAGGACTCAGCACCTGGTTTTTTTTGATCTTGGGAATGACCGAAGACTTGTTGACCTTCCAGGATATGGTTATGCAAAAGTGCCTGATTCAGTGAAGCAGGATTGGCATCAGAATATGAGCGAATATTTTGATAATAGAGAATGCATTAGAGCTGCAATCTTGGTTATGGATTGCCGACATCCATTCAAACCTTTTGATCAGATGATGCTTGAATGGTGCGTCAATAGCAAAGTGCCAATTAATATTTTACTTACAAAATCTGACAAATTAAAAAAGGGAGCTGCTAGTGCCGCGAAACTGTCAGCAATAAAAAATGTGAGTGACTTACCTTCAGTGAATGTTCAACTTTTTTCTTCTTTGAAAAAAGAAGGGGTTTCTGAGCTTAGTAAATATCTAGACGAAGTATTTGAAATAAATAATGCGAGTTAATATAGAACTCTCATCAATTCAAGCAGCGGACACAATCATTGTTGCTAATAATCGTCAAGCACTTGCATTCAAGAAGTCATTAGCTAATCTAGATCGAACTTCAAGAATACCTCAAGTATATGCCTATCAATCCCTTCTAGAAAAATTTTGGAAAAACAGCAAATCTAACCAAGACAAACGCCTTCTAAATCAACTTGAATCTCGTATATTACTCAAGAAATTTTGTGAAGAAGCTTCAGTAAAGAACCCTGAAACCTTTATTGAAGAGTTAATTAAATGCTATAAGCTTTGTAAAAGTTATGGTCTTGAGATTAATCTGTTTGCAAACTTTGCCTCAATTCCCACTAAGCTCTTTGTTCGAATAATCAAGCGATATGAAAAATTTAAAGCTCAAAATAATTGCATTGATCAAACAGACATTTTTAATTTAACTTTAGACTACCAAAAACTACTAAGCAAGAATAACAGCCAGTACTTTAGGTATGGGTTTAATGAGCCAACACCAGAACAAAACAAGCTTTTTAAGATTTTAAAGTGCAAGCCATTATTTGCAAAAAAAATGGATGCGGTCTCTAAAAATTTATCTTTTTTGGATCAAGAATCTGAAATCAAAGCTATTGCATCATGGGCAAAGATTACGAGTATCAAGCATCCAGAAAAACAAATCGGCATCGTTATTCCTAACTTAAATGAGTTGCACCACCAGGTGAAATCTACTTTTGATATGGAGTTCAACTCTAGTCTTCTTGAAACTCACAAGAAGCCATACAATATTTCTTTGGGCATTTCTTTAAGTAATTACCCATTAATTATGCATCTTGTCGCAGTACTAAGGCTTTCAAATCAATTCTTGAATGGCTCTATTGAAACTGAGTTATTAACTGAGATTATTACATCTCCCTATATCAAAGGAGCCAGGAGTGAACTAAACAATCGTGCTCTTTTGGTTAATAAAATCCTAGAGTTATCTTCCGCCAGAATAAAAGCCTCTGACATTAATAGCCTTTGTCAAGAGTGTTCAATTCTAAATGAGATTTTTACTGCATTAAATAATGCTAAGTTTGCTAAAAAGCTAACACTTGAAGAATCCTTAGAAGCAATTAATTCAATTTTGCTACATTGGGGATTTACATCAGATCGAATTCTATCCAGCAGTGAATACCAAGTTTACGAAAAATATCAAATCGAAAGTTTAGTACTTAATAAATTATCAATTTTTGATAAAACAAATTCATTAGAAGGCGCTTTAGCAATCCTAGTAAATCATTTGAATGCTGTAATTTTCCAGCCACAGAGTGGCCCAGCCAATATTCATATCTTAGGCTCCCTTGAGGCCGAAGGATTATTCTTTGATTTTGCTTGGGTCTCCAGCATGACTAGTAACTTCCTTCCAGGAAAAGTGACAATGCCTTTATTTATTCCTTCAAAGATTTCTATAGACTATTCTTTACCAGGAACAAGCTTTGAACTGATTGCCAAAGAGAGCAGATCCACACTTAATAATTTATATCATTTAAGTACAAATCTTACTTTTAGCTACTCAACTACTTTTAATAGTCGGGAGCAACTTCCTACACCTTATTTATTATTTGAGAACCCTCAAGTCATCCATAATCATCAAATGAGTTTCAGAGAGATGGAATCAGTTGAAGATCTAAATGCACCAAAAATTATTGATTTTGAAATAAAAAAAGGTGTCAAGACACTTCAAGATCAAATGAGTTGTGAATTTAAAGGATTCAGCAATAGACTTAACCTAAAAGAAATTGATAATCCATCTGTCGGTATTAGTAAGATTGAACAGGGCAATATCATTCATAAAATATTAGAGGGTTTTTTCAATGAAATTCGAACAAGTTCTGCATTAAAGGAATTATCAGAAGCAAAACTCGATGAATTAATTGAAGCTCACTCTGAATCTGCTTTAAATGCAATATCTGAGTCTAATTTTAAGAACAATGAAAGAATAAGGCTTAAAAGAATAGTAAAGCAATACTTGACTTTAGAAAAAGGTCGAGATTTCTTTGAGGTTATTGAGACAGAGTCTGAGTCGCAAGTGAATCTCAGTGGCCTTCAATTTACAACCCGTATTGACCGAATGGATCAACTGAAAGATGGATCAAAGCTGATTATTGATTATAAGACAGGCAAGAATGTAGGATTAAGCAAACTCATCAGCGAGCCTCTAGAACAAGCTCAACTTCCAATTTATGCCATTTCCAATAAGGTTGATGGGGTCGCATTTGCAAATATTAATTCTAAGGACTGTCAGTTCAAAGCAATTACAAAAAATAAATATGATTTACCCATGAGTAATCAATCTATAAACAGGATGCCTGAATGGAAAAAGCAAGTTTCCCAATGGAGCAAAGAACTTGTGAATGCCAGTCAACAATTCCAAAATGGTAATGCTTCAGTTTTACCTGCAAAAAATGCATGTGACTATTGTGAATATGATTTACTTTGCAGAGTCGATAAAGCGGACAATAATGGATAACCTCTCTTCAGCTAATTCCTGAGCAATATTAAGATTCTTTAAATCTGAAATCCTGATTGAGTTAAGCTGAGTTTTTAATTCATCTATTAATGAAGCATCTATATTTAAACTTTCAAAAGCATTCAAAATTATTTCAAATCTCTTTTGCCTTCTTAAGCCATCAGTCTTTAAATAGAAATTTAGTATTTCTTCAGGCTCATGAGACAAAAAATTATCAGCGAAACTATGCCAAATCGACACAAGTTCTGCAATATGCTGCATATCTTTTGGGCATTTCAGATGATCACAAAGCAATCCAATATTGCCTGGCGATTGAAGATAAAGCCATAAGGCAAACCTCACCTCAATAGTTAAATTTTTCTGATCTAGCAACTTAAGATTTGAGCTTTGAGGCATTTCCAACATTGGAAATAATTTTTGGTATGCGCCTGATTCAATGAGAACTTCAAAAAAAATAGATGGTGATTCTGAGTCCATTGAAAGACTGATTTCTTTGAAGACTCTCTCTGGAGTCAAAGCATCAACCTCACCTGAGTTGACCATCATTTTCATTAAATCGAGAGTCTTAGAGTCTATTTTAAAACCAAGATTATTAAAACGAGCTGCAAACCTTGCAGTTCTGAGAATTCTGACTGGATCTTCAGCGAATGCTTCTGATACATGCCTTAGCTTTCTTTGTCTGATATCATCCAAACCACCGAAAGGGTCAATATAGTCACCAGAGCCGTCCTTGGATTGTGCAATTGCATTAATTGTTAAGTCTCTTCTAGAAAGATCCTGTTCCAAAGTAACTGATTTTGACGTATCAAATTCAAATCCTTTGTATCCCTTGCCAACCTTTCGCTCCAATCGAGCAAGAGCATACTCTTCGTTAGATTGTGGATGTAGAAAAACTGGAAACTCTTTTCCAACCTGACGAAAACCCAAAGATTTCATTTCTTCTGGAGATGAATCGACAACGACATAGTCTCTTTCTGTAGTTTCAGTGGCAACTCCTAAAATTCTGTCTCGGATTGCACCACCAACCAAAAATTCTTGCATATTTAAACTCTAGATATTGATGTTGATCTTAAATTTCTCTTATAATACACGAATGAAAATAAACAAGAATTTATCACCCGAGGCTTACCGTATAACTCAGGAATGTGGAACTGAGCCGCCTTTCACTGGTGAATATTATAACCATAACGAAACAGGGAACTATCATTGCATCTGTTGTGATGCGTTATTATTTGAATCCTCCACAAAATATGACTCAGGAAGTGGTTGGCCCAGCTTCTATGATCTTGCTAATAGTGGGTGTATTAGACAGCTAGAGGATGATTCACTGGGCTACATGAGAATAGAAGTGAGATGTTCTTCTTGTGATGCGCATTTAGGGCATGTCTTTCCTGACGGTCCTCAACCAACCGGAAAGCGCTATTGCATTAACTCAGTTGCACTGAACTTTTCTGGATATGAATCTTAAGAAATAAGCCATAATTTCAGATTTCTTTAAAACAATAAAACCATAACAGCTAAAAAACCTAGAAACACTGAAAAGCCCCGCTTAAGCTTTTTACTATCCATCCTGTGCGTAACTTTCGCACCAAGTGGTGCAAAAAAAATACTGGCGGCAACTATTGCAAATAAAGCTTGAAAGTTCACAAAGCCAATTCCTCCAGTTGGTAGGGCTTGTGAAGAGCCTGCAACCATAAAACCAATACTCCCAGCAATCGCAATTGGCATACCAACTGCAGCTGAAGTGGCAATGGCATTTTTAATTTTTACATTGTTATAGACTAAAAATGGAGTTGTCATTGTCCCGCCCCCAATCCCAACCATGGCTGATATTAACCCGATAACGTAACCTGCTATAGACCAAATCCACCTAGATAAATTATCAGCATGACTTGATGCAGTAATGCCAAACCACATGATCAATGCAACAGTTATTTCAAACAGAGCAAAGAAAACACGTAAAAAATCAAAACTTAGATATTTAACGAGAATTGCTCCGCTATATGAACCCAATAGAATAGTTGGTGTTAGCTTTACAAAATTTCTCCAAAGGATTGCTCCATGACGATGATGAGCATAAAGACTAGAAATAGAGGTAAATATTATCGCTGCCAATGCTGTTCCTATCGAAGTATGCATTAAAATTGACTGGTCTATCGATGGGGCCAAAAGATAAAGAAGGACTGGAACAATAATAAGTCCACCACCAACACCAAGAAGTCCAGCTACAAAACCTGAAAAAGCACCAAGCAGCAAAAATAGAATTACTGATTCATTCATAATGCGTCATATATTTTTATAAAGCACTCAATCTTTCCAAATATGCTCAGCAAAATGCTTTCTGCACATTGATTGATAGCGATCATTACCACCAATGACGACTTGATCGCCATCCTCGATTACCTTTCCTTTTTCATCAAGCCGGACCACCATGGTTGCCTTACTTCCACAGTGACAAATAGTTTTAAGCTCAATTAAGTTATCTGCCCATGCAAGGAGATGCTGACTTCCAGGGAAAAGCTCACCTCTAAAATCAGTTCTTATCCCATAACAAAGAACTGGGATATCCAATTGATCAACAGCTTGCGAGAGCTGCTTAACTTGCTCTCTACTTAGAAATTGACTTTCATCAATTAATACACAGTCAATTGAATGCTTAAGATTTTGATCAGATAAGATTTTAAACAAGTCATCATCTTTATGAAAAAGATGCGCCTCTGCCTCAAGTCCAATTCTGGAGGTTACTTTTCCAACACTATAGCGATTATCAATTGCAGCTGATAGTATAAAAGGAGTCATACCCCTCTCTTTATAGTTATATGCTGATTGAAGAAGAGAGGTTGATTTACCTGCATTCATTGCAGAGTAATAAAAGTAAAGCTTCGCCACAATACAAACCCTGAGTTATAAATAAATTAATATTATAACCCTTGGTGCTAAGTAAAAATTTACATCATTCTGGCTCTTTAAGACTTAATCATTCTCCCAAAATTTAGGAACTCTTTGTCTTAGTTTCAGTCTCAAATGAGAGATTAATTATTATTAATCCAATCTTTTAAAAGTGAAATACCTTCAGTAATTCTTGGACAGATTCCATCTAACTGATCAATAGAAAATTGATCTTCAGCAATTAATCTTAGAGCCTCAGCACCATCAAAATCGACAAAAGCAATTCGAGACAATAATTTACTTTTTTCTAAGCCAAAGTCAGAACCAGGTAGCATTGCGAAACCAACTTCATTCAGAATTACTTGGCAAAGTAGTTTGTCATCTTTAATTTTATTAGAAATTTTTGAAATATTTGAAAAGTCACAAATCATATAAAAACCACCCTGAGGTTTTTGGCATCCTACGCCAACAGAAGACAACTCTTGATGAACAAAATCTGCAATCGCTTTTAAAATAAGTCTCGAATGGCTTAAAAAAACTGAGTGATCTTCAGAGTATGCTTTAACTGCTGCAAACTGAATAGGGGCGCTGACCGCAGTATAAGTTTCACTTGCAATAGCTCTAACGCTGTCTTTAATAAAGCTTAACTCATTAGGAAATGTTAAAGTTCCTATCCTCCAGCCTCCTGCGCCGCACCATTTACTCAGCCCACTGCTAATAATTGTATTTTCAGGGTAGAAATGAGTCAATGACTTATACTCACCTGAGAAATCTAGCTCAGCATAAATCTCATCAGCGATAATAGTAACGTTGTGTTTTTTAGCAACTTCAGCGAACTCTCTAAGATTATCATGTGTTGTTCCAGAAGGGTTATTTGGAGAATTCAAGATCAAAAGTTTATTAACTGACTTCAGTTTTTCACATGCTTTATCAAGACTCTCAGGGCTGAGATGCCAATTACTATCTGCAGATGATTCAATCCAATGAACTTTTTTATTTATCATCTGTGCCTGGGGTTCATAAGATACCCAGCTTGGACTTGGAAGCAATAAATCACAATCTAATGCCATTTGAATTTGAAAAATCAATTCCTTTGAACCCGGTCCAATAATGACATTTTGGGCATCATACGAGTATTGATTCTTTTTTGAATGATATCTAGCAACTTCCTCTCTAAGCTCCAAGAGGCCAGATACATTTAAATAATCCTTTTGATGTGCATGATTTTTTAACTCATCAACAATCACTCTAGGTACTGGAAAAGGCGACTGCCCAAGCCCAAACTTATAAACCTCTTTTCCTTCACCAATCAATTGCTGAGAAAGCTCATTGATTGCTAGTGTCGCTGAAGTTTTTAAACTTTGAATATTTTTTTGTATTTTCATGCTACTTATGAAAACTATGTATTTGAAATATTAGAATACCAGAAATATATGTTTTATTTTTTTAATAAAAATAAAACTTTTGTTTTATTTATTAGTTTCCGTTAACTGCTCGCTTTCTTCGTAATTGCACCATGCCAACCAGCCCGATTAACAAAATTGCTGGAATGTAGACAATCTGTTTAGGCATAGTCTCCCTCTCTTTAAGAACTGATGTAATAATCCAGCCACTATCAACACCAGCAACTTTGATTGATTCAACTTGCTTATTAATTGCTCGACTACTTGAGATTCCTGGAAGCACCATTGCCACCTCCATATCGCCAAATAAATCATCTATTTGTAATCCGGTATTATTCACTCTTTCTCTACCTGTTAGCCCATCAGCTAATGGCAATAAAAAAGTGTAACTTCTCTGAACACCTTCAATTGTCTCTCCTTCAACCACAAAACGTATTGACTCTCCCTCACTCATATTATCAGCTATGGTAAATAATTCCTGTCCAGAAATATTTTCATACGGAGGGTCAACCTTATCCCAAAAATAACCAGGCCTAAAAAACATAAATGCCACTATTAACATCAAAATAGTCTCCCAAAGACGATTTTTAACTAGCCAATAGCCTTGAGTGGCAGCTGCAAAAAGCAGAATTGCAATAACAGAGGAGGTTACAACGGAAATAAAACTAATTACACTGTCTATACCAATCATCAGTAACTGAGTATTAAATATAAAAATAAATGGAAGTACGGCTGTCCTCATATCATAAATGAAGCCCTGAATTCCAGTTCTTATTGGGTCACCCTTTGAAATAGCTGCAGCAGCATAAGCAGCCAGACCAACTGGTGGCGTATCATCAGCCAAAATACCAAAATAAAAAACAAACATATGTGCTGCAATGAGAGGAATGGCCACATTATTTGCTGCACCTAAACTCATAATGACCGGCGCCATTAAACTTGAAACGACTATATAGTTTGCTGTTGTCGGTAAGCCCATCCCCAAAATAAGGCTTATCATTGCAGTAAAAAGTAAAATTAAAAATAAGTTTCCTGCAGCAATAAATTCAACCCAACCGATTATTAATTGCCCAACCCCAGTTAGAGTAACTGTTCCAACAATGATGCCTGCCGCAGTAGTAGCAACTCCTACTCCAATCATGTTTCTAGCTCCATTTACAAAACCGTGCTTTAAATCTGTCAAACTTGATAATAGATGCATTACAAGATTTGATTGGCGACGAAAAATTGCTAAGATTAACTTCTGTGTTAGCACTATAAACATCATGAACATAGTCGCCCAGTAAACAGAAGTTTCGGGAGAAAATCGTTCGACAGTTAGAAGCCAAATCAACAAAACGACTGGTAGTAAAAAATGCAGACCTGTCTTAACTGTTCTACCTATTTCAGGAATTTCGATTATTTCTCCTGAAGGCAAATCTGGCATTTTTGAAACTGAATACAAGAGTCCAAGGTAACAAAAAACCAAAATTAATCCAACAATCAATGTGGTTGAATCTCCTGCAAATGTTTTGATAAATTCGAAGAAAGGCGGTAGCACCCACACAAGAGCGCCCAGAACAATCAGAACACTTGAAATACCAATTAGTCTATCTATTCTATTAAGCTTATTGGTTCTCTTAAGCCCTTCCATTCCGGATTTTAATGCTTCCAAGTGAACAATATAGATCAGTGCAATATAAGAAATAACAGCAGGCAAAAAAGCATGCTTAATGACTTCAATGTAAGAAACTCCAACGTACTCAACCATTAAAAATGCAGCTGCACCCATAATTGGCGGGGTTAGCTGACCATTAGTAGAAGATGCCACCTCGATTGCCCCAGCTTTTTCAGAGGGAAATCCTACTCTTTTCATTAATGGGATTGTAAATGTGCCAGTAGTAACAACATTAGCAATCGAAGATCCAGAAATCATACCAGTCATAGCAGACGATACCACTGCAGCCTTTGCAGGACCTCCTCGATAATGCCCTGTGAGTGAATAAGCTACCCGAATAAAATAATTTCCAGCACCAGCTCTCTCCAACAGTGCGCCAAAAAGGACAAACAAAAAAACCATGCTTGCTGAGACTCCAACAGCGATACCAAATGCACCTTCGGTGGTTATCCACATGTGGGAGACAATTTTATTTAAAGAGGCTCCTCCATAACCTCCAGCCCCAAGAAATGCATAAGTCAAAGCAACAATTGCAACAATCATTAATGGGGGACCCAAGGATCTCCTAGTTGCCTCTAATAGAAGAATAAGTCCGATTACACTCAAAAATAAATCCGTTGAGTTTGGAACACCTAAACGCATTTCAAAAGCCCGAGAATCCCAAACTTGGTTATAAACCAAATATAAACAAGAGGCGACTATGAGAAACCCCATAACCCAGTCAGTCCATGGGACACTTACTCTTGAGGATCTTTTTAAAGCTGGATAGCTTAAAAAGGCTAAAAACCCGGCAAAAGAGACATGCACTCTCTTGACTACATCTGCATTCATCCAGGGAGTTACCTCAAGCACAAGAGGGGAAGAAACATAAAGCTGGAATACTGACCAGGCCATGGCCACATAGATTAGTATGTTTCTAACTAGTACATTTTCAGGATTTCTGGTTCCAGTTTCTAATTCAACTTCCATAAGAATATTGTATAAAAAAAAAGGATGGCAACGCCATCCTTTTCTTTATTAATTGAATCTTACCACTTCATTAATCCAGCTTCTTTGTAATATCTTGCAGCACCATCATGAAGAGGTGCAGACAAACCATCAGAAATCATTTCTTCTTTCTTCAAGTTAGCAAATGCAGGGTGAAGCTTTTTAAAACTATCAAAGTTTTCGAAAACGCCCTTTACAATGCTATGAATTACATGCTCAGAAGTCGCAGTTGAAGAAACAACTGTTGCACCCACACCAAATGTAACTGTGTCATCTGGGTTTCCATTGTACATACCACCTGGGATAGTAGCAGTTCGATAGAAGTCATTATTAGCTACTAGTCCATCAACTGCAGCACCAGTCACATTAACTAAGACGCTGTCACAAGAAGTTGTTGCCTCTTTGATTGACCCTGAAGGGTGACCAACAGTAAAGACCATCGCATCAATCTTATTGTCGCAAAGTGCTTTTGATTGCTCTGAAGACTTAAGTTCAGAAGCAAGAGCAAAGGTTGATTTATCCCAACCAAGTGCATCCATTAGCACTTCCATAGTTCCTCTTTGACCAGAACCAGGATTTCCTATGTTGACTCTTTTACCTTTAAGGTCTTCAAGGTTGCGAATACCAGAGTCAGCTCTAGCAACTACCGTGAAAGGCTCTGGGTGAACTGAAAATACAGCTCTTAAATCTGTGAATGCACCCGCATCAGCAAACTTACTTGTTCCATTATAAGCATGGTACTGCCAGTCTGACTGAGCCACACCTAAATCTAACTCTCCTGCACGAATGGTATTGATGTTATAGACTGATCCACCAGTTGACTCAACTGTGCAGCGAACGCCGTGACTTGCTCTATCTTTGTTGACTAGTCTACAAATAGAACCACCGGTTGGGTAATAAACTCCCGTCACGCCACCAGTTCCGATTGTGACAAATGTATCACCAGCAATTACTGGAGCTGACACCGTCATACTACTTAAAACAGCAGCGGCAAGAGCGCCACTAAAAAAATTAATCTTCTTCATTTTATCTCCTTTGTTTAGTTAGACAAAAAATTTAAGTCCAAATAAGTTATACCATATTTAGTACAATTGTTTCAATATTAATACAGATAAAAAACAAGTGTTTTCATTTTGTTGAGGTTTATTTAGCCATATTTATAGTAGAATAACCTCTATGAGTTCTAATAACTTTTCAACTACTGAAATTAATAAAAAACTCTCTAATGGATACGTAAGTTTTTCAAAAGAGGTTAAAAAAGCAGCCAAATATGTAATGGATAATCCTGCGGAGATTCCTTTACATTCAATACGAACTGTTGCCTCAAATGCTGGCGTTAACCCTTCGACAATGGTGCGTTTAATTACCCTATTAGGCTTTAAACGATATGATGAATTCAAAACAATATATAAAAAAGCTGCATCCCAGATGCCAGTCTCTAACTTTACTTCTCATGCGAAAGATCTCCTGAACGAAAAACATAAAAATCCTTTTTCCGATGCAGAAGCGAACGTATATAAGTCTCTCTCTGGAGCCTTTAATGAGAAAACCTATAAAGCTATTGACTCATCAGTTGATAAATTAATGAAGGCTGAGACTGTATATATACTAGGAATGAGAAGTAGTTTTTCAATGGCATTTTATTTGCATTATCTTCTTCATTTTGTTCTTCCAAAAACAAAATTGATTCGTGGCCAAGAAGGCATGTTACTTAGTGAAATTTCTCAAATTAATGCAAATGATGTTGTGGTTGTATTTGGTGCATCTCCTTTATCACTTGAAACAACAAAGGCGCTTGATAAGATCAAGAAGAGGGAGGCTTTTATTATTGTGGCAACCGATATGTATACTTCTCAAGCAGCTTCAAATGCAGATATTATAGTCGCACTAGGCAATGAGACTCTTAACTTCCTTCCAAGTATCTTGCCATATGCAGCATTCTCAGAAATTCTAGTTTCACAGATTGTCACAAAAGGCGGTAAAAAAATGCTGACTCGAATCAAAAAATTTGAAGACGAGCTTTCTGAAATGGGTGCCTATATTAGACCTAGTCAATAGATAGTTCTATCAATTTTATTTTAATTCTCTTCTTAGAACTTTTCCAACATTAGTTTTTGGAATCTCTTTGATAAATTCTATTTGCTTTGGAACTTTATAAGCTGTTAACTTTTCTCTACAGAAACTAATAATTTCATCCTCACTGACACTTTGTCCATCATGAAGAACAATAAAGACCTTCACAAGCTCTTGAGAATCCTCTCCCTCAACACCAACACAACCACACTCAAGAACAGCAGGGTGCTCATTGACAACTGCCTCAACCTCGTTTGGAAAGACATTAAAACCTGAGATAATGATCATATCTTTCTTACGATCTACGATAAAAATATTACCTGTTTCATCAATTCGTGCAATATCGCCAGTCATGAACCAGTTGTTCTCATCAAGTCCAGAGACTTCTGATTTCCAATATCCACTCATAACCTGTGGACCTCTGACACAAAGTTCACCAACAGCATTTGTTTCTGTAAGAGCATTTCCACTTTCATCCCTAATTTCAATTTCAGTGTAGGCTGCAGGAAGTCCAACGGAGCCATTAAATTCTGTCTGCCTGTAGTCGTTAACGCTTACTAATGGTGATGTCTCAGTCAAGCCATATGCTTGCCAAATTACAGACTTAGTTAACTCTACCCATCTTTTTGCTGTTGTATCAAGTGCCGCCATACCTCCGCTCAAAGACATGAGCAGGTTGCTAAAATCTAACTCTTTAAAACCATCGTAATTCAATAGCGCCTCATAAAGCGTATTCACACCAGATATCATATGAAATTTATGTTTCTTCATTATTGAAACGAAAGTTTTTAGATCCCTAGGATTAGTAATTAGTACGCTTTTTCCACCAATATGGAACAGCATGAAGTTGTGGACAGTTAGGGCAAAAATGTGATACAGAGGCAAAGGACAAATAGCAATTCTTTGTTCACTTCTTGAGTCATCGTACATTTTTGGATCTATTGTAAAGAAAGCTTGGATAATGTTAGCCAAAATATTTCGGTGGGTCAGAATAGCTCCTTTAGAAACACCAGTCGTTCCTCCAGTATATTGAAGGAAAGCTGTAGTCTCAATCGGAATATCAATTGAGGAAAGCTTTGAGCCTTCATTCTCCTGCAAAACGTTAAGGAACATTTCTGAACTATCAATTTGGTACTTAGGTACCAACTTTTTAACTTTTCTAGTCACTAAATTTATGATCTTTCCCTTGAAGCCTAGAAGATCCCCAACAGTTGTTATAAGGACTTTTTCAACACTCGCAAGGTCTGATTTAGCAGCAACATTAGCAACTCCTTCCCATACCAACAATAATTTAGCTTCGCTATCCCTAAGGACATGCTCAAGCTCTCTTTGGGTATACAGCGGATTAATATTGACAACAACAATACCTGCTTTCAATGCGCCATAAACGATTATTGGATAAGCTAACATATTAGGCATCATAACGGCAATCCTATCACCTACCTGAAAGTTACTACTCAGCCATGAGGCAAAAGAGTTCACCTGAACAGATAGATCATTGTAAGACATCTCTACCCCAAAACTCTCGAATGCTATTTTGTCTTGATGCTCGTTACAACAGTTATCAAAGAACTCTACTAAGTTTCCATTTTCTTTAAAAAAATCTGTATCTTCAAGTTTATTTGGTATGTTTACTGCCATCTTATCACCTCATTATTTTTTAACTTTTTCTAATTTACCGATTAATATTTCCTTATATTCATTATAAACCTCTCCATCCTTTTTAAAAGCAAAACATGAGTTTGCAAATTTCTTCTCTATGGATTTTGCCTCCTCTAGAGTAATAGTTTCTGACTCGCCACCTGTTTTTTCTTTCCAAAGTGTTTGATACGCGATAGTTCCAGCATATGCAAGAAGGTCAGTAATATGCCTACAACCTTTTTCGCCTCCTAAAGCTTTAATAACCTTTCTATTGAATCCGGCAATGACATACTCACCCTTTAGTTTTTGACAATTTTTTACCGCTTGCGGGCAAATATTGTAAGGTGACGCGTTAATTTCTGCCTCGATATCGATAATTTTTCTTTTGTCATCTAGGGTTAATCTCAGGGCCATATCATGAAGAGGTTCCCCGGCACTAATATACTCTCGGTGTTTATTATTAAAGGTGTAGGTTTTGCTATCAATTAGAAAAACTTCAATATCCCATAAACCATCTTCTCTCTTATAGCCTTTGCCTTTAATCGTTCTATTATGTTTTAAATCTCTTCTGGCTGGCTTAGATAACATGATTTGATTCCTACGAAATTCGATTTTTCGATTCGATATATTGCTGCTCTAATTCTAACACCAAATCCTCAACACTTGGCACATTGGATATAGAACCGACGCCTTGACCAGCAGAAAAAATATCCTTCCATCTTTTAGCTGATGCTTTGCTAACATCAAAATCAACCTTAAGTTTTTGTTTTATGATTGGCAATATCATTTTCTTAAAATCAGAGATTGCAGACTGAATTCCTCCAGCATTTGGATTGATGCCAGCATTATTCAAGGACTGCTCAAGCCAGTTTCCATTGACTCCAGTGATTTTATTGGACTTAATAATATCACTAGCAGATGCATTTAAAATCATTTGCTTGTAGTCTTCAGTCGCATCACTCTCTTCGGTTGCAATAAAGCGAGTGCCCATATAAGCCATATCTGCGCCAAGTGCTTTTATAGCAAGAACTGCATCTCCAGAACTTATGCTTCCTCCAACTATAATTGTTCCATCAAATATGCTTCTCACTTCAGAGACAAAAGCAAATGGAGACAAATCTCCAGTATGTCCACCAGCGCCATTGCAAACTAGAATAAGCCCATCTACTCCAGCACTAATTGCTTTTTTTGAGTGATACAAATTTATCACATCTGAATAGACTAGGCCGCCATATTCATGAACTTTTTTAACAACCTCTTTAGGGTTGCCAAGAGAGGTAATAACAATAGGCGGCTTATACTTAAGCATCAGCTCTATATCATCATTACTCCTGGCATACATTTTACTCACAATGATGTTTACCGCCCATGGCAGTGCATCTTTACCTGATCCCAGTGCTTGTGTTATTTCCTTAAATTCTTGATCAAGAGCTTCGAGAGTTCTAGAGTTTGCTGATGGAAAAGAGCCAACAATACCTGCCCTTGAAGAGGCGATGACAAGCCTTGAATTCCCAACTATAAACATTGGTGACTGAATAATTGGCAGTCTGAGATGGTCAATATAGTTTTGATTTGTCATAAACAATTTAACATCTTTTAATTACTCCAGCAGCACCCATTCCAGTTCCAATACACATGGTAACCATTCCGTAATCAATCTTATCTCTTTGCATTGCAGAAATGAGAGTTGCTACTCTTATTGCCCCAGTAGCACCCAGTGGATGCCCAAGTGCAATAGCTCCTCCAAGAGGATTCACCTTTTCTGGATCTAGTTTTAACTCTTGAATAACAGCTAGAGATTGTGCAGCAAATGCCTCATTAAGCTCAATCCAGCCAATATCTTCAAGAGAAAGCTTTAATGAATCAAGAACTTTTGGAACTGCCTTGACTGGACCAATTCCCATTATTTCAGCTGGAACACCTGCGACCGAAAAGCCCAAAAACTCAGCTTTAGGTGTTAGATTATATTTCTCAACAGCCTCCTCACTGGCAACAAGAACTGCCGCAGCAGCATCTGACATTTGAGAGCTGTTTCCTGCAGTGACTGATCCATCTTGTGCAAAAACAGTTCTGAGTTTTGCCAAAACCTCCAAGCTCGTATCTTCTCTGGGGCCTTCATCCTTAGAGACAAGATTAGAGTTTTTCACATATTCATTTGATGTAACTGAATAACTGTCTTCGACAGTTGAAATAGGCACAATTTCATTCTCAAATAAACCGCTATTGTTTGCTTTGATTGCCTTTTGGTGACTCTCATAAGCAAACTGATCTTGTGCCTCACGAGAAATATCATATTTCTGAACCACTTTCTCTGCCGTTAGGCCCATTCCATAGGCAATAGAAATGTTCTCATCAGACAAAATTTTAGGATTCATTGACGGCTTAAAACCAGTCATCGGCACACTACTCATACTCTCGACACCTGCGGCAATGACTAGATCAGATGATCCAGATTTAATCAGGTCAGCCGCATTAGACACCGATTGAAGACCTGATGAGCAGAACCGATTAAGAGTATATGCTGGTGTCGAATCTGGCAGACCGGCAAGCAAAGTTGCGATTCGTGCAATATTTAATCCTTGAGGCCCTTCTGGCATTGCACAGCCAACGATAATATCATCAATACTATTGTTTATTTTTTCACTTGAATCTGATGCCTTGAGGACACTTTGTATTGCATGAACCAATAAATCATCTGCCCTGGTCTTAGACAGCAATCCTCTGGCTTTTCCAACTGGAGTTCTTTTTGCATCAATAATATAAGCTTTTCTCATCATATTCTCCAGTTAATTGCGAAGGGGTTTACTATTTCGAAGCATATACTCAATTCGGTCTTGAGTCTTCTGTGTGCCCAAAAGCTCCACAAAATATTTTCTTTCAAGATCTAAAAGCATTTTTGAATTAACTACTGTGTTCTCCTCAACTAGGGAGCCTGTCATCACTTTGGCTAATGAAGTAATGCAGTATTTGTCATGTTCTGACATAAAGTTTCCTTCAAAGAGATTGGCAACTTGCGCCATAATATTTGCATATCCAGCTTTACCTACCACCTTAAATGTATCATCAAGCGGAGATTTATAGCCTGACTCAAGCATCGCTAAAGCTTGATGTTTTGCAACATAAAGTAATTCATTTGGATTAGCGATAATGACATCTTCACTCTTTAGATATCCCATCTCCCTTGCTTCTAGAGCACTAGCTGAGACTTTTGCCATTGCAATTTGCTCAAAATGTTTAGATAAAAGTGGAAAGATATCATCAGACTCTTTATTTAAATAAGCCCGTAGTGCCATTTCCTTACTGCCACATCCTGCAGGAATTCCCCCAATACCTACTTCAACCAGTCCAATGAAGGAGTTCATTGAAGCAACCACCCTATTGCAGTGCAGTAAAAGCTCACAACCCCCTCCAAGTGCAAGCCCATCAACAGCGGCAATGGTCAGTAATTTTCCATGCTTTAGCCGCATTAATAAGTCTTGAAGCATGCGAACAGTTTTTTTAATTGAGTATAGTTTTCCAAGCTTTGGCAGATCAGGATGCATCACTTCAAATGCCTTTTTCTTAGCTTTAGATGTTAAGCCGGGATCCTTCTCAAGGAGACCAAGCTTAATTGCTGAAATAACCTCATAAAGGTTTGCTCCTGCACAAAAATGCTCCTGCTCTTGTCGAATAATTAGAGCATGAAACCCGTTGGTTTCCAAATAATCAAGGCATTCAGGGAGTTCTGTTAAAACGCTTGAACTCAATACATTCATTTTTGTTTTAAAAGAAACGCTAGCAACACCATTTCCAATGTCAATCAATTTTGTAGACTCGCCATCTTTCAAGATATCTAATTGACTCTTCTTCTCTCCACTCAGGAGCGCCTTATTTAATTGCCTTTCATAGACCGGATGAGTAGACCTTGGAATAAACTGATTCTTATTTGGATTGAAAGCTCCCTTATCAGAATATACAGCATCATGATTCATTACCCAATCAGGCAAGGCTTCATTTGAAAGGGTTTTCTGATCCTTGATATCCTGATTCAGTAACTCTCTCACCTCAGACCAACCCGTCATCTGAACTTGTTCAAAGATTCCTTTTTGCCAGGCAAACCCTGACTTTAATGCTAAATCGACACATCTTGCAGTTTCAGCAACATGCTCAAGATGATAGGCGGTGTAATGAAACACATCGCGATGAACTGACCATAAAAACTGGGCTTGTGGATCATCAGTTTTAGATAGCTCCAAGAGAGCATTTTCTATACTTTTACTATCTTTAATGATCTTCTTAACTTTAGGGCTAATAGTTTTATCAGAGAGCCTATATTTTTCATCTTTAGGATCAAAAACATAAATATCCTTTCCAATCTTTTCGTAGATACCCTTCCTAGTCTTACTACCTAACGACCCTTTTTCAATCAAACCATTAATCCAATCGGGAAGTTGAAACAATTCAATCCATGGATCATCTTTGGCATTTTCATAAATGTTTTTTACGACGTTTGCCATAACATCAAGGCCAACAACATCCAGTGTTCTAAATGTAGCACTTGCAGGCCTACCTATCCTCTTCCCAGTCAAAGCATCTACTGTATCGGCAGAGAGGTTAAAGTTTTCGGCATGTTTCAAAACTGCCATAAAGGAGAATACACCAATCCTGTTAGCGACAAAAGCCGGGCTATCTTTTGCATAAACAACCTCCTTGCCTAGAGCCGAAGTTATAAAACCTTCAGCCTTCATTAAAAGACTCTCATCACTATATGAGGTTCGTATCAACTCAACTAGCGGCAAATACCTTGGAGGGTTAAAGAAATGAACTCCAAAAATTCGACTCCTTAAACTATCTGGTGCTGATTCAGCTATTTTTTGAATCGACAAACCAGATGTATTCGTTACAAGAATAGCATTGTCGTTGACATGTGGTGATATTTGCTTAAAAAGCTTTTTTTTGATATCTAGATTCTCTACGATTGACTCTATGATGAAGTCACAGCCTGAAATTGGAGTTAAATCATCGTAGGTTGATGTCTTTATTAGCCCAGATACCGAGGGACTTGCAAAGGGTGTAGGTTTTAATTTCTTCATCATAGCTATAGATTTTGATAATGCTTCCTCGCTGGTATCAAACATCGTAGTATCAAAACCTAAGTTGGCGAAATGAGCAGCTATTTGACCTCCCATTGTGCCTGAACCTAGTACAGCAATTTTTGTAAACGCTTTATCAAAATATTCTTTCATAGCCATCCCAAATCTTTATTTATCAAAGCTCTCAAAATCATCAACCTTTAATGCTTCGAGAACTAAATCATTCAACCTTAACCAATTCTCTTTGTCCTCTTTAGACAAAGTTTTATTATCTACCAAGCCCTGAAGCCAAAACTCTAGAGTAATGCTTGGCTGATATTTGTAACCTGCTTTTTTTGCCTTATCTCTTAAAACCTTCAACTCTTTTCCAGCCTCAAAGCCTTTAAAAAGAATGTAAAAAGGGTGGTCAGGCTTGTTCTTGAGGTTAGCGCAAATGCAGGTTGATAAGTTGTTTTCTATCCAATCAGTATCAAGGATTGATTTTGAGGTATTGATAATCAGCTTGTCGTTAACTTGAGAGGAGGTGACTGAAAAAGGAAAAAATAAAATTCTCAAAAACCATTTGGCAACTCTATTGATTGGCAAGGCCTCTATGTTTTTGAGCATCGATGTATCTGCCTCATTAATTAGCTTAAGGACTGAGAGTTTAAGAATATGCTTTGCATTGTCATCATCCAGAAACTTCTCCTCATATAGCTTTAAACAGGAACTGATTTCGTACATAGCTGATATCGAATCTGCGAACCTCCCTGATATCATTTCTTTCCTCTTGAGTGAACCTCCTAAAAGGAGTGAAGCAATATCAGTCAAACAGGCAAACTTAGCTGACAATACTGAAAGATTTCGATAATAGACTTTAGTATTATGGTCTCCATAAGGTTTCGCCAAACGTCCACGCGTCCAAGAAAACAAAATGGCTCTAGCAATATTATTAATGAAGCTGCCCACATGATTAACAAGAGCCTGATCAAACTTGGTGATTGAATCTTTACTTTCACCATGAAGTGCTCTTAACTCATCAAGCATTGTTTTGTGACATCGAATTAATCCTTGGCCAAAAATCATCAAACTTCTTGTCAAAATATTTGCCCCTTCAACAGTAATTGCAACTGGAGCGCCTGAATAGACTTTAGACACATAATTCCTCTTTCCCTCCATAACTGCTCTCCCACCATGAACATCCATAGCATCGATTGAAGAGCTTTGAAGAAGTTGTGTATTTCTGTATTTAACTATTGCAGAAATGATTGAAGGCCTATGCCCTGCATCTAGCGCCCATGTCGAAAGATTTATATTAGCAGTGGCCCTAAATGCATTACTAGCAAGATTTGAAAGTTTCTCCTGTATACCTTCCATTTTTGCAATAGGAATTCCAAATTGCTCACGTGTTTGTGAGTAAGTACTTGTAGTTAATAGCATTGCTTGTGTTGCGGAAGCACCAGTTACAGGAAGTGAAATTCCCCTTCCAACGCTGAGACATTCCATCAGCATTCTCCAGCCATGTCCGATCATGTTTTCGCCACCAATCACCCAATCCATCGGAATAAAAACATCCTTTCCGTAAATGGGTCCATTTTGAAATGGCTCTCCAATAGGCTTATGTCGGGTTCCAATGCTAAGACCTTTAGTACTGCGTGGTATCAGTGCGCAGGTAATTCCTAAGTCATTTTTTTTGTAGAGAGGGTGGTCATCAGGAAGTAAATTATCTGGGTCATACGCCTTAAATGCTAATCCAATAACGGTGGCAATGGGCGCAAGGGTGATATAACGTTTTTCCCAATTCAGCCTTAAGCCCAATACCTCTTTTCCTTCAAACTTGTCATAGCATACTATTCCATTATCTATTAAAGACCCCGCATCTGATCCAGCAACGGTAGAGGTGAGTCCAAAGCATGGGATTTCCTTACCCTCAGCAAGTCTCGGAAGGTAATGCTGTTTTTGTTCATCGGTACCATATTTTAGAAGCAACTCACCTGGACCAAGAGAATTAGGAACCATAACAGCAATTCCTAAAAATTGAGATGCTGAAGAGAGCCTTCCTACAATAATTGCATGCGCAAAATGGGAAAAGCCTTTTCCGTTAAATTCTTTTGGAATAATCAGACCTAAAAATCCTTTATCAAAGATATACTTCCAGACTTCCTTAGGTAGATCATGAGTCGATTGAATTTCATGAGAGTCAACCATTGCACAAAGTGTCTCTACCTCATTGTCAACAAAGCTTTGCTCTTCCTCTGTCAATTCAGTAGCCTCTAATTCAGTTAATTCCTTCCAATTTGGATCACCCTGAAAAAGCTCTGCATCCCACCAGACACTACCAGCTTCGAGAGCAATACTTTCTGTAACTCCTATTGGGGGTAGGGACTTACGCATGATCTTATAAAGTGGCTTGGTAAATAGTATCACTCTGATGCTTGGAACTATAAGTATGCCAATTGCAAAAAGAATGAGAAGCAAGAATTGTGCGCCAAAGTGATTTGCAATGACCGCACCTGGATAGGTCAACCCTACTGCAAGCAGCCATAACTGCCACATCTTTATATTTGTCTTAACGAGAACCAATAATATTAATATTAAAGACAAAAAGAAAGAAAGAAATGAGTATTCAAAAATTGTTTCAAGCATAAAAGTTAATAGTTAGCATTGATAAAAGAGCAACACCAAAGCAAAAGTTATAGAAATTATTAGTATAGATATAAATATCAAATTTAAGTTAACATATTATTATAAAATATTAACACTTTATTATAATTGAGCTTTAATTTTGAATACTTATAGTGGGGTCTGGAGATGCATCCAAAGACTGCATCAGATATACCCTTTTGAGGTAGAAACTATTTTCAAAAGGATTGGGATAGCAAAGAGCTTGTTGGGCAATCAAGAGGTTTCTTTACCTGTAGAAATCTTACTAAAATTTGTCATGGATGCTGAGTCAGTTTTTGATGATGAATTAGTATCAATTAATTTTGGACGTATGGCTCAAGTGAGACCAAACTATGGAGAAGCATTTGGCTTAGCATTCGTTTACTCGAAAAACCTTGAGGAAGCCATAACACTTCTGCAATCATTTATTGGAACTGAACTGGAGGGTATTGCCTTTTTAATCAGTGAAGAAGATAATTTAATAAAAATACAATCGGTTGCTGATCCAACAATTAAACACCCATCTATTTATGAAAATCTAGGGCTATCTATTCTCGCATCTTTTATTCGCTCTAAACGTTTTCAAATTAAACAGATTAACACGAAAACAATTTTGAAAGCTCAAGACATAGACCAAAAATCTGTATTTAATTGTCCAATCAACTGCTCTAGTGACGAAACATCCCTCTTAATAAGCAAAAAAAACTATTTAAAAAAGAATACTATTTCTAACCCTAATCTCGTTAAATATTTGGGCGCTATTCTTAAAGAAAAGAGTCATAAGAATAATTCAAATTTAAGCTTAAGGGGTAAGATTGAGAAGATTATGAATAACTATGAAAATCAATACAACCTAATTAATATTGAAGAAATATCAAACCATCTCGGATTAAGCACCAATTCAATGCGTAACCAATTACTTAAAGAAAATACAACTTTTCGAAAGGTTTTTAATGACTTTAAATTAAAAAAATCCAAGCATATGATTAAAGATGGTCTCTCTGTTAAGGCTATCTCATATCATTTGGGTTATTCAGAGCCTTCCTCTTTTGTAAGATGGTTTATAGGTCAAACCCATCTTACTCCAACTGCATTTAAAATAAACAATCGTTAGAGCGCAAGGAGATTTGCATTGCCTCCTGACGCGGTTGTGTCCTCAGTAATTACCTGCTCATTGACTAGCTCCCAAGCTTCATGAATTGAAGTTACTATAGGAATCAGCTCACTTCGCGAATTCAAGATTACTTCTTGTAGTGAACTGGAATTACCAAAATAAAACACAGCGTTATATGACTTGTTAGTAAATAAACTTAAGCTTGGAGAGTCGTTGATTCTAAGTATGTTATCTTTTTCAAAGCCTAATGAAATTAAGAAATCATGCTCTTCTGAAGAAATTTGACTAATGACGCTGTTGCCTAAAAAAAGCGATAAAACTGTCTGCTTTAACAAATCATCTGGCTCAGGACCGAGACAAATCACTGTGCCTTTAGGCTTATAGCGTAATACATTTGATTCGCCGGTAGGACCTGGTAATGAAATTTCACTGCTATATTTCAATACTTCTTGATTTAATAATTCAAAGAATTCTTCTTCTAAAATCGGCAACTCTCTCTTCATGAATGATAGCAACTCATCGCTTAACAAAAGAATTGGACTTAAAAGCTGCTGACCAACAAATGAATCATCACTAAATGTTATTTTATGATCTGATTTTTCACGACAAAGCAAGTTTTGACTGAAACCATGAAGGGTGTTTGGACCTCCAGCTTTAGGGCCTGTTCCAGACAAACCTTCACCACCAAATGGTTGTGAGCCGACCACAGCACCAATCTGATTCCGGTTGATATATATATTTCCAGCATTTACCTTTGACGAAATATCTTGAACTTTATGTTCGATTCTTGAATGAATTCCAAAGGTGAGGCCAAACCCTTTAGAGTTTAGCTGGTCTATAGTCTTTTCAAGATCTTTATTCTTATAAGACAACACATGCAGAATTGGACCAAAAAACTCCTCATTAATCTCATCCATTGATTCAATCCTGATTAGTGTTGGTGAAACAAAGTAACCATTTTTTGACTGAAAATCCAACTCCTCGATAATTTGATTATTTTGTCTTGCTTTATCGATATAGTTTTGCAGTTTAATTTGGGCAGCTAAATTGATGACCGGACCGCAATCGACATCTAGATATTTTGGATCTCCAAAACCGATCTCTCTCATTGCGCCCTTAATCATAGATAGAGCTTCGTCATAACAATCCTCTTGAAGCAGAAGAATTCTCAATGCCGAGCAGCGCTGGCCAGCACTCTTAAACGCACCATCGATAACATCTCTAGTGACTTGTTCAAATAATGCAGTTGAGTCTACTACCATAGCATTTAAGCCACCAGTTTCAGCAATAAGTCTTGCCTCTATATTTCCGCAGTCAATCAGACTTTGCTTGATTTGCTTTGCTACTTGAGTTGAACCAGTGAACGCGACTCCGGCAATTCTGTTATTGCCGCATAAAAATGATCCGACCTGAGAACCTTTACCCAAACATAACTGAAATAGTCCAACAGGTATGCCTGCTTCAATCAATAGTTGACTGGCCCTGTATGCAATAAGTGAGGTACTCTCTGCAGGCTTCGCAATGACCGCGTTTCCTGCTGAGAGGGCTGCCGCTATTTGCCCTGTAAATATTGCCAAAGGAAAATTCCAAGGACTAATGCAAACAAAAACCCCTCTGGGCTCTCTTTTACCTGGCATCACTTCTCTTGACAGGTTTGCATAGTATCGAAGAAAATCCACCGCTTCTCGAACCTCGTCCGTTGCATCTTGGTATGTTTTTCCGGCCTCTCGCATGGCAAGAGTCATTAACTCAAATTGGTTTTCTTCATACAGGTCTGCGGCAAGCTCTAGACTCTTAAGTATCTTTTCTTTATTTATGAATTTAGAGCTGAAAGCATTTCTTGCAGATTTGAGTGATTGTTCTAATTGGTCTTTATTGGCATAAAGGACGTGTCCAACAATATCACTCGGATCAGAAGGGTTTCTTACTTCTTGATCTGGCCTATCTTCTTCAAAATCTCCATCAATGATTGAATTAGCTTTCCATCGACTACCAAGCCAAGTACTTTGTTTTTCATAAAGCTCATCAACGTTTAACTGCGCAGTAAGAATGACACTTCGAGAATTATGATGAGTACTTCTGAATATGTCTTTTGGCAGTTGAATTTTTGGGTGAGACTTTTCAGGATCTTGCTCAACAAGAGAAAATACGTCACTTGCTAGACTTTCTGGACTAATAGTCTCATCAAACAAGTGGTTAATGAATGAACTGTTTGCACCATTTTCAAGTAGGCGTCTCATTAAATAGGCTAACAACTCTTTGTGACTCCCAATGGGTGCGTACACCCTTGATTTAACCCCATATTTTTTTGCAATAGCATAATGTAAAGACTCTCCCATTCCGTGAAGCCTCTGCACCTCATAACCCTCATTATTTCCTGCCATCTCACAGATACTGACGAGTGAATGTGCATTATGACTTGCAAATTGAGGGAAGATGTTTCTCCTCATTGCTAGGAGTTTTTGAGAGCAAACCAAGAAGGAATAATCTGTATTTATTTTTTTGGTAAAAACAGGAAAATCAACATCTCCAAGAGTTTGAGAATTCTTAATTTCGCTATCCCAGTAGGCACCTTTAACAAGTCTTACCATTATTTTTAGATTGTGCTTTTGACAATTATGGTTTAGCCAATCAATCACAAACGGTGCGCGTTTTTGATATGCCTGTACTACAACACCAAAACCATCCCATGAAGAATTTGCAATAGTCTGCATCACTTCAGCGATGACATCTAGAGATATCTCTAGGCGATCCGCCTCTTCTGCGTCAATATTTATTCCTATGTTGTATTGTTGTGCAATTTGAACCAACTCGAGAACTCTAGGAAGTAATTCTGACATCACTCTCTCTCGATGCATAAAATCGTACTTCGGATGAAGTGCTGAGAGTTTTACTGATATACCGTTAGCAGTATTAACGGAATTTTTGTAGTTGCGTTTTCCTATTTCAATGAGTGCACTTTTATATGATCTAAAGTACTTGTCAGCATCATACATTGTCCAGGCTGCTTCACCCAGCATATCGAAAGAGTAGAGTCCGTTTTTTATATTTCGACCCCTTAATGCACTCTCAATAGTTTCTTCAAAAACGAACTGTTTAGCAAAAAACTGCATGACGTTGTGTGCACTAAATCGAATGCCAGGCCTTGATAGAATCTCAATAGCCTTTTTGATTCTACTCTTTATTTCTTTATTACTTCCATGGGCTATCATTTTGTCTGCAATATTTAATGCTAGAGTAGCTATGTTTACCATAGAGGAATTGCTAGTTCCTATATGTTGAGACCAACCTTTACTTGCAACTTTATCGATAAACAATTTGTCTCTAGTCTTATTGTCTGGAACCCTTAAGAATGCCTCAACCAAAGTCATTAATGAGAGACCTTCATCACTTGTCAGATTGTACTCAGACACAAATAATGACAACAGGTCAGGCTGACTTGAAGATCTTAATTCTTTAATAAGTTCAGAAGTTTTTGATTTAAAAATAGCTCTCTGATCTGAGCGAGTCTGTTCAAATAATTTAAGATGCTTTATTGCATCTTGCTCAGTCATAACCCTTGCGCCTCTGATATCGTTTCGAAGAGGAGAGTAATCAGGCTTAAAACCAACATGTGAATAGCTTTTCATACTTAGCTCACATACAATAGATAATTATATTATATTTGATAAGTTATAGTGAATATGACTGTAAAGTAATAATATAAAAGCTCTTTATTCTAAATTATTTATAATATAATTATATTTATAACTTAATTTATACGAATAATAGGTATTATGACTAAACTTGACAGCTACGATTACAAAATACTAGAGCTTTTACAGAGTGATGGACGAATGACAATAACCGATTTATCTAATCATATTGGTTTGTCAAAAACCCCTTGCCTAAAACGTGTACAAAAACTTGAAGCAGCAGGCTATATCAAAGGGTATCAGGCAATTATTAATCATGACTTAATTGAAAACAATCATATTGCCTTTGTGCAAATAAAGCTTAATGACACCAAAACGATGGCACTTAATGCATTCAATAAAGCTATTAAAGAGGTTCAGGAAGTAGAGCAGTGTCACATGATTGCTTCAAATTTTGATTATTTGCTGAAAGTTAGAACTGAGAATATGGATAGCTACAGAAAAGTTTTAGGTGAGAAAATTTCAGCTTTACCGCATGTTCAAAATAGCTCTACTTTTGTAGTTATGGAGGAGGTAATTACAAGCGCCTAATTTTGCTTAGTAATTTAAGAAAGTTTTGACTTTATAAGCTGAGAGACCTGACCCATATCAGCTTTACCATCCAATTGACCTTTTAATATCCCCATTAGCTTTCCCATATCTTTCATTGAGTCAGCCCCAGAATCAGCAATAGCTTTAACGACGGCGGCTTCAATTTCTGCCTCACTGAGCTGCTTAGGCATGTAATTATTAATAATTGATAGCTCTGCTTCTTCAACCTCAACTAAGTCTGATCTTCCTGCATCTGAGAACTGAGATATGGAGTCTTTGCGCTGCTTGACCATTTTTTGAATCACAGCCAGAACCTGTGTATCGTCTAGATTGATGCGCTCATCTATTTCTTTTTGTTTGATTGCCCCTAGAATCATGCGAATAGCTTTCAGGGCAGATTTGTCTTGGGCTTTCATTGCCAACTTCATATCATCTGTAATGAGTTGTTTTAGCTTAGACATATTGTATTTTTTGCTTTAATTACAAAAGCAGAGTTTAGTACATACGTTTACGATGTATTCTATTTTTTGACATTTCCTTGTGAGTTCTTTTCACAGCAGCAGCTTTTTTACGCTTATTAACCCAAGTAGGTTTTTCAAAAAACTCTTTTTTTCTAACATCAGTTATAACGCCTGCTCTGTCACATAGACGTCTGAAACGACGAAGTGCAATGTCAAATGGCTCATTCTCTCTTACTTTAATTGCTGGCATATATTATTCCTTTAAGATTCTTTTTTTGCAGCTTTAGCTTCTTTCTTTGGTGCCGCAGCTTTAGCTTCTTTCTTTGGTGCCGCAGCTTTAGCTTCTTTCTTTGGAGCTTCTATCACAACTTCTTCTTGACCTTCAAAGTCAACTAACTGAACTAAAGCCATTGGCGCTTTGTCACCAGTTCGGAATCCTGCCTTCAAGATGCGAACGTAGCCTCCAGGACGATCTTTGTAGAAAGGACCAACTTGTGTAAACAATTTAGCAACCATTGCATCATCTCTCAATTTTGAAAAGATATGACGACGGTTGGCAACACTATCAGACTTCGCTCTTGTGATTAATGGCTCTATTACACGTCTAAGCTCCTTTGCTTTTGGCAAAGTAGTTTTAATTGTTTCGTGCAAGATCAGAGAATTAGCCATATTCTTGAACATAGCTTTTCTGTGTGATGCATTCCTATTAAGTTGTCTTCCTGACTTTCTGTGTCTCATCGTATATCCTTATTCACTCATTAAGTCAACTGGTGGCCAGTTTTCAATCTCAGTACCTAGCTCTAGGTTCTTCTCAGTTAATACTTCTTTAATTTCATTAAGCGACTTACGACCTAAGTTAGGTGTTCTCAATAAGTCTTGCTCTGATTTTTGTATTAAATCACCAATGTAATATATTTGTTCTGCCTTGAGGCAATTTGCTGAACGAACAGTAAGTTCAAGTTCATCAACAGCAGAAAGATACATTGGTGGAAAGTCATCCGATGTAGGTTGTGGCTCTTCTTCAATAACCGGCTCAAGCTCAACAAATGATGACAACTGATCTTGAAGAATTGTAGCAGCTCTTTTAACTGCTTCTTCAGCATCTACAGAACCGTTAGTCTCGATAACAATGTTAAGCCTATCTAGGTTAACTTTTTGCTCAACCCTAGCTGCTTCTACAGTAAAGCTAACTCTTTTGATAGGTGAAAAGCTAGCGTCTAGTTGGATGCTACCGATAGTCTCTGAATCAACCGACCTTGCAACAGCAACATCATATCCAACCCCAGTTCCAATACCAAGTGTCATTCTAATTTTGCCGCCCTCATTAATCGTAGCGATAACTTTTTCAGGATTGAAAACTGAAACATCTGTTCCATTAGCTTCGATATCTGCTACCGTTAGCTCGCATGGCCCTTCTTTTTCAATTATGACTGTAGCACTATCATTTGCATTAAGTCCAATTGAAGCCTCTTTAAGATTAAGAAGTATATCTAAAACATCTTCTTGAACGCCTTCAATAGTTGAGAATTCATGCATCACACCATCAATGGCTACTTCTGTAATCGCAGAGCCAACCATAGACGATAATAATGTTCTTCTAATTGAGTTACCTAGTGTATGGCCGAACCCACGCTCAAAAGGCTCAAGAACAACACGATATTCATTCTTAGATATTTCAACAGAATCTACTAGTTTTGGTTTTAAAAAATCTCTTGCACTTCCTTGCATATTTAATTCCTATTTAGAATATAGTTCAACGATTAATTGCTCTGAAATATCTGAAGATAATTCATCACGCGCTGGTACGCTCTTAAAAACACCTTTTAAAGCTTTGTTATCTACATCAACCCAATCAGCGACGCCATTTTGACCAGAGATTTCAAGGGCTAATTGAATTCGGTTTTGTTTTTTTGCTTTCTCTCTTACAGAAATTTCATCGTTTGCACTGACCTGGTAAGAGGGTATATTGACGATCTTCCCATTCACTAAAATGGACTTGTGCGAAACTATTTGTCTAGCCTCTGCGCGAGTTGAAGCAAATCCCATTCTGTATACAACATTGTCTAAACGACATTCAAGAAGAGACAAAAGGTTCTCACCGGTTGGCCCTTTTTTTGAGCTTGCTTTCTTATAGTAAAGTCTAAACTGCTTTTCTAAGATGCCATAAATACGTCTAACTTTTTGCTTCTCTCTAAGCTGAAGTCCATAATCACTCCCCTTTTGACGACGGGCATTTGCACCGTGCATTCCTGGAAGCTGCGTCAATTTACATTTTGAATCTATAGAACGAATACCACTCTTAAGCTCTAAATCAACACCCTCACGACGTGCTAATTTACATGTAGGACCTGTATATCTTGCCATAATTTACCCTTATACTCTTCTTTTCTTAGAAGGACGGCAACCGTTATGAGGTATTGGCGTCACATCTGTTATTGATTGAATTTTTAAACCTTGTGCATTAAGACCACGAATTGCTGAATCACGACCTGGACCTGGACCTTTGACCCTTACATCCAGATTTTTCATTCCAAAAGCCTGTGCTTTCTCTCCACAATTTCCAGCAGCAACCTGTGCTGCAAATGGAGTAGACTTTCTAGAGCCTCTAAAGCCAGCTCCTCCAGAAGTTGCCCAGCAAATTGTATTGCCATGTCGATCAGTAATCATCACAATAGTATTGTTAAAAGTTGCGTGTATATGTGCAATACCGTCTGAGACGATTTTTTTTGATTTCTTCTTAGATGCTTGCTCTTTTGCCATAGTAAATTATGCCTTTTTATTTAATTAAACGACGCGGACCCTTTCTGGTTCTTGCGTTTGTTTTAGTTCTTTGACCACGTACGGGCAACCCTTTTCTGTGTCTAATTCCACGATAACAACCTAGATCTCTCAAGCGCTTAATGCTCATTGCCACTTCACGTCTTAAGTCACCTTCAACCTCATACTTTGACACCGCATCACGAATCGAATCTAGCTGATCTTCAGTCAAAGCAGATACTTTTGTACTTGGATCTAATTTCAATGACTGACATATCGACTTCGATCTAGTTTCGCCAATCCCAAAAATTGATTGTAAGCCAATAACAATATGCTTGTTTGTTGGAATATTTATTCCTGCAATACGTGCCATATATTCTTCCTATACCTCTATTAAATAATAATTTTGAACAGAAAACCCGTCCAATTTTTTCAAGCTGAAAAATCGTGCAATTTTACTTTGTAAATTAAGCTCTGTCAATGTAATCAACCCTGCCTTTGCTTGTGACGTGGCTCTTTACAGATGACACGAATAACTCCATGTCTCTTAATAATTTTGCAATCTTTACAAATCTTTTTAACTGATGCTCTTACTTTCATAACTTACCCTTACTTTAAATTTGCCTTGCGCATTAAACCTTCATATTGATTAGACATCATATGAGATTGAGCTTGAGCAATAAAATCCATAACTACGACAACAATAATCAGTAGACTTGTTCCACCAAAATAGAAAGGAACATTCCAGTATAAAATTAAAAACTCAGGAAGTAAGCATACTGCTGTAATATAAATAGCTCCAACTGCAGTTAGTCTTGAGGTTACAGCATCTATGTAGTCAGCGGAGTGCTGTCCCGGTCTAATGCCAGGAATAAAACCACCAGATTTACGTAAATTATCTGCTGTATCTTTTGCATTGAATGTTAGCGCAGTATAAAAGAATGTAAAGAAGATAATAGCTGCACCATAGAACATAATATACAACGGCTGCCCTGGTGAAATACTCGATGTAATATCAGCTAACCATCCCATACCCTCTGACTGTGAAAACCAGCCACCCAATGTAGCAGGAAATAGAATAATGCTCGAGGCAAAAATTGGCGGAATCACTCCAGCCATATTAATTTTGAGAGGCAAATATGAAGTCTGCCCACCAACCATCTTTCTACCTTGTTGGCGTTTTGCATAGTTAACAGCAATTCGTCTTTGCCCTCGTTCCATAAAGACCACAAAGGCCATGACTAAAACCACCATTATGAGCATAACTATGACAGTAAAGACGCCTAATTCACCAGTACCTACCATGCTGAGTGTGTTGCCGAATGATGCTGGTAATCCAGCAACAATTCCAGCAAAAATAATCATTGAAATACCATTACCAATACCTTTTTCACTGATTTGCTCACCAAGCCACATTAAGAATAAAGTACCCGTTGTTAAGGTTACAACTGTTACAAAACTAAAGGTCAGTCCGGGGTTTGTAACTAACGCAACACCGCCACCTGATTGTGATTGGAGCGCGATTGAAATACCGTAGGACTGGAATACTGCCAAAAGCACTGTACCCATTCGAGTGTACTGAGTAATTGTCCTTCTACCTCTCTCACCCTCTTTTTTAAGCTGCTCGAATCTTGGAACAACAGAGGTCATGAGGTTCATGATGATTGAAGAAGATATGTAAGGCATAATACCCAGAGTAAAGATTGAGAGTCTCTCTAGTGCTCCACCAGAGAACATATTCATCATTCCTAAAATACCCGTTCTGTTATCTTCCACAAGAGAAGCAAGCGCAGTCTGCGAAATGAAAGGAATCACAATGTGTGTTCCCAGTCTAAATACGATTAAAGCACCAATTAGGTAAAGGATGCGTTTTAATAGATCTTCACTCATTTATTACTCGCTTATAGTCCCTTTTGCAGCCTCAATAGCTGCTTTTGCGCCTTTAGTAGGCTTAATTCCAACCAAATTAATAGGGCGATTGATTTCGCCAGAGAGCATAACCTTAACTCTTGAAATATTTTTAGTTACAAGATTGTGTTTTTTTAAAACATCGATAGTAATATCTTTCTCTGACAATTTATCCAGTTGAGATAAAGTCACCTGTGAAGTAATAGAAGATACTCTTGAGGTAAATCCAACCTTGGGCAATCTTCTTTGAAGTGGCATTTGACCACCCTCAAAACCGATCTTAGTGAATCCACCTGAACGTGATTTTTGCCCTTTGTGACCTCTACCAGATGTTTTACCCATTCCAGAGCCCATGCCTCTTCCAACACGTTTTCTTAAAGTCTTTTCACCTAAAGCAGGTTTTAGTGTATTTAGATTCATTTTATTAACCCTCAACTTTTAATAAGTAAGAGACTTTGTTAATCATGCCTCTTACTTCTGGTGTATCCTCAAGTTCGACAGTATGGTTGATTCTTTTTAAACCTAAGCCTGTTACTGTAGCACGATGTTTAGGCAATCTACCGTAGAAACTTTTGACTAATGTAACACTTACTGTTTTCTTTTTAGGAGCAGCCTTTTTTGCAGGCGCTTTTTTTGTTTCAGGCGCCTTCGTAGCCTCAACTTTTGCTTCTGCTGCTTTCTTAGGAGCTGCTGCTTTCTTAGGAGCTGCTGCTTTCTTAGGAGCTGCTGCAGACTTCTCCAAGTATTTGTTCAACAGTTTTGCCGCGTTTTGCTGCAACAATTTGTGGTGATGACATTTTAGTAAGGCCATCAACTGTAGCCCTAACAACACTAATGGGGTTACGAGTTCCATTACACTTAGCCAAAATGTTGTGAACTCCAACAGCCTCCAAAACACTTCTCATTGGGCCACCAGCAATTACTCCAGTTCCTTCAGAAGCTGGCTGCATGTAAACTTTTGCAGCACCCACTCTAGAGGTAACAGGATAGTGAAGCGTGCCATTAATTAATGGAACAGGCTTCATTGATCTTTTGGCTTTATCCATTGCTTTTTGAATGGCTAAAGGCACTTCACGAGCTTTACCAGTTCCATAGCCAACTTTTCCATTTCCATCGCCGACAACTACTAAAGCAGAAAAGCCAAAAATTCTACCACCTTTTACAACCTTTACTACACGGCGAATATTGACCAACTTCTCAATGAATTCACTTTCTTCTTTATAATTATTTCTGTTATTTTCAGCCATTCTTTAAACCTTTAGTTTTTTTTAAAAATCTAATCCGCCTTCTCTTGCTGCCTCAGCAAGGGCCTTAACACGGCCATGGTACTTAAAACCTGAACGATCAAATGCGACCTTAGAAACTTTAGCTTTCTTAGCAGCTTGTGCAATTAAATCGCCAACCTTAGAAGCAGCCTCAACATTACCACCGTTCTTCATCTTAGAGGAAACGCTCGATGCAGAAGCGATTGTTTTTGTACCGCAACTACTTATAATTTGTGCATAGATGTGTTGAGATGATTTATAAACACACAAACGCTCCAAATCTCTCTCGGCATGCTTAGCTCTAAACTTTGTTGCTCTTCTTATGCGAGCATCTTTTTTTGATAATTTCATTTAACTACCTTCTATCAATTATTTTTTCTTAGCAGCTTTACGAACAACCTGCTCATCCGAATAACGAACCCCTTTACCTTTATAAGGCTCCGGTGGACGAAAAGCTCTAATTTCAGCAGCAGCCTGACCTACTTTCTGCTTATCAATTCCTTTAACAATAACCTCAGTCTGTGAAGGCGTTTCTACAGAAATTCCTTCAGGTAATTTATAGTCAACGGGATGAGAGAATCCCAGAGTTAGATTTAAAACCTTACCCTTAGCTTGAGCTCTGTAACCCACACCAATTAGGGTTAATTTTTTCTCCCAACCTTCTGTCACACCTTTAATTAAGTTAGCTGTATTTGCTCTTGCTGTGCCAGCCTGAGCCCATGCAGCCTTCTCCTCTTTTTTACTAACGTCGTTTGGTGCAAATGTTAATACGTTATCAGCTGTAGAAATTTGAACTGAAGAATTGACATGCATTGTCATTTCACCGAGCTTTCCTTTTACAGAAAGAAGACCATCTTCTTGCGTAATATTTACGCCTTCAGGGATTGTAATTGGTGCTTTAGCAACTCTAGACATTATAAATCTCCAACTATTATGAAACGCTACACAAAACTTCGCCACCAATGTTTTGAGCTTTGGCAGATTGACCAGTCATAACACCTTTAGGTGTTGAGACAATAACTATTCCAAGGCCATTCATAACACTTGGCATATCATCTTTACCTGCATAGTATCTTAAGCTGGGCTTTGAGATTCTATCAAGTGATTCAATAACTGGCTGATTATCAAAGTACTTCAATTTAATTACTAGCTCTTTATTAGCAGACTCACCTTCAATCGAGAAAGAAGTAATATAGCCTTCATCCTGCATTACGCTTGCAATTGCAGCTTTCAAATTTGACGCAGGAATACTGACTTGCTCTTTATTAACTGATTGTGCATTTCTAATTCTAGTTAACATATCCGCTATTGGATCAGACATACTCATAATAACCTCCTACCAACTAGCTTTAGATAATCCAGGAACTTCACCATTCATAGTGCGTTCCCTAAGTTGAGTTTTTGCCAGACCAAACTTTCTGTAAAAACCATGAGGACGACCAGAAAGGCCGCAACGATTACGTTGACGGACCGGCGAAGCATCTCTAGGAAGCGACTGTAATTTTATTATCGCCTGAAAACGATCCTCATCAGATGTATGAACACTCTTGATGATTTTTTTCAGCTCAAGGCGCTTCTCTTTATATTTTTCGACTAACTTAGCTCTCTTTATATCTCTATGTATCATAGACTTTTTAGCCATTATTTCCTCCTTTAAATGGGAAATTAAACATCGCTAATAGTTTCTTAGCATCTTCATCATTCTTTGCATTCGTGGTAATTGCTATATCCATTCCACGCATACTTGTTACCTTCTCAAACTCAATTTCTGGAAAAACGATTTGCTCTGTTATTCCCATGTTGTAATTTCCTCGTCCATCAAATGATTTTTCATTCAATCCGCGAAAATCCCTAATACGAGGAATAGCGATATTTACTAGTCGATCAAGAAATTCATACATTCTTTCTTTGCGAAGAGTCACTTTACACCCAATGGCGTTTCCTTCTCTTAATTTGAAACTAGCAACTGATTTTCTTGCTAAACAAGTAACAGGCTTTTGAGAAGAAATTAAACCCAACTCTTCTAGGGCACTTTCTAATACCTTTTTATCTCCTAAGGCTTTGCCTAAACCCATATTGATTGTAATTTTTTCAATCTTAGGTACAGACATTGGATTAGAAAAACCTAACTCCTTCTGAAGCTTCGGAATAATTTCATTTTTATATTGTTCTTGTAATCTAGCCACTTGTCACCTACTTTATATTTGCATCAAATTACGGCTTCACCGTTTGATTTAAAAAATCTTTCTTTAACACCTTCATCATTAACCCTAACACCGACTCGATCTGCCTTTTTAGTTTTAGGGTTGTATATTGCAACATTTGAAATACTCATTGGCATTTCTTTTTCTTCGATTCCTCCTTGAATACCTTCTTGTGGATTAGGACGAATATGTTTTTTTGCCATGTTGTTACCTTCCACAATCACCTTTGATCCAAGCACTCTAGTAACAGTGCCAATAGAACCTTTATCTTTTCCAGCAATGATGATTACTTCATCATTTTGTTTAATTTTCATCATTACAAAACCTCGGGAGCAAGTGAAACAATTTTCATAAATTGAGCGCCCCTTAATTCGCGAGTCACGGGACCAAAGATACGAGTCCCGATAGGCTCTAATTTAGGATTAAGAAGAACAACTGCATTTGTATCAAAGCGAATACGAGAACCATCTTTACGGCGAACACCTTGTGCAGTTCTAACAACCACAGCATCATACACATCACCTTTTTTAACCTTACCGCGAGGCGATGCTTCCTTGATGCTGACTTTAATAACATCACCGATGTTTGCATAGCGTCGTTTAGAGCCACCAAGCACTTTAATACACATAGCTTTAACACCGCCACTGTTATCTGCTATATTTAATTTTGTTTGCATTTGTATCATATTCTTTCTCTCTTTTTAGCGACTATCTAATCAATACTCACAGATTTTTCAACAACTTCTACCAATGCCCAGTTCTTTGTTTTAGAAAATGGCTTTGATTCAGAAACTTTTACAACATCGCCAAGGCCACACTCATTCTTTTCATCATGTGCATGAACTTTTGTGCTTCGCTTAATGTACTTTTTATAAATTGGGTGACGCACTTTACGCTCTACTAAAACAGCAATTGTTTTGTCGCGACTATTGCTCACAACTTTACCTGTTAGGGTTCTTTCTACCGCTTTAGTTTCACTCATGAGCTTTTCTCGTTAATAATAGTTTTAATTTGGGCAATCGCTTTTTTTGTTTTGCCAAGCTTTGATAAGTCAGTCAGTTGAGAAGTACTTTTTTGCATGCGCAGCTCAAAGTGCTCTTTAAGCAAAGTAATAAGCTGCTCATTTAATTGAGCTACATCCTGATTTCTTAATTCTTTAACATCCATTACATTATTGTCCGTTTAATTACTGTTGTTTTAACTGGAAGCTTGGCTGCAGCAAGCTCGAAAGCCTCTCTAGCAACAACTTCGTCAACACCTTGCATTTCAAATAACATTTGACCTGGCTTAATTTGCGCAACCCAATACTCAACACTACCTTTACCTTTACCCATTCTAACTTCAAGTGGTTTTTTAGTAATAGGCTTGTCCGGGAAAACACGAATCCAAATTTTTCCTTGACGCTTAACATGCCTAGTCATTGCTCTTCTTGCTGCCTCAATTTGTCTTGCAGTCATTCGGCACCTTCCAGAAGCTTGGAGTCCAATTTCACCAAAGCTGACATTATGACCAGCAGCTAAACCGCGGTTACGGCTCTTCATAATTTTTCTATATTTTGTACGTTTAGGTTGCAACATAGACTTATTCCTTTACTTCTTACCTATTTGTTTAGTAGCACCACGCTTTGAAACTTCTTCAATAGTGCCTTTATTATGATCGAGTATCTCGCCTTTAAAAATCCATACTTTAATACCTATAACACCATACTGGGTATTAGCTCTAAAACTGCTGTAATCAACATCAGCTCTAAAGGTATGGAGAGGCACACGGCCTTCACGGTACCATTCTGAACGAGCGATTTCAGCACCATTTAGTCGACCACTTACCATGACTTTGATTCCAAGAGCGCCTAATCTTGTAGCATTTCCAAGCACTCTTTTAACAGCACGTCTATACATAACTCGCTTTTCTAGCTGTTGAGCAATATTTTCAGCAACTAAACGCGCATCTAACTCAGGTTGTTTAACCTCTTCAATACTTATGTGAACAGGTACACCCATTTTTTCTGAAACAATATTTTTAAGCCTTTCAATATCGGCACCTTTTTTACCAATCACGATTCCAGGTCTTGCAGTGTGAATGATGACCTTAGCTGTGTTAGATAATCTCTCAATTGAGATGCGACTAACTGAAGCTGAAGTCAATTCTTTGAATAAGAAGTCTCTAACTGCAATATCAGATAACAAGAATTCAGAATAGTCTTTACTGCTGGCATACCACTTGGAATCCCAATCCTTTACAATTCCTAATCTAATACCTACTGGATTTACTTTTTGACCCATAATTATTTACTCGCTTACGCCAACACTAATGTGGCTGGTTCGTTTAAGAATTCGATTTGCTCTCCCTTTAGCTCTTGGGCGAATTCGTTTCATTGTTGAGCCTTCATCAACGAAGACACTACTTACTTTTAACTCGTCAATATCAAGACCGTCATTATGTTCAGCATTAGAAATTGCAGAACTTAAAACTTTTTTAACTAAGACAGCTGCTTTCTTATTGCTAAATGTCAAAATATTCAAAGCCTCTTCTACTGGCTTGTTCCTTATTTGATCAGCAATTAACCTCACCTTAAAGGGTGAGATTTTTGCATACTTATGAATCGCTTTAACTTCTTTCATTTTCTAAACCCTTTACTAAAACTACTTTCGATCACCTGAGTGACTTTTAAATGTTCTTGTTGCGGCAAATTCGCCTAACTTATGTCCAATCATATTTTCATTGATAGAAACCGGAACATGTACACGTCCATTATGAACTGCTATTGTAAGACCAATCATCTCAGGAACAATCACTGAACGACGTGACCATGTTTTAATTGGCTTTCTATCATTATTATCTTGAGCCTTCATTACCTTTTGGATTAAGTGCTCGTCTACAAATGGACCTTTTCTAAGTGATCTTGCCATAATTAACCTTTATTTTCTCCTACGTACGATTAATTTATCTGTACGCTTATTAGTTCGTGTTTTATAACCTTTAGTTGGAGTCCCCCAAGGAGAAACAGGATGTCTACCACCACTTGTCTTTCCTTCACCACCACCATGTGGATGATCAACTGGGTTCATAACAACGCCTCGGACTGTAGGTCTAAAACCTCTCCAGCGAGTAGCACCGGCTTTACCTAGCTTTCTCAAACTGTGTTCTGATTTTGACACTTCACCTAGAGTTGCACGACACTCAGCTAAAACTTTTCTGACTTCTCCAGAGCGCAACCTAATCGTCACATAATTTCCTTCTTTCGCTACCAACTGAACAGAGGTTCCTGCACTTCTTGCAATTTGAGCGCCTTTTTTTGGTTTTAATTCAACGCAATGAATAACACTACCAAGAGGAATATTGCTCAGAGGAAGGCTGTTTCCTTTTTGAATTGCAACTGAATTGCCCGAAATAATCTTATCACCTGATTTAAGACCTTTAGGAGCAATGATATAACGACGCTCACCATCTGCATAAAGAACAAGAGCAATATTCGCACTTCTATTTGGATCGTACTCAATTCTCTCCACAGTAGCCTGAATATCATCTTTATTTCTCTTAAAATCAATAACGCGATATCTTTGCTTATGTCCGCCACCTCTATGTCTAACAGTAATCTTTCCACGGTTATTTCGCCCATGAATTCTATTTTTGCTTTCTGTTAATGCAGCAAAAGGTTTGCCTTTATGCAAATCGTTATCAACAACACTAACAACAAAACGTCTGCCTGGTGAAGTTGGTTTTCTTTTAATTACTGATGCCATAATAAATTCTCTATGATGCAGTAGCGTCAATCATCTGACCTTCAGATACCTTAACGACTGCCTTTTTCCAATTAACACGTTGTCCAGCTTTTCCTCTGTAAATTTTCCTTTTTCCTTTTACATTGGAGGTAGTGACAGCCTCAACAGTCACCCCAAATAATTCTTCTACCGCTGCTCTAATTTCTCTTTTATTGCTGTCAGTTCTGACTTTAAAGACATATTGATTATTGGCTGTTGCCGTAGTAGTCTTTTCAGAAACAATTGGCCCAAGAAGGACACTCAATACTTTTTCTTGATTCATAACATTGCCTCAACTTTCTTTAATGCAGCCTTTGTTAGAACTACATTTTCATAGCCAATTAAACTAACAGGATCGATACTTTGAGTATCACAAACACCAACATGATACAAATTACGCGAAGATAAATACAAATTCTCATCTAGCTCATCAGTCATTAAAAGAACATCTTTTAAATCTAGCGATTTCATGAGTGAAGTGATATTTTTTGTTTTAGGTTCTTTAATTTCTAAATCTGATACAACCTTTAAACGATCTGTTCGAAGTAATTCTGAAAGAATCACGCTAATTGCACCTTTGTACATTTTTTTGTTAACTTTCTGAGCGTAATTACGAGGCTGTGCAGCAAATGTCACTCCACCGCTTCTCCAAATAGGTCCTCTTGAAGTTCCAGCTCTGGCGCGACCAGTCCCCTTTTGCCTCCAAGGCTTCTTACCACCGCCACTAACTGCTGAACGATTTTTTTGTGCTTTGGTTCCACTTCTACCAGCCGCCATGTATGCAGTTGTAATTTGGTGAACTAGTGACTCATTGTAGTCACGGCCAAAAACATCATCAGAAACTTCTTGTGAAGTAGATTTGTTAGTTTTCAAATTTAATACTTTTACTTTCATCACTCGACCTATGTGTATTTATTATGCTTCAGGTTCTTTATCTTTAGTTTCATCTACTTCATCAGCTGCCTTAGATTCGGCGTCTTCAACTGGAGCTGCTTCTTCAACTGGAGCTGCTTCTTCAACTGGAGCTGCTTCTTCAACTGGAGCTGCTTCTTCAAGCCAAGTCTGCTGCTTGCTTCTCAGAAAGCTCTTTACTAATCTTCGAATTAATATTATTTTTTTTATCGGATAGGAATACTTTAACAAAGCCGTTTTTGGACCCTGGTATAGCGCCCTTTACCAATAATAAATTGCGATCATTATCTACTCTTAAAATCTCGAGACACTCTTCAGTTACTTGGACATTTCCCATTTGACCAGGCATTTTCTTACCTTTGAATACTCTTCCAGGCTCTTGACACTGACCAGTTGATCCAATTGCACGATGTGAAATAGAGTTACCATGAGTAGCATCTTGCATACTAAAGTTATGGCGCTTTACACCGCCTTGAAAACCTTTACCTTTCGATTGACCAGTGACATTAACAAAATGCCCTTCGCCAAAAAAAGAAATATCAAGGCTTGGCATTGCATTCATTTCACTTTCGCTAACTCTCATTTCCCATAAACCAAGTCCAATCTCTTGAGATGCTTTAGCATAGTGACCCTTTAGTGAACTACTGACGCGTCCAATTTTCGCCTCACCTTTTTTGTTCACTTTCTTTCCAGTCGTAACTTGAACAGCATTGTATCCATCTGTCTCTACAGATTTAGTCTGCACTACACGATTAGGCTCAATTTTTATAACGCTGACTGATGAGGCTGATCCATCATCTGTCAACAAACGTGTCATTCCGATTTTTTGTCCTACTAATGCAATTGCCATTTTCTTAATCCTTTCTATTCTATTTAGTTAAGCTGGATTTTCACATCAACACCGGCAGCGAGATCTAACTTCATCAGCGCATCTACCGTTTTATCAGTTGGACTAATAACGTCCATCAACCTAACATAAGTTTTTAACTCGTACTGATCTCTAGCATCTTTATTTACATGCGGAGATGTCAATACTGTAAAGCGTTCTTTCTTTGTAGGCAAAGGGATAGGGCCCCTTACACTGGCGCCTGTACGCTTAGCTGTCTCTACAATCTCTACGGCTGATTTATCGATTAAACGATGATCAAATGCCTTTAATTTAATTCTAATATTTTGATTGCTCATTTGCCTATTTGCCTTATCTATCTTCCAAAACGAAAAAACCGTCGATTATACAATAATTCGACGGTCTTAATTTAACTAATCAGTTGGTAATCTTCGAGACGACTCCAGCACCGACTGTGCGTCCGCCTTCTCTAATTGCAAATCTTAAACCTTCTTCCATTGCAATCGGAGCAAGAAGCTCAACT
>LURN01000049.1 GCA_001628405.1 Candidatus Thioglobus sp. REDSEA-S12_B1 | reverse complement strand
TTGGTATACCATCAGTAATGCTGACACAATATTTAATGCCGCCTTCAGCAGCTTCCATAATTCCGTCTGCAGCATATGCGGGAGGGACAAAGATAATACTAGCTTCAGCCCCTGTAGCTTCTACAGCATCTTTAACTGTATTGAATACTGGTCTTCCTAGATGTGTTGTGCCCCCCTTTCCGGGAGTTACTCCAGCAACCACATTAGTACCATAATCAATCATCTCCTGAGCATGAAATGAACCCATGCGCCCAGTTAGACCTTGAACTAAAACTGGTGTTTTTTCATTAATAAATATACTCATAATTTACCCTTATTTTCCCGTTGATTTTTTCCATTCAGCTACAACCTTATGAGCTGCATCTGACAATGTTTCAGCAGTTATAACTTTTTTTCCACTTTCTCTTAATATTTCCTGCCCTTTTTCAACATTGGTACCTGACAAGCGAACCACTAAAGGCACATTAACATCACGTTTGTTTAATAGATCTACGATGCCCTGTGCAACCCAATCACACCGATTAATTCCAGCAAAGATGTTGACTAAAATAGCTTCTACATTATCATCTGATAAGACAAGATCTATCGATGTGGCAACCCTTTGAGCTGAAGCACCACCACCAATATCTAGGAAGTTTGCTGGCTCACCACCGGCATGCTGAATCATATCCATAGTTGCCATGGCTAGACCTGCACCATTAATTAGACAGCCAATATTGCCATCCAATCCAATATAGTTTAAGTCATGCTCAGCAGCATTAATCTCTCGAATATCATGCTGCGTTTTATCATGAAATTCAAAGATTTCTGGACGTCGATAGAGTGCATTTGCATCAAATGACATCTTCGCATCAAGAGCCAAAACTTTATTTCCCGAAGTCAAAACTAATGGATTAATTTCCAATAAATTGGCGTCAGTATCTCGAAATGCACGATAACACTTCATCACTGCACGACTTGCAGAGCCAATTGCTTCATTTGGTAAGCCCAAGGTAAAAACCAGTTGACGCGCTTGGAATGGCTGCATACCAACTGAAGGATCAATCCTAATTTTGTTAATTTTATCTGGCATCTCTTCTGCAACTTGCTCAATATCCATTCCACCTTCAGTAGAAACAACTAAAGTAATTTTTTGAGTTGCTCTGTCTAGAACAATACTAAAGTAGAGCTCTTTAATAATTTCAGTAGCCTCTTCGACGTAAATACTTGAAACCATTTTGCCCTCAGGACCTGTCTGATTTGTGACTAGGTTATTTCCTAGAAACTTATCACTAATTTAACTCCGCCTGCCTTACCTCGTGCGCCAGAGTGAACCTGAGCCTTTACAATCCACTTGTCACCACCTAACTCGTTAGCTTGATAAATTGCTCCAGTTGAAGAGTGTGCTACACCTCCCCTCGGAACTGGAACCCCGTATTGAGCCAATATTTTTTTGGCTTGATATTCATGAATATTCATATTAACCCTTTAGTTTTGCATTAATTGCTTTATCTGTATTGACAATATTTTCTGCCATTTTCGCTGAGGCAGCGTCTATCATCCTTCCATTAAGTTGTGCAGCCCCCCTGCCCTCTTTGGCTGCTTCATCCAATGCTATAAGAATTTGCTTAGCATGAGATACTTCGGACTCTGGTGGGGTATATACCTCATTAGCTAATTCAATCTGGGAAGGGTGTATTGCCCACTTTCCTTCAAATCCAAGAGCTGCTCCTCTTTTTGCAGCATCGATATAAGATTCAGGATCGTTAAAGTCTCCAAAAGGTCCGTCAATTGCTCTCAATCCATAGGCTCGGCAAGCGACTAGCATTTGTGATAGTCCGGCATGCCACTGATCACCCGGATAATCTGGATTTAGCCCACCGATTACTGTTGTTCTTGCTCTGCAACTTGCCGCGTAATCAGCCACACCAAAGTGCATAGCTTCAAGCCTTTCCTCGCGGCCTTTTTTAGCAATATCCATTACATTTGCCATTCCGAGAGTTGTTTCGATCAATACTTCAATTCCAATTCGATTTTTGAAGCTCTTTGAAGTCTCTATTTGATTCAGCATTGCAGATAACATATAAACATCTGATGCTGTTCCAGCTTTTGGTAGAAGGATAGTATCTAATTTCTCTCCTGCCTGCTCCACAACCTCAACAACGTCCCTGTACATATAATGCGTATCTATACTATTGATTCGAACCGATATTGTTTTTCCGTTTCCACTCCAATCTAGGTCATTAATAGCTTCAATCACATTTTTACGTGCAGGCACTTTATCATCTGGAGCAACTGCATCCTCCAAATCTAAAAATACATAGTCTGCAGAACTTTTTAAAGCCTTTTCAAACATTTTAGGATTTGATCCTGGAACAGCTAGTTCGCTTCGCTGCAATCTCTGTCTGACTGGCTCATAGATAATATGACTCATAAAACCCCTTTAAATTAAATACACTGGAAATAATATATCAAGAATTTAAAAGAGTAGATTTAGTAATTATCACAAGCGATTTAAATCAAATCAACTGACCAGTCAATTATGCTCGTAAATACTTTGAGGTGGCGTCCCGTAGGAGATTCGAACTACCTGTTTCCAGGATGAAATCCTGGCGTCCTGGGCCACTAGACGAACGGGACAAGAGGAATTTTAGAGGAATTTGTTTTGAAAAAGTAAGTTAAATTTAACTTACTTGATCAAAAAAAATGGCATCCGGTAGGGGAATCGAACCCCTCTTGCCAGGATGAAAACCTGGAGTCCTAACCGATAGACGAACCGGACAAAATCATTATTGCTATGGTGGAGCTAGGCGGGATCGAACCGCCGACCTCAACACTGCCAGTGTTGCGCTCTCCCAGCTGAGCTATAGCCCCAAAAAACTGGGTTGTTAGCAAAAACGTAAATTATAATCTGTATCTCATTTCAGTCAAGTCAAAATTGGTAAAATATTAAATATGGAAAAAATATATAACAGCGATAAATACACTATAGAAGTGCTTTATCATATAGGCGCCTATGAAAACTCAATTCATTTTATTTTTGATGAAGAAACCAAAACATGTGCAATTGTCGATCCTGCTTGGGAGCCTGATTTATTTTTAAAAAAAATAGAGGACAAAGGTTATACCCTTACAGACATTTGGATCACTCATTGGCACGGTGACCATACTAACGCAGTGGATGACCTAGCAAATAAAACAGGTGCGAAGATTACTGCTGGTATTAATGAAATCCCTTATCTAAACATTGACAATCCAATTCATACGGTTGCCGATGGAGATATGATCAATGTTGGCAACATTGAAGCCAAAATAATTGAAACACCTGGGCACACAGCTGGTGGAGTTTGCTATCTGCTTGATGAACATCTGATAGCTGGAGATACTTTGTTTGTCTATGGGGTAGGTATCTGTAGTCTAGCTGGATCAAACCCGGTCACACTATATCACTCACTCAAGAAACTCATTGCACAGGTTCCTGATCATATTCACTTGCTGTGTGGGCACAATTATGGATCAGAAATTACAACCACGATTGCTGAGCAGAAAAGAGCAAACCCCTTTTTATTAATTGAAGATGAGGATACATTTGTTCGTTACAGGATGCATGTCCATGATTCAACTCGAACTTATCCAATGTCTCCGATGACTCTTGATGAGGTAAACGCTTTGTTATGATAGGGATTTATGGCGGCTCCTTCGACCCCGTTCATCTAGGACATCTCAAAACAGCAGAATCAATTAAAAAAGAACTCAATTTTGAGCGCTTGTTCCTTTTGCCATGTTGTGAGCCTGTTCATAAAAAATCGCTTCAATATTCCTCTAAGCAAAGGCTTGATATGCTTAGCCTTGCAATAAGAGAATTTCCTTCACTTGAAATCGATACAAGGGAAATTGAACGAGGAGGAAGTTCATTCATGATAGATACCCTGGCTGACTTATTAAAGGAGTTCAAAGGGAAAACAATTTGTCTTATCATTGGAATGGATAGCTTTATAAGCTTTAAAACATGGAAAAAGTGGGACGAATTTGCAAAGCTAGTTCATTTAATCATCCTTCCAAGAAAGATCGATCAACTCTCTCGAAATAACCTAGATACTTTTGAGGTTGCTTTTGATATAAAAGATCTAAATGATAAGCCAAACGGACTTTTATACTTTTCAAATTCTGAATTGATTGAGATTTCGTCAACCGATATTAGAGGTAAAATTGCCTCCATTCAAAATCTCGATGGCTTAATGCCCTCCTCAGTTATTAACTATCTTCAAAAAATATGAAACTTTCTGAACAGATTAGGGTAGTTGAAAATGTCATTGAAGAATTAAAGGGAGAAAACATCACAACAATTAATGTGATGAAGCAGAGTGACGATATGGAAGCTATTGTTATTGCAACTGGACGCTCCATTCAACATGTCAGAGGAATAGCTAATAATGTAAGTATTGAAGCCAAGAGACTCAATATGCCAGTCCTGGGAATGGAGGGAGCCGAATTTAGTGAGTGGATACTCGTTGATCTGGGAGAAGTCATTGTCCATATCATGACAGAAAAAACGCGAGAGTTCTATAAGTTAGAGAGACTATGGTCTATAGAAGAAGATGAGGATTAATCTAATTGCAGTTGGTAAAAAAATGCCTGACTGGATAGCCGACGGTATTGAACATTACAAAAAACAACTCCCAAAAAACTACAACTTTGTTGTCACAACAATTGAGTCTCAAAGCAGAAAATCAAATAGCCCTGAGCTGACAAAAAGCCTTGAAGAAAGATTAATTTTAGAGGCCGCTTCTGACTCAACCTTATTAATCGCACTTGATGAACAAGGCAAACAACAAACCAGTAAAGAGCTATCCAAATCAATAGAGAAATGGCAACTCAATGCTGAGAGTGTTGCCTTAATTATTGGAGGCGCAGATGGTCTTTCAAGTGAACTAAAACAGAAATGTAATTTAATCTGGGGTCTATCTAGCTTTACACTTACTCACTCGATGGCTCGTTTGCTATTAGTAGAACAAATCTACAGGGGTTACAGCCTACTAAGCAATCACCCCTATCATCGAAGCTAGATCGATTTATAGAATTGAATTAACGTTTTCAGGAGGTCTGCCAATAGCAACACCTTTTTTTGTTCTAACGATAGGTCGCTCGATCAATATTGGGAACTCTAGCATTGATTTTATAAGCTGATCTTCACTTAACGACTTATCTGAAAGTCCTAGTTCTTTAAACTTAGCCTCACCCTTGCGAAGAAGTTCTCTGGCATTAATACCTAAGTCCTCTATTATTGACTTGAGTTCTGATTCGCTAGGAGGGTTAACAAGATAATTAACAACCTCAAAGTCAACATCATTTTGTTCTAAAATAGCAACAGTTGCTCTTGATTTAGAGCATCGAGCATTGTGGTAAATCTTAGCACTCATAGTAATTATTCATGAAAAAATTTCTTATTATACTCCTCCTGATTACTCCT
>LURN01000048.1 GCA_001628405.1 Candidatus Thioglobus sp. REDSEA-S12_B1 | reverse complement strand
TTCTTCTCCTTCACAATCAAAGCATGCATCTCCATCCGCGTAACTTCTTTCACCCTCAATAATAACCTCTTCCTCAGTTTCTTCACCCCAGTGAGTGTCTGGATAGCATTCAAAAACAAAATGTACTTTATAAGATGGCATGAAAACATAATAACAAAAATAAATCAAACAGTAAACCTAAATTATGAAGAGTTAATTTTTTCCTCTTTAGGAGAAAGTACAACTGCTAAAACCCCTCCAATTACTATCATCGAGCTTCCAAGGATTTCACGCCAGCCAAATGGTTCGTCAGTGAGAATGCTTGAGCTAATTACCCCGACTATTATTTCCGATAGAAAAAGTATTGAGCATAATCCAGCGCCCAATTTACTTGGAGACCATAGAATAACTATTCCTGTCGGAATGAAATAAAAAACTGAAATGATGATTAAAAATGAAGCCATTGATACAAAAGCTTCAGTCGATGGCATTGGACCGAGATATTCTACTAACAGGAAACCAGCAAGAATGTTAAATATAGCTCCGTAAAAAAAGAATGAAAAAATTAAGGGAAATACACCATCGTATTTAACTACCTCCAAACGTATCAAGCCTGCTGCAAATATTGCGCCACCAGCAAGAGCAAGCCAATCACCTGCATTTTCAGGTAATGGCAAAATAGTTAGTTTGCTAAACACTACCCATAAGCCACCCAAAGCTAAAAGAAGAGACAATATTCTTTCTAAACCAGGTCTTTTTTTTAAAAAGGATATTTCAAAGATAGTGGTCCAAATTGGAGCCATATAAAAGAGCACTAGCGCTCTAACGACATCAGTTAATAGAAAGCTCAGGGCATAACAGATAAATCCCGAACCAATCAATAACCCAGTGAAAGGTAATTCTAAGCCTGATGATTTGCCTTGAGATAATCTCCAAATAGAAATTGGAATTAAAACTAACACACCAATAACCATCTGTGCAATTGTCCCCCAACCTCCTGTCAGCCCTCCATCTTCTAAAATTCTCTGAGGTAACCAGTAAATTCCCCAAGATCCTGCTGAAATTGCTAAAGCAATTGCAATTTTGTAATGATGGGGGTGTCTACTCATTTTTGATTTCGAAAATAAATAAATTATAGTTCAAGTAGAAAACCAAATGCTCTTTGATATGTGATGGAGAGGTTTACTTTTATGAGAATTGAATTTCTGGATATAGTTCTGTTCCTGGGCGGTCTCCAGGCTTAAGTCCTTGTTTAGTCATCACTTCGCTATGATCTGGGTCCATTCCGCACTCTCGAAACTTAATGTACACATCATCACCAATCCACTTAGAGGTAAAAACTCTTAATTCAGTGTCCTCGTCCAATTTTCCAGACCCGCCATGCATAATTCTGCTGTTAAATGCTATGCAGTCTCCAGGATTCATGTCCCAGCTGATTACTCCATACTTTTCTGGGTCTGCAGCAATATCTGGAAACTCAATATCTGTAATGCCATCAAAATTCGTTTCATCGACATCAGGTATTTTGTCAGGATTTAAACTCCCAAAATTAAACTGGTAGAAGGTTGAATCAAGTCTATGGGAACCGGGTACAAAAGCTAATGCGTTTTCACGCTTAACAGGGACTAAGGGCATCCAAATAGTGCAAGTGTTATAGCCCTCAACAGACCAGTATGGCTCATCTTGATGCCAAGGCGTTGCAAATTGAGATCCTGGGGAGCGAACAAAAACTGCATCGAAGTAAAAGTTAATTCTGCTCGACTTCATTAATCTTCCAGCGATAGAAGCTGCAGGTGAATTAAATATAAAGTTTTGGTATTCTTTGATTTTAGGCCATGCTTGGGCGTCATAAAACATCGTTCTTCCTTCTTCGTCTCTGTCCCAAATTCTTGAACGATTCGAAGGTAAATCAATGTTTTTATCGAGACCCTGACTCAGAGTGCTAATCCATTCTGAGTCAAACATTTCTTTTAATAAAATGACGCCATCATGATCAAACTGTTCAATTTCATTTTGACTGATAGGTCTTAAAATTTCTTTATTCATAATTCTTTATGTTTAATCAATTATCTTTTTCTAAACACTGTGATGATGACTTTATCACTTCCATGCTCTTTATCTGGATTATTTCCATAAACATAGACTTCATGGAAAGCTGGCTTAGTAATCATTTTTTGAATTTCTATCAATTTCTTATCAAAGCCAGCTTTATTAAATAATTGATAGTGAACAGTGAAGACAAAAAGTCCGCCAGAGCGTGTAACTCTCAAGAGCTCATCAAATACATCTGGGCCTACATGACCATGAGTAAAAGTTCCTGCACTTACGATTGCTCCATAATGATGATCATTAATCAATAATGTTTTTGTTAAGTCTGCCTCAATTATTTTTGAATAACAATTTTTTAATCTAGCAATATTGAGCATTTCAGGAGAAATATCAATCGCATCTATTTCTTTTGAATCTAGATTTAAGCACTCTCCAATGAGCCCTGTTCCTGCTCCAACATCAAGAATTGGGGTATCTTCAGGATTAGAATATTTTGCAAAAAATTTAGCAATTTCAATGGGAGATCGATAGTCATTTTGCTTAGCAAAATCATCATCATATGTTGAAGCCCAAGTTTTATATAAATTTATAGAATCTTCGGGAGTCTTTAATGCATATGCATCTTTTAAGCCTTTTTTTTCATCCATCTGATGAATTGTATATTATCTTAAACTAAAGTCCAAATTACGCTTATTCTTTGAATGGTAGAGGCGTTAGAGAGAAATTTCTACTTCAGCCTCAATTTCTACAGGTGCCCCAAAAGGAAGTTCTGCCATACCCACTGCAGAACGAGAGTGATTGCCAATCTCTGGTCCAAAAACGTCAATAATCAAGTCTGAGAACCCGTTAATGACAGGCGGAGTTTGTACAAACCCTGGTGCGACATTCACCATACCAAAAGCCCTGAGCCAAGCAGTGATATTATTGAGCGTTCCAAACTCACGTTTTAGACTGCTCAAGATAGCCAAACCTGTTTGACGTGCAGCCTCATATCCTTGCTCGATGGTAACCTCTCCCCCAACTTTACCAGTCACTTCAGAGACAGAGCCATCAGCATTCAGCGCGATATGGCCAGAGATAAATACTCTGTTTCCACTGACCCGTAACCAAGAAAATTTCATCTCCAAGTTGGGGGGAAGTTGAATTGGTTCTGGCAATATCAAACCAAGTTCTTGAATTCTTTCATCAGGAGTCATAATTGATCACAATAATTTACTTAAAATTAGTATACATCATAGATCAAATTTCGCTTGATGGTGAAGGTTTTGTGCTAATCTATGCGGGAAAAAACAAACTATTTCACGGATTTCCAATGCTAAATTTAGATAAATTTGAACGTTACCCTTTAACCTTCGGTCCAACTCCAATCGAGCACTTACCAAGATTGACAAAAGCTATCGGCGGCAAAGTAGAAATTTTCGCTAAGCGTGATGATTGCAACTCGGGCCTGGCAATGGGCGGTAATAAGCTTCGCAAGCTAGAATATATAGTTCCTGATGCCATTGCCTCGGGCGCTGATACCTTGGTTTCAATTGGCGGTGTTCAGTCAAACCATACCCGAATGGTTGCTGCAACGGCGGCTAAAATTGGCATGAAATGTGTTGTCATTCAGGAAAGCTGGGTGCCACACGACGACGCGGTCTATGACCGAGTCGGCAACATCATGATGACCAGATTGATGGGTGCAGACTCTCGTCTGGTGGATGAAGGATTTGATATTGGAATTCGTAAGAGTTGGGAGGATGCTATGCAGTCAGTTCGTGACTCTGGAGGCATTCCGTATGCTATTCCTGCGGGAGCATCGGTTCATAAATATGGCGGTCTTGGTTATGTCGGTTTTGCTGAAGAGGTAAGAGAACAAGAGAAGCAAATGGGCATCAAATTTGATTATATTATTGTTTGTGTTGTTACAGGCTCAACACAGGGTGGAATGATTGTAGGTTTCGCTGCAGACAATCGGGCTGATCGTGTCATTGGTATCGATGGGTCTGGCACTGTGGATCAGTTACGAACTCAGTTAAGAGGTATCGTGGATCAAACCGCTAACCTTGTAGAGTTGGGTCGAGAGGTGCGTGATGATGAAATTGTGATTAATCCTGACTACGCATATCCAGCATACGGAGTTCCAAGCAATGAAACCAATGAGGCTATCAGGCTGGCAGCTCGAACGGAGGCAATGATTACTGACCCGGTTTATGAAGGCAAATCGATGCAAGGGATGATTGATTTAGTTAAAAAGGGCTTCTTTCCGGATGGCTCAAAGATTCTTTATGCTCATCTTGGTGGAGCGCCAGCTCTTAATGGTTACAGTTATACTTACCGTAATGGTTAAGTCATTGAAGTAAAGGCTTAACCTAAGAGTCAATTAGATGGAAACAATTGTTCGTGGAAGCCAAGACAATGCCAGACATCATTAGCCAGAGGTTCATCATCTTCGGTTAACGTGCCAGAGGTTGAAAAATTTTTGCGCATTCGAGATTGATATCTTTTATTCATGCGCTGCACCTCCTCAATATTACTCCTGTAGGTTTTGTTAAATTCGTCTTGAGTGAGCTCGCTCTCATTGATGACAGCTATTTGGTACTCGGCTAGGAATTCCATCAGATCTTCTCCAAGGTCAACATATACCTGAGCATCGGGATGGTTTTCTTCTACAAGCTTGTGTAGGGCAGTTCCAGAAGCTAGAAATAAACCAGCACAGCGCTTCAATGAATATTCCAGATGTTTGTCATCTTCCATTGCTAGCTGGAGGTGCTTGAGTATTGGGTCAGCGACTAGAGGATCTTCCGCATGAATGGGTGAAGCAAAAACTAGAGATATGAATAGAGCGATTAATAGCTTTTTCATACAAAATATTCTAATACGAATTGAAAAAAAATTCAAAACACCATTGATTGTATGAATTAATCTATTTTGAGTTTAAGGTTGAGGCGCAGAGTTATCTTGATCTAAAACCCATTGCCTCTGAGGCTTTTCTTGCGGCCTCAAGGACAGCCTCTTTGACAATAATTGCCTCTTTCGATGTTTCGTTCACAAAGACATCTTTGGGTCCACTCACGTTGAGTCCGCCAACCGGAATGCCATCATAATTAAAAATGGTGGCTGCACACGACCCTATGTTTTCTTCAATCATTCCAAAACTCCAAACATAGCCGCGCTCAGAATCAATTTTTCGTTGACTCAGAATTTCCTCAATGTTCTTTGGAGCAATGTCAGTAGCACCTTTCAATTCTTTGTTTTTAAACATATTTTTGACTTCAGTCTCGTTGAGCTCAGAAATAATGACTCTGCCTATAGATGACGCGTATGCAGGCAGCCTTGAACCTATATGCATATTGCTAACGAGATGGGTTTTAGGGGTTTCGCGAGACAAGTAAACAACCTCAATGTCATCAAGAATACCTAGGTGTGCAGACATGTTTGATTTTTTAACTAGCTCTTGTAATGGCTGTAATGACACACGAACAATATTTCTTGATTGAATGGCTTGAGACGCAAGGGTGATTGTTTCTATACCTAGTCGGTATCCTTCATCCTCCCCGATCTCCTCTAGCATGCCGTTATCGAGAAGAGAATGAATCAATCGAATAAGGGTTGTACGGTTAATAGAGAGTTGTTTTGATGCTTTAGCCAGGTTGCGGCATTTGTTCCCTTCTCCAATATAGCGAAGTAGCCTGATTGCGCGGTCCACAGGTGGCACTGAGTAACTATTTTTAACGTTATTGTCTTGATTTGAATGATTCATTTTATAAATTTGCCCATTGGTGAGGCTTGCCTGTTAGATCAATGTAAAGTGACTTTTGTGACATGTAAGCTCTGATACCGTCGCTCCCTTTTTCTCTTCCTATTCCGCTACTCTTTTCGCCGCCAAAAGGCGTGGAGATTGAGAATTGCTTGTAAGTATTAATCCAGACTGTTCCAGCATTAATCGCACGAGCGACCCTCCATGCTTTAGGGAAATTGTTAGTCCAAATGCCGCATGCCAATCCATATTGCGAGTCATTAGCTTGCTCTATAACGTCACCCTCATCCTTGAACGGCATGACGACGAGGACTGGGCCAAAAACCTCCTCCTGAACGATCTCAGAAGAGCTTTTGACATCAGCAATAATGGTAGGAAGGTAATAAGCTCCTTTTTCAAATTCAGCCCCTATAGGAGCCTTTCCGCCACATAAAATCCTTCCACCATCGCCTATAGCTCTGTCGACATAGGCTGAAACTTTATCCCGATGATCATGATGAATCAATGATGAAACTTGAGTATCTTTCTCGTAGGGGTCACCCACTATCAGTTTATTTGTTTCGTTGACTAGTCTCTCAAGAAACTCATCATAAATACTTTCGTGAATGAATAATCTTGAACCCGCTATACAGCTTTGACCGGTGGATGAAAAAATACCAAACATAACCCCTGAAATTGCAACATCAATATCTGCATCTTCAAACACAATAGCTGGAGACTTGCCGCCCAATTCTAATGAAATAGGCATCAACTTTTGTGCCGCCTGAGTCGCTAGTTCGCGACCAGTAGAGGTGCTCCCTGTAAAGGTAACCTTGCTGATATCGGGATGCTCTACTAACAAGCTTCCAACCTCACTTCCTGCGCCAGGTAATACTGAAAATAGTCCCTTCGGTAAACCCGAAGATTCAATGATTTTTGCAAGCTCAAGACTGACCAGAGGTGACCAAGAGGAGGGCTTTAAAAGTACAGCGTTCCCTGCAGCAAGGGCAGGTGCAACCTTTTGAGCGTCTGAAGCAATTGGGGAGTTCCATGGAGTGATTGCTGAGATCAATCCGAGTGGCTCATATACGGACAGAGTCAGAGAGTCACTTCGCTGAGAGGTGAGCGAATCATCACTACTCTCTAGGAGCGCAGCGTAATATCTAAAGGTTCCAGAGGCGGACCTTGCCAATGCAGATGTTTCGGAGAGCGTTTTTCCGGTGTCTCGGGTCTGGATTTGTGAAATTCTCTCGATATTTGATTCAATACCATCTGCAATCGAATATAAATATTGAGCCCTTTCGTAGGGCTTCAAAGATAGCCATGAGTCTTTTGATTGGGCATTTTTAGCTAGTTCAATAGCTTCCAACACGTCTTCTTGAGAGGCTCCTTTGAAAGTGCAATTTATTGACCCATCGACAGGAAAAATTGAAACGATTTCTTGACCAGAGCCATTTTTCCATTCACCACCTATAAATAATTTACCATCTGGCATTTTAATCATGACTACACCTCTAAATGACTATGGGGCCGATACAGTTTGAGATTTCACGCATTATACTATAGACCGTTGTGGCGGATGTTTTTGCGTTCCCTTTTGAAGGCTTTCCTTCTATTCGAATAGTGTAGCTCGCTAAAGGGCAGTTGACCGTGTATTCGTGAATGTTTGCGGTGGCATTTGGGTCAGCAATCAGTTCAGCTTTTGTTTTGTCAAAGCCAGCTCCAGCCATCGCTATAGTCGCAGCTACATTGGCATTTTTAGGGTACTTTTGAGCTGCCTCACGAGCGCTTCCACTAAAAATAGTTGTTGGTTCTGAGATCGCGTTTAAATCAATGTTTGATGCAGCGCTAGTTCCAGCCCATGCAGATGAGGGCTTTATGCCTCTGTAGGAAACCTCTAAGTCACCAAATTTCTTGAGTGAAGCCAGTAGATCAATTCCGCCTATTGCTCCAGCGGGAAGAATCAGCCTAGCGTTACCTTGAATTGCTGCTTGATTAATAGATTCAGCAAGAGATGTATCTGAGAGCGCACCTACTGAGATTACCACTGTGTCAATCCCTGAGCTTAATACATCAATAACGTTCTCTTCGACTGCGTTATGTCCAGCACACTCAACCACTAGATTGGGTTTGCTGTTGATTAAGTCATCGATATTTGTAGTGATACAAAAATCTAGTGCAATATTTGTGTATTCATTTTGTAGCTTTTGTTCTACTTGAGAGCAGTATTCTGGCTTGCAAAAAATAGTTAAGTGCTCTAACTCCTTATCCAGATTTTCACTAAGAAGTTCCAGTAAACTAGCTGCAATATTTCCAAAACCAATAAGCCCAAGCCTAATCATGAGGCCTCCTTGGTATTGACAGCGCCAGCCGGAGGACCGGAAAATGATTCTTGAAATCCGCCAATACTGCACATATCAACCTCAATCATTTGAGGTCCGTCAGTATCTAGTGCTTTTTCTAGCGCATCTCTAAATTTTTCTACATTTCGAATCACTTGGTGTGGCAGGTTGATAGACTGACAAAAAAGTGAAAAATCAGGCGCATCCAGCTTTGAGTAGAATCGGTGACCATCATAGTTAGCATCCTGAATATTTTCGATAACTCCATAGGCCTGATCATTCATCAGAATAAAGACGAGATTTGCTTTTTCACTCACCGCCGTAATCATTTCAGAGATACCTAACATAGCACCACCATCACCTATAAGCGCTATCGTTTTAGCTTCCTTATTCGCAATTGCAGCACCTATTGCCATTGATATTCCTTGGCCAATACCGCCTCCAAGAGCGTGAACACCGAGGCTTGAATTAGAGATCCTGACATAGCGATTACCAAATGTTGAATTGGCTATAGTGACATCTCTGACCCATGGGTGCGATCCATTGAAAACGATATCGTTCAGGGTTTTTGCAATATTTTCATAGGGCCCAAGCGTTTTTAATAATTGCGATTCGCTCAAAAGGCGTGCCCGATGAATATCACTATGAAACTCTTTGTCGGTGTTGAGTTTTTTAGGGAGTAGTTCTATGAGTTTTTGGAGAACCTTTTTAGAGTCTCCATGAATAAATTTTTGAAGCTTATAGTTTCTGATACCTCTGAAATCGTTGGCATCAATCTGAACAAGAGGAGGGAGTTTCATATTGTAGTTTAAGGTTTCGTTTCCTCTTAATTTCGATCCAACAACAATCATTAAATCACTCTTTGAGTAAATATTCGACGCGGCCTGAGTCATATTGAATGCGCCTAAGGATGCTTTATGGTTTTCATCGATTGTAGCTCTCCCATGGGTCGATGTAACCACTCCAAAGCCTCTATTGAAGGTATCTCTTTTGCTTTAGGCATCTCGGATTGAACAGGGCGTTCTAATTGGCCAAGCTGAATATCAATTGGTATTTCGAGGCTAACAGGACCAGACGGAGGAGAAATCGCACTGGAAATCGCATTTGAGAGGGTTTCAATTGCTGTTTTGGGGCTATTGATAAAAAAATAAGCCTTGGATATGGATTTCAACATATCTGGCTGATTAGGTACGCTATGGATTGCTGAAGAGTTGCCATCCAAAAACTTAGTATCAATCTGAGTCGTTATGTGTAAAAGTCTAGATTCAGCAGTTAATGCTTCTAATTGTGAGCCAGCAGCGTTACCAGCAGCGGTTCCTGTAGAGGTGATACAAACCCCTAAATTTCCACTGACTCTTGAGTAGGCATCCGCCATATTGATAGCGCCTGCTTCTCCTCGAGTTGGAACAAAGCGAATGATATTTTGACGCGCTATAGCATCCAGAATAGGCATATTATGAATTGAAATAACACCAAACATGACACGAACGCCAACTTCAGACAGGTACTTTGCTATGCCATCGGATACTGTTTCTTGTTTTGGTGTGTCTTTAATCATTATTAGCTTTGTTTAGGCATGTTTTGATAAGCCCCCTGAAATTTCGAGTTGGGCCCCAGTTATATAGGAAGCATCTGAAGATCCAAGGAAAGCTATGGCGCTGGCAACCTCTTCTGGATTACCCAATCTTTGAAGCGGTATTCCTTTGTTTGAAGCAAGATCTTTATACCAATCACTCTCAGTAATTGATTGATCCTCGCGATCCTCAAATCGTCTCTCCCATTGATTGGTTTTAATTAGTCCGAGCAGGATTGAATTAAATCGAATGTTCGGTGCAAACTCTATACTTAAAGATTTAACTAAATTTTGCACAGCAGCCCTTGCCGACGAGGTGCAAACCATATGCTGTTCAGGCTGGACTGCAAGGAGCGAATTGACCACAACAACCGACCCATTTTCATTTTCCAGCATCGTCTGAAATGCTCTGATTGGATAGATTTGGCTAAAAATCTTTAATTCAAACTCATTTCTCCAGCTCTGATCATCCGTCGTTTTAAATGTCGATACTCTGCCTTGACCTGCATTATTTACAAGTAAATCGCACTGACCAAATATTGATTCAACATCCTTTGCAAATTCATTTACTTTGTCCTCATCAAGAACAGTTAACGCTCTAGCCAAAACCTGATCATCGCCAAATTCATCTTTTAGGCGACTTTCAACATTCTCTAATTTTTCTTTTGAGCGCGCACAAAATGCGACCTTTGCGCCTGATTCTAGAAGAGTTCTGACGGTCGCAAGCCCAATACCAGATGTACCGCCAGTCACAACAGCCACCTTGTTGGAGTAATCAAATTTAGTCATTATCTCTCCTCAGCATGATTTTGGTCAGAAAAACCCGGGTCTGGCCTGCCTTGCATGGCCGTTCTCTGGGCGGTCGTTGGGCGGCCCGCAGTCATCCATAAATCCATCGAGGCTGGGTCAGTTCTAGACCAAATCTTGGGCTTGTGCTTTTGCTCATCAATTATTTGTAACTCAGTTGTAAACTCAACTACAAAACCTGGGGGAGAAACAAAATAAGCAAATGGATTATTTCCAGGGCCATGACGACCAGGACCCCATGACACATTATGACCCGCTTGCTTCATTCTTCCAATACTATGCATAAACTCATCGATAGACGACAAATCAAATGCAACATGATTGACGCTTGGATAACTAGACCTTGATAGAGCTATAGTATGATGCTCACTATTACACCTTAGGAAGACCATCTGGTCTCCTGAATAATCTGAGATACGAAAACCTAGAACAGAGGTATAAAAATTTTGTAGGCCCTCCATATCAGGTGTATTTAAGACGACATGAGAAACTTTATCTGGAAAACCCCAATTAGTCTCTTCAGATAGTGATAGCGCATCAGTTCGAAATCTGAGTCGACGACCATCAAGATCTAAAATTTCAAACCCATAACCACCTGAAAAATCATCGAAATCTCCTGGCTGTCTCACAACTGTGCAATCTTTTTTGACAAGCTCTTTATAAAGAGCGTCCATAGAGTCACGGTCCTTTGTTGAAAAGTGTATATATTCGATTCCAAAAACCGGATTATTGACAAGTCCGTAGGCTATAGGCTCTGAACCATTTCCTCGAAAAAAAACTTCGTCCTCTTCGGAATGAGAGATTTTTAATCCCCAAAACTCTTCAAAAAATGAAGCGCTTTCAGTGATACTAGGTCCTCGCATTACGATTCCTCGAAGCCCATCAATAAGTGAAAAGTTGGTCATAGTTTCATCCTATAGAAGTAAGTAAAGTGTCAGACTTTGCTGTCTCTATTAAAGATTTCGCAAAGTTTTTTGGGTCCTGCTGGTATATTGCGTGACCCACGCCCTTGAGTTCAGTGAAGTTACTTAAGACCACAGATTTTAGAGTTTCATGGGCCTTAAGTGATGATTCTGGTGTCGTAATGACATCTTCCGCGCCAACGATAACATCTGCTTGACAGTCTAGTTTAAGTGCGTCTTTTAATAACTCTCCAGAAGAGAGCATCTTAACTGCTTGAATATACCCAGATACGTTGATACGCATCATTTCTGTTGTAATTTTTGAGACTATTTTTGGATACTTATCTGGATTCGCCACGAGCCTAGTAGAGCGAGCTTTTGCAAAGTCATTTACACCTAATGATTCAAGCTCATCTATACGTTCTTGGGCTTTCGGGAGTAGCGCCTCATTTCTTGACTGGCTATAACCTAAAGCTGGAGAGGCTAGTAGAAGCTTTGAGACATGTTCTGGGTAGCTGGCAGCATAGCTTGTGGCTATTAATGCTCCCAGCGAATGACCAACAATAATAGGAGACTTTAATTGGATGTTCTGTAAAAAATCCTTAAGAGCATCAGCATAATCTTTGGCAACAGGCCAGTCATTTTTTAAAGGTTCTGAGTTACCATAACCTGGAGCATTCCAAGCAATCAATCTCCAGCTTTTTGGGAGTTCGTCGATCAGAGGCTCAAAAGACAGAGCGTTGGAACCTATACCGTGAAGGAGGACCACTTCACAGTCCCCTTGACCTTGTCTTTCATAATACTCAATCGGTCCTGAATTTTGTCGATTTAGAGTACTCATGACGTCAAGAAAAAACAAAACCGTTGTTAACTGTTAAGAGCTGACCGGTTAAAGTTAGCGCACCCTTGGACAAAAGAAAGCTTATTGTGCTGGTAACTTCACTTGCCTCTTGTGGCCCTTTAATTGCTCTATTCTCACTGTAAAGATTGTGTCTTTCAGCGGGCACATATTCTGTAGACTCTGTCGTTAAGATGCCTGGTGCCACCGCAGTTATTCCAATACCGTCTTGACCTAGCTCCCGAGCAAGAGATCGAGTCATAGAAATGATTGCTCCTTTTGTGGCAACATAAGATAGAAGCTTTGGAGCCCCCCAGATTGCTGTATCAGATGAAATATTAACAATTCTTCCAGAATCCGATTGTCTTAATAGGGGTGCAGCCGCTCTAGTCATCAGCCAAGTTCCTCTAATGTTTACTCGCATAACTTTATCCCAAGTGTCTAGATCAATATCTTCAAATGAAATGCCACCAATCCCAGTCGCAATTGCACCATTATTGACCAACCCATCGAGCCTTCCATTGTATTTTTTTGAAACGCTATTAATGAGCTCTTCGATAGAGGAGGGGTCCTCTAAATCTACATAAAAAAAATCAGAATCTAACCTTTTAGCAGTTTGCTTACCATTTTCAGTGTCTTTGTCAGCGATAATTACTTTGGCGCCGTGATTATAAATGTTTTCAGCAATTTCAGCGCCCAGACCCTTTGCTCCACCGGTGACAATTATCAAGCGATTTTTGAGCATTCTTATTGAGTCCCATAAGCTGGATCACTTTCGACATTAGACTTTGCTAACTCAAAGAGTGCGAAACGAATATTTCCTACACCAATGTCATGTTGATATAAATTTTCGTGTGTTCGAGCTTCATCCGAAGCGGCCTCTAGAATCTCTCGGTCTTGCTCTAAAACCTTCCAGTGCCGAGATTCTAGTTCAGCTCTGTATAAAAACCTCCAGGACTCAAGCTGAATGCCTGTGACTTCTCTCATGCGCCAGAAAAATACTTTACAGGTGGATTCATTAACAGGCGTTACAAAGCCAACTATTCGCATATTCCCTCCTGGACCAGCAGCTTTTGGGTATGGAATATCAAGAAAACAGAACATTGTTCCTTCATGGAACTCAAACTCAGTCCAATCAAAGTTCTCACTGGTCTGACCAGTTCGGCTCACAATGAATCCATTCTCGGTTTTGGTCACGTCCATGACGTCTTCTTTTGATCCATATGCTAGAGTAAAACTCTCTGCATGGAGATATGATCCGTGCATTGGGTCAGCAAGATTGTCGAAAGCATATCGATAATTCGTATCCCAAACTGAAGTACACAAAAAACCCGACCAGTTTGGCGAAACAAATTCTTTAGGCAATTTTAGTGGTGGTGCTTTAGGTCTATCTGGAGAAGGAATATAAACAAAAATAGCATCATAGATTTCATACACTTCGAATGATTTGGTTGTTTTTTGACCTTCTAGTGCGCAATTTTGCATGGCTGGAACGCTTACCACAGTTCCATCTCCGCTTACTATTACGCCATGATAGGCGCAAGAAACATTGCCATTATGAATTCTTCCTTTGGATAAAGGTACGCCTCTGTGAGGGCAAATATCACTCAAACACTGAACCTCACCACTCTCATCTCTCCATAACACAAACTTCTCTCCTAGGGCTTCTACGCCGTGAGGCTTATCCTTCGTCACTTCAACAGACTTTGAAACAGGGTACCATTGCCCTAATATTCCACTATTAACTCTATTTTCGATTAGTGTATTAGCATCTGCATTTGACATAATATAAACTCCTGATTCATTGTTTAATTCTTTGGCCTTTTAATTTGAGAGAGTGGATGACTCTCTGGGTAAGTCGGTGTCACGGGCTTTGGGTTACCAATCATGACGCACATCAGCGCCTCTTCAATGCCCTCATTTCTCAAGCCGCGATAAATACCCGGTGGGACTGAGATTACATCTCTTTCCGATAGAACTTTTTCAACCTTTTCACCATGATGCTCAAAAAATAATCTAATTTTTTTACCTTTTAGAATAAAAAACACCTCTTCTGCGTCATAGTGGATATGGAGTGGGCCCTCACAACCCGCCGGTAAAACCATGGTCGAGAATGTAAAGTGATTCGCGGTCACAGTATTTGAATCTGAACTAACTCCAGATGCGCCTGTACCAATATATCTCATTTGGGCTCTTCTATATTTAGGATCAAAATCGGCTTGAAATTTCAGCGCATTCCAATCTAAAGTTCTTGTTTCATAAAGCGCAATATGACTATCAATCCACTCTTCAAAGCTTTTGCCTTCTGGGATTTGAACATCATCTGGCTCAATTTTTGGAAATTCAGGTGCAGTATTTGACATAATTTAAGTTCTATTTGTTTCTGTGATTCATAAAGAATTTTGTAGCTTTTTTAAGCGCCAAAACCATTTTCCTTGTATGCTAAATCCAGCTGCTTATTAGTTTCTTTAAGCTCCTCATTAAGCAATTCAACTGTCCAGTCTACTGTTCCACTCCTAGGCGCAATAATTTTCATACTTTTAAGAGCATTTGCCACGTCATTGAAGTCGTGAATCCCCTTATCAAATATCTCCATTAAAGCTTTAGCGAGAGCTGCTTCATTAACATCCAATTCTCTCCCTTGCGATTGATGAGCAAGTCTTTCACTATTAAAGTAGCTTTCATTAAATTGTATATATTCATTTTTCATGTTTAATTGTATCGTTGTTCATATATGAACAAAGTGTTCATGATTAAATTATACTTCAACTTATCTAAACAAATAGAAGAATTTAGGACCAAAATAAACACTAAAAAAAATCAATTTTCTTAAATTTAACATATTACATCTAGGCTTGATGAGTTGGAGCCAGACTTTTGCTGCGCAGAGCAATTTGCCGGTCAATGAGTAAGTGCATCATTTCAAGTTTTTTTGATGAAGCAGCAGAATCAAACCAAAGGTTGGTTAATTCATACGGGTCCTCTTCAAGGTTAAAGAGTTCGCCTAGCTCAGAGCCCTCAAATATAGTCATTCGCCAATGATTATGAACGATTGAGCAGTATGCCGTTTGACCATCATCTGATGCCATGGCATATCCAGAATCCTCAATCAATATAGGTAGATTTTTAACATCGCCAGCAAAAAGATTACGACCCTGCATCCCATAGGGTGTTTTTAGACCTGCTTTGTGCAAAAGTGTTGGTGCAAAATCAATCGCACTTCCTTGAATTTTTGAAATCTTGTTTGAGTGGCTCTGAGGATCTGACCAGATTAACGGCACACGAATTAAACCGTGGCTATGAACACCACCCTTAAGAACCGTGCCGTGGTCTCCCATATAGTCGCCATGATCCGACATAAAGATAATATTCGTGTTTTCAAATTGACCAATATTTTTTAGAGTCTGTATAACAACGCCAATCTGATCATCAATCATGGTTATTGCACCATAATTGAGCGCAATCATTTGGCGAGTATGCTCTTCATCTGCATGAAATGGCCAGAATTCGTCAGGTTTTTCTGCTCCAATTTCATAGATTCTTTGAATATGTTTCGGTAAGTCACTCCTATCTTTGATAGGATGATGAAAGCTTTCAGGTAGGGAGATATCTGTAGGATCATAGAGATCAAAATAGCGACCTGGTGGAGTGAACGGGTGATGGGGATCAGGAAAAGATACAACAAGAACGAACGGAGTATCGTCTTGATCTTCTAGAAATTCACAGGCCTTTTCACCAACAAAGTGCGTTGGGTATTGAGTTTCTGATAGGGCTGTTCTCCAGACTTGCGGCGTTTCAATTGCACTCTTATCCAGTGCCATCGAACGTCCACGCGGATCTGCTTGTCCAGATAATTTGCCGTTAAGCCAGTCTGTATAATGCCCCTCAACCTGATCACCATGGCCAATACATAGTTGAACATAATCAAAACCATAGTAGGGCAGAGGTAATTCCTTTTTAGGATTTTTTTTCCAACTGGTTCTAATTTCACACTCATAGATTGAGCCTCGACGTTGCGACTTTGAGGCAAGATTGTAGGGCTCATTAAGCTCTTCACCTTCGCCACTTGGCTGAGGCGATTTCAACTCAATGGGTGACACGTTCTGAAAGTGAGCTTTACCCACAAGGCCAGTTCGATAACCGCTGGATTTTAAAACATCAGCATAGGTTGTTGAATCTAAACTAAGTGGAATGCCATTTTGCCTACAACCGTTGACAGACGTCAATTGCCCTGTTGCAAGAGCTGCTCGGTTTGGTTGGCAAATCGGGTTTGAGACATAGAAATGATCAAACCTTGTTCCACGATTAGCAATCGCATCAATATTTGGTGTTTTTACTTTAAGATTACCATAGCAACCTAAATGATCAGCTCTTTGCTGGTCCGTCATAAAGATGATGAAGCTAGGTTTTTTGTTTTTCATAATGCTAATCTTTATCCTTTTTAATCTCTATAGTTCATCCAAATGACCAGAAAACTAGATTGGTCATTTGAACATTAGATACACTGGATAAGTCACAATTTCGGGAATAAAGAACAACAAGAGAATAGCTAGAAAGTCACAGATGACAAAAGGCATGGCAGCTTTGTAAATATCAGCCATTGTTGTATCCTTTGGCGCTACACCCTTCATTACGAAAAGGGCAGCTCCAAATGGTGGAGAGGTTGCCCCTGTCTCAATAGCAACCAAATACATCGCTGCAAACCAAATCGGATCAAACCCAAATTGAATGACGATTGGAATGAATATAGGCAAAGTAATGAGCATTATGGGCAGTGGGCCCATCACCATACCCATGAGAATCACTACCATAATCATCATGAAAACTATGGCTTCATTGGAGATATCAATTGACATTACTGCATCAATCATTCCGTACGTTGCACCTGTAAACGCTAAGATCTGCGAAAACGTAATAGCGCCAGAAATAATCAGCAGCACCATGACTGAAATATTGGCACTGGAGAACATGGTCTCTCCAAAAACTTTAAAAGTTAATCTTCGCTTTAGTGCTGCCAGAATTAGAACCGAAAAGGCTCCAGTCGCAGCAGCTTCGCTTGGAGTAGCTATTCCCATGAAAATGACACCAACGACGGAAAAAATTACAAAAGCAAGGGGCAGTATATTGGTTACGGTTGCAGAGATTTTTTCAGAAACAGAAACCTTCGGAACGTCGAAAGAAGGAGCTAAATCTGGTTGGAGTCGACAGCGCCCAAGAATATAGATGATATAAAGAAGTGCCATCAAAAGACCTGGGATAATTATGCCGATTAAAATTCTTCGGATTGAGAGTTCAGCGATGACACCAAGCACTACCGCCAAAGCCGAGGGTGGAATCATGATTGCTAATCCAGACGAGCCTAGGATTGGGCCAAGCGACATCGGTTTTTTGTAGCCTCGTTTCTCCATCTCAGGTGTGAGTGATGAGCCAAGTAATGCAATGGATCCCATTGAATTGCCTGTTAGGGTTGAAAAAAGAACGCCGCCACCAACAGCCATCAAGGCTAGACGACCACGCAATTTCCCGAACCATTTATCAAGCGTATCCATTAAATCAATTGCGATACCGGATCGGAACATCGCTTCACCCATAATCATGAACAGGGCAATGGGTATCAGAACGAAGCTAGATACTGAGTCGACCGAATTCAGAATGAGTTGTTTTACCCCTGGTATACCTCCCATCAAGATAAATGAGCCAACAATATTGACCGCTAGAAATGAAAAGGCAACCGGCAACCCTAAAAACATTAAAACCAAGAGTGGAGCTAGAATAATAGTGATTGTGTAGTACCATTCCATGACTATAGGGTTTTGCCTTTTAGTGTGCGTATAAACTGCTCGATAAACTGAATTGACATTAATCCAGTTCCTATTGGCAACGCAGCAGTAAGCCACCAACTCAATGGCCTCATCACCGTGATTTCACGGACGCCAAGATCATATTGTTCAACAACAACCATGACTCCAACAATGGTAAGAATAATGCAGACTAGAAAGCCTAATATGGAATTGAGTCCTTGAAAAAATAGTCGTAAATTTTTTGTCAGGCTGGTGTAAACAATATCGATGACTACGTGCATATTCTTCTCGAGCAAATATGGAGCCCCAAGGAATGAAATGTAAAGAAGTGAGTACTCACTAGTTTCCAGAACCCAAAGGCGGGAAGGTGCGCCAAATGCACGACCAGTAACTTCAATACAAATGATTGAAGCAGTAAAGAATAAGAGTACAGCGCCAAGAATTGCACAATACAAGTTCAAGCGGCTGAAAAAATGACTCAACTTAGCAAAAGAGTTGAACAAGTTTTTACTCCCATAAAAAAATAGGTGGGGTCAATTTTAATTTGACTCCCACCTAACTTTAGTACTTTTTTTGTTATTTATCCAGCATTGAACGCAGCTCTGCAGCTACATCCGCGCCAGCATTTTCTGCTGTGACAGCCCATGCGGCATCCATTGCCATTTTCTCATAACGTGCAACTTCGCTATCTGGTAGCTGCAAGATGTTAAATCCTGCGCCTTTCATCAGTTCGACGTTCGCAGCGATATCATCACCCCAGATGTAGTCTTGTCTAGGGGCAAAGTCGTCACGAAGGAATGTTGTTAATTCTTGCTGAAGATCAGCAGACATCATTCCCCATGTATCTTTGTTAATTAAGACTGGAAAACCTGCTCGATAAACTCCAGGAAAGATCACTGTCTTGACCAGACCTTCAAACTGCTGAGCCTGAGCAAGTGGTCCTTGCATATATCCATCAATCGTTCCTCTCTCCATCGCAGTGAAGATATCTCCCATTGCCATCACGATAGGTTCTGCACCTAGAGCTTTAACAAGTGGCAGTAGGGTAGGGAATACACGAATTCTTTTCCCTTTAAGGTCTTCTAGTCCTGAGACCTCTTCACCCATGTAAATCATAAAATTTAGCTCTGTTGCAGGAATTTCACCAAGAAAAATAAGATCTTTTTCAGCATGAAGTTCAGTCATTCGTTCATGATAGTCAGTTGCTGCAATTTGCTCATAGTTCTTGAACGACAGGTTCATAGTGCCTGAAGTTGGAACTAAGCCTTGATAATAACTCGGGCTAGTATAAGTCATATCTACCGATCCGTTTCGAACGCCTTCAGCTTGCTTAAATGGAGGCATAATTTCTGGACCACCGCGCCAGTTTATTTCAATTTGTCCGGCAAATTTTGTATTGACTTCTTCTACAAATGCCTTGAATGGCTTGTTAATGTAGACTGGTTTTGGTGCAAGTGTCACTGCATCAATCTTGACGACATCTGCAAAAGATGAAGTCGCAACTAATGATGCTGCAATGATTGCGCTTTTAAAAAAGTGTTTCATGATTTCTCCTTTTTTTGTTTTAATATCACTTGAAATGATATATGTTCAAATATGAACATAGTGTTCACATCCAAATTATACATCATAATAATGAAAAAAAAATAAGAATAAATTTCTAAACAATTCAGAAATAGACTTCATTAAAAAGATCTTAGAATAGAAAAATGATCTGAAAAATAAATTTAAATGAAGTGTTTTATGAGGAAGGTTTTTATTGATGATTATATTAATCTGTACAATACTAATGACTCATTTAAATTTAAATAAGGGGAATGACAATGTCAGAAAAAAAAGTAAACGGAATACTCTTCATAATCGCTGGGCTTGGCTCACTTGCTGTGTATATGCTTCTGGGTGAAACAGGTCTTCTTAGCAAAAGTCATACTGAAAAAATTGCAGCTTACACTTTAGTTACTATTCCGCTGGCATTTTTGATGACGAGAAATATTACTCGAAATTCCTTTATGGATGCTGGCTTACTGATGATGGTCGTTGGTCTTAGTATGGGCCTGGTTTCTGATGCGATCAATAGCGCTGAAATCAGTGCTGAATCCTCACTCATGGGAGGAGTGATAGCTTGGACAGGTTGGTCAATCATGTACCTTGGTTTCTCGGTCACTGGAATAGGGTATTTACGAACAAATCTTTTCCCTAATTGGCTATCATGGTTCTTAATTCTGGCCTCATCTATTATGTTTGTGTTTTTGGCGGTTCTGACTCCAGAGCAGCTAGAGAATAGCGTTGACAACCTTGTCGCACCTCTATGGATGCTGAACAGCCTGGTTCTTGTTATTCTGGGCGTATTTACATTAAGAAGACTAGAAGAGAATTAAGTTTTCCTAGAAAAGATGAATACAATGGTTATGATTGAAATCGGTAATGGTACGTTCGATGAATGGAAGAAGGGGTTTGATGCTCTAGAAGAGCAGAGATTACAATTCTCGAGAGAAGCAAAGGTCGGAAAGGTGGATGACCATACCGCTATTGTTGTCGTAGATGTGTTTGACCCGGCTGGCATGATGGCGATGTTTAACTCGGATGCTGCTAAAAAAATGGCTGAAGAGATGGGCGTAGTTAGAACGCCTTATAAGCTCCAGGCGATGGGCTAAACTACTAGAGCGTTTTTTACTATAAATTTAGATTAATTAATCACTGCAGATAGAAATTATAGCTCATTCAAGATTGGGATTAATGACGATTCTAGCTATGATTTCTACTTCTGCCTTCGTCTGGCTCTAGGCCGCTTACAATGATAGTCTACGCACAGCCAAATGAATCCTATTGTGTTCATTTGAATCCTGTCCTCTAAATTGATTAATATATTTCATTTATTAAATACTTTTCTATTTAAACTAACAGCTTGAAAAGTTTTAAGTTTCCAGATTTATGAAGCAATTTGATTTCGTTATCGTTGGAGCCGGCTCAGCGGGTTGCGTCCTTGCTAATAAGCTTGGTGAAGACTTGAATAATAAAATTTTAGTCTTAGAGGCAGGACCAATGGATTACAACTTGATGATCCATATTCCTGCCGGAGTTTACAAGGCCTACAAAAACCCAAAGATTAACTGGAACTATTGGAGCGAGGACGAGCCAGAACTCTTTGATCGAAATATTTCAATACCAAGAGGTAAGGTGATTGGCGGGTCATCGTCTATTAACTCAATGGTCTATATGCGAGGCCACCCATTAGACTATGACCGATGGCAATCTGAATGTGGTTTGAAGGACTGGTCCTATGATCAGTGCTTACCTTATTTTAAGGCGGGAGAATCGTCAGATCGAGGTGAAGACCTCTGGCGTGGTGGTAGCGGTAACCTTGGCGTCACAAAAGGCTCATTTGATAACCCCTTGTTTGATGCCTTTGAAGAGGCTGGTCCTCAGTCTGGACAAGGTTATTCAGAGGACCTCAATGGATACAATCCGGAGGGTATCGCAAGGTTTGATGCAACCAGGAAAAATGGGCGAAGGTGCAGCGCAGCAATAGCGCATCTTAAGCCTGCGGTGTCACATTTCAGCACAAAGGCAAAATTCGCTCTGTAAAGGCTAACAAAGAGGTCATTCTCTCGGGCGGTGCAATCAATTCACCACACCTCCTTATGCTCTCGGGAATTGGCCCTTCAAAGCACCTAAAAGACCATGGAATCAATGTTCATGTTGATCTTCCAGGTGTAGGTCAAAACCTGCAAGACCACTCGAGCATCATTCTTCAATATGCATGTAAAAAAAGCTTTCCTATCCACAAGGTTAATCAGCCCCATCGAAAACTAGCAACTGGTATTCAATGGGTCTTCACTAAAAAAGGGATTGCAACTTCGAATATTTGGGAGGCAGGCGGACTTATTAGAAGCAGTTCAAAAGCAAAATATCCAGACATTCAGTACCACTTTGGTCCGGTAGGGTTTGAATACAATGGAGACAAAATCTCTATCCTTCAGGCCTTTGCGATTCATGTTGATCAGCTCCGACCTCGCAGCAGGGGTCAAGTCACCCTGAGGTCTGCAAACCCACTCGATAAGCCATTAATGACGTTTAATTACTTGCAACATCCAGAGGACTTAACTGAAATGGTAAACGGATTCAAAAAAGCTCGAGAGCTTATTTCGCAGCCATCTTTCGATGAGTTTAGAGGAATTGAGCTAACCCCAGGGCCTCAGATTCAGACTGATAAACAAATCATTGAGTTTATAAAGTCTGCAGCAGAGACCGATTACCACCCTTGCTGCTCCTGTGCGATGGGTAATGGGGATATGGCGGTTGTTGACGATCAGATGAAGGTTCGAGGGGTCGAAAAGCTTCGCGTCGTTGATGCTTCAGTGATGCCTCAAATCATTTCCGGAAATCTCAATGCGCCGACTCAAATGATCGCTGCTCGAGCAGCAGATATGATTTTAGAAAGAGAGCAACTGAGTCCCATAAAAGCAAACTTTGCATTTGATTCCTGATAAGATCTTGAGAATTAAAACACTCTTGAGGTTTAAATTTAGTTAAAAACCTTCAATCATAGTCATTTCTTCGTCTTTACTTGAAAAGATTGACTCAGCCCCATAAATAAATGTTATTGAAAATAAACAATAATAGAATTTAGTTATGGATATTAATAAACTTACTAATCAGTTTAAGCAGTATTTATCTGAAGCTCAAACGCTTGCCGTTAGAAGTGATCACAGCGTTATTGAGCCGACACACTTAATCAAGGCGATGGTGGATGATAAATCAGGAAGCGTTAGCCAAATTCTTGGTCAGAACGGTGTGAATTTGTCTAAATTATCAGACTCTCTTTCTAAAGAGCTCAATAAAATGGCAACGGTTAAGAATCCTAATGGCGAGGTAGTCACATCACAAAGCTTGACTCGATTGCTCAATCAGACTGACAAGCTTGCTGGCCAAAAAGGGGATGCCTACCTATCGACAGAATTATTCTTGCTTGCTGCTCTCAATTCAACCGATGAAGTGGCAAAAATTCTAATCAGCTCTGGAGCAGATAAAAAGGTAATTACTAGTGCTGTAGAAAAACTCAGAGGAGGCCAGAGCGTTGACAATGAAAATATGGAGTCACAGAGACAGTCTCTTGAAAAGTACACAATCAATCTAACCCAGCAGGCCGCTGACGGTAAGCTTGACCCAGTTATCGGCCGAGATGCAGAGATTCGCCGCTCTATTCAGGTCCTTCAAAGAAGAACAAAAAACAACCCTGTCCTTATTGGTGAGCCTGGAGTGGGTAAGACAGCCATTGCTGAAGGACTTGCGCAGCGCATCATTAACAATGAAGTGCCTGAAGGACTCAAAGGAAAACGTCTACTATCGCTTGATTTAGCTGCCTTGTTGGCCGGAGCTAAATATCGCGGAGAGTTTGAAGAGAGGCTCAAGGCAGTCCTCAAAGAGATTGAGTCCGAGCAGGGGCAAATCATCCTTTTTATTGACGAGCTTCATACTATGGTGGGTGCGGGTAAGGCTGAAGGCGCTATTGATGCTGGCAACATGCTAAAGCCAGCGCTTGCTCGAGGTGATCTTCATTGTATGGGTGCAACGACTCTTGATGAGTATCGTCAACACATTGAGAAGGATTCAGCGCTTGAGAGGCGTTTCCAGAAGGTCTTAGTGAATGAGCCGACTGAGGAAGACACAATTGCAATCTTGAGAGGTTTAAAAGAGAGATACGAGGTGCATCACGGAGTCGAGATCACTGACCCAGCAATTATTGCTGCAACAAATCTATCTCAACGATATATTACTGATAGGCAGTTACCGGACAAGGCTATTGATTTAATTGATGAAGCCGCATCTCAAATACGAATGGAAATTGATTCAAAGCCAGAGTCAATGGACAATCTAGATCGAAAACTAGTTCAACTTAAAATTGAGAGGATGGCTCTTAAAAAAGAAAAAGATAAGTCTTCAAAAGAGAGACTCTCTGAGCTCGAGTCAAACATCAAAACACTCGAAAAAGACTACGCAGACCTGGAAGAGGTCTGGAAAAAAGAAAAATCACAAGTTCAAGGCGCTCAAAACATAAAGGAGGAGCTTGAGCAGGCTAAGGCGAGTTTTGAAGTGGCTCAGCGTAACAATGATCTTGCCAAGATGAGTGAACTTCAGTACGGCATTATTCCCCAGCTGGAGGAAAAGATACAAGCTTCTGAAAGTAAAGAGGTTGATGATATGACGCTTCTTAGAAACAAGGTTACCGAGACTGAGATTTCCTATATCGTGGCACGATGGACTGGCATTCCGGTTGACAAGATGATGGCCGCTGAAAAAGAAAAACTCTTGAATATGGAAAGCATTATTCACCAGCGCTTGATTGGACAAGAAAAAGCTGTCGAAGTGATCTCAGATGGGGTTCGAAGAGCACGCGCAGGATTATCAGATCCATCAAAGCCTGACGGATCTTTCCTATTTATGGGTCCAACTGGCGTCGGAAAAACTGAGCTTACAAAGGCTTTGGCTGACTTTTTGTTTGATACCGAGCAGGCCATTGTTCGCATTGATATGAGCGAATTTATGGAAAAACACTCTGTGGCCAGAATGATTGGCTCTCCGCCAGGATATGTTGGTTTTGAGCAGGGCGGCGTATTAACCGAAGCAGTCAGAAGAAAACCTTACTCCATTGTTTTGTTGGATGAAATAGAGAAAGCGCATCCAGATGTATTTAACGTTCTATTGCAGGTTCTAGATGATGGCCGACTCACAGACGGTCAAGGAAGAACAGTGGATTTCAAGAATACTGTCATTGTCATGACATCTAACTTAGGGTCTGATCTGATTCAAGAAAACCCTGGTAAAGATATGCAAGAGGTATTAACGCAGCTTGTAAGCGACCACTTTAGGCCAGAATTTGTAAACCGTATTGATGAAATTGTTATTTTTGATAACCTTGGAAAGCCTCAAATTAAAGGCATTGCAGCCCTTCAATTAGATCAATTACGCTCCAGATTGGATGACCTTAATCTTTCGCTTAATCTATCGGATGAAGCGATCGATTTAATCGTTGAGCGTGGATATGATCCAGCTTTTGGAGCCAGGCCGCTCAAAAGAACTGTGCAGCAACTCATTGAAAATCCTTTGTCGCAAAGGATTCTTGCTGGAAATTATAGTTCAGGCGCTGTTATTGAAGCCAAGGTGGTGAATAATGAGATTGCTTTTTCGGGAATATAAGCCTTTCAATGCTTTCAAATTACAACAAAGTTCTAAGGATTAAGTTTTGCTGGGCTTTTTGGTGAGCTTCCAGTTTCCAACATACTGAATGAATTTGTCTGAAAGCCCTTCGTTTCTTAAGTGTTCTTTGCTCACAGGAGCTTGTACTGGAGAAAAACTCGAATCAGCCTCATAAAGTTTTGGGAAATTGTGCTGGAGTATTGCCGCTCTTCCAAGCATAACCCAGTCAACCCCTTCGTCCATAGTTTTTTCAGCATCACCAGGCGTTTTTATCGATCCAGCAACACCTAGCTTGGTATTACCTCTTTTAAGTTCAGTGAAATAACTGATCAGTTTTTTGCCTTTGAATTCCTCTTCCTCCGGCTCTTTAAAGACGTCCCATAGAGACATATCTAAGAACTCAATCTTGTTTGATGTCATCAGCTCCTCAGCAAGAGAGGTAATCTCATTCAACTTCAATCCAAACCTTTCAGGTGAAAGTCTGACTCCAATAATGAATTCATTTTGACATACCTCTCTGATGCCATCGATAATCTCATAAAGCAGCCTCGAGCGGTTACTCAGACTTTGCCCATACTGATCATTACGCTTATTAATTTCGGGGCTCAAAAACTGCGCTAAGATGTATCCATGAGCGCAGTGAAGTTCTACGCCATCAAACCCTGCTTTTTCCGATCGAATGGCTGCCTCAATGAAATCATCTCTAAGTTTCTCAACTTCGCTAGTTGAGAGCGCTCTAGCTTTAAATTCTTCATTATCAGAAGGGCAAACAGGCCTTTGACCAATAAGATCTTCAGGCGATCTCATTCCTGCATGGTGGAGTTGACAGATAGCAACACTATCATTCGCTTTGATTTCTTTAGAGAGACGCTTTAAGCCATCGAGGTGATCATCTGAGAAAACGCCTAATTGGCCAGGGAAACCTTTTCCAATTGCTTGTACGTGAGATGCGCAGGTCATGGTCAGGGCAAAGCCTCCCTGAGCACGCATCGTAAGCCATTTAAATTCTTCGTCAGAAAGTTTCCCGTCTTCAAAGCTCTGTGTATTTGTTAAGGGCGCTAGCATAAAGCGATTTTTAAGGCTTGGACCTCTAGAAAAATTGAAGGGACTAAGTAATTGATTCATTTATTGAGCTTGAAAAAACTGATGATTTTTTAAATTAGATTTATTTCTTAAAATGAACTGGGCTCTGGTTTTCTTTATTAACGATCAATTTAAAAATATCAGGCCTAGAATAGTGACCCGCAACATCCAATTTCCTATGGGCTCTAGATGCTTTTGAAACATCAATATCGGCATATAAAATACCTTGCTCCTTGTTCATGGGGCCAGCAACCAGCTCTCCTCCAGGTGCAATGACAACAGAGTCGCCTGTATTAACCCATTCGTTAGGGTCAGGATAAAGCGTCTCTCTTCCTGGAAAAGAGTCGGGAATATCGCTCGCTTTGATTGCACTTCCACTTCCAATCACCCAGCACGCTCCTTCTTTAGCGATGTGCTTCATCGAAGAAATCCATGCGTCCCCCTGATCCCAGGTTGGTGCTATATAAACCTCAACGCCCTGTGCATATAAGGCATATCTCGCCAGAGGCATGTAATTTTCCCAGCAAATAAGGCTCCCTAGCTTGCCGCAAGGAGTGTCAACGACCTTAAGGCCTGAGGCGTCTCCAAATCCCCAGACCATCCTCTCTGGGTTGGTTGGCATTAACTTTCTGTGTCGATTAATGATTTCACCATCACTACTAATGATGACA